>NZ_JBCOAR010000002.1:0-215415 GCF_040226755.1 Ligilactobacillus sp. RTP31139st1_D10_RTP31139_211217
CCATTTCTTTCGGTTTTAACATTGTCATAATAACCACCCACATTTTTACTTCTTTCCATGGTTTGTTATAACACATTATTCTATGTTTTTGGTAACAGTTAACCACTCCTCTGATTTACATCAATATATTTTTATCCAAACTTTCTCTTGATTTATCGAACGGATGTTCATATAATATAAATATCAAACAAATGTTCTAGGAGGGTGTTTACCATGACACTTAAAAAATTCTTCAGCCCTGAAAATTTGAGCAAATTGACTAAAAATCTCCATACTAAAGCACAATTATTCTTCGAACTCGAACAAACAACGCCCACTCCACGTACAACAGATTTTGCAAGTATCCCACCAAAACAACTTGCCCTTTTCTTACAACAAGCGATCCGCTCTCAAAAAACAGCTACCCTCACTTTAGCCCTAAAAGATGGCTCGACTGAAACACTCAGTGGCAAACTTGATTCGATCAAAAATCGTTTCGACGCTGTGACACTTAAGATATCAGATAAGCAGACCCGTGTCGTCTTTACCAAAGATATCGTTCATCTCGGTTTAGAACGTTTTTCTGTTAAAGATATCACCCTTCACCACCCAGTTCTTATCAGTAAATAGCAAAAAAACCTGTCGTAAAAATGACAGGTTTTTTAACTAATGTTTCATAATTAATAGAGTTCTAAGTATTGATCGCGTTCCCATTGGGATACTTCTTGGCGATATGCTTCCCACTCTAAACGTTTAGCTTCAACAAAGTTGTTGTATAGATGAGGGCCCATCGCATTGATGATCACTTCATCAGTCCGCAAAGCTTTTAGCGCATTATGCAAGGTCGATGGTAGATCCTCGATCCCATTAGCTTTGCGCTCTTCTTCACCCATAACATAGATATTGCGGTCAACTGGTTTTGGTGGTTCGATCTTATTCTTCAAACCATCTAACCCAGCGGCTAAGACAGCAGCTACCGCAAGATATGGATTAGCGGATGGATCAACACTACGCAATTCGACCCGTGTGGACAAACCACGAGCGATCGGTACACGGATCAATGGTGAACGGTTATGGCCAGACCAAGCTACGTAAACTGGAGCTTCGTAACCTGGAACTAAACGCTTATAAGAGTTGACCGTTGGATTCATGACCGCTGTATAGTTACGCGCATGTTTGATCAAGCCCCCTAAGAAGTAACGAGCTTCTTGTGAAAGTTGTTCTTCAGCATTTTCATCAAAGAAAACATTACCCTTTTCATTGAAAAGTGACATATTCAAGTGCATCCCTGACCCATTGATCCGATCAAGTGGTTTTGGCATAAATGTTGCATGTAGTCCATATTTTCTAGCTACAGTTTTAACAACCAGTTTGAATGTTTGGATATTATCACAGGCATGTAGTGCATCTGCGTATTTAAAATCAACTTCATGTTGACCAGGAGCAACTTCGTGGTGTGAAGCTTCAACATCAAAGCCCATCTTTTCTAATTCCAACACGATATCACGTCGACAATTTTCACCCAAGTCGACAGGGGCAAGGTCAAAATAACTTCCCTTGTCATTTAAATGTGTGGTTGGCTTACCTGTTTCAGGATCTAGTTTGAATAAGAAAAATTCTGGTTCAGGTCCAATGTTGAAGTCAGTAAAACCTAATTCTTTCATTTCATCCAAAATACGGATCAAATTATTTCTTGGATCTCCATAGAATGGTGTCCGATCAGCATTGTAAACTTCACAGATCAAACGCGCAACTTTTCCGTGTTCACTTCCCCACGGAAAGATCAACCATGTCGAGAGATCTGGGTAAAGCCACATATCGCTTTCTTCGATCCGCACAAAGCCATCGATCGAAGAACCATCAAACATCATCTTATTATCTAACACTTTATCAAGTTGGCTGATCGGAACTTCTACGTTTTTGATCGTACCGTAGAGATCAGTGAACATTAAGCGCAAAAATTGCACATGCTCATCTTTTGCCATTTTACGAATTTCATCTTTGGTGTAGTTAGGTTTTGCCATACTGATTGCTCCTTGTAATTTGATTAGAGACCGTTATTTCGGAAAGAAAATTGATTTTGTTTACTCAAACCGCTGACAGTCACGAATTCATCATGTAAGATCCGTCTAACATCAGCATCCGTCAACGATTTTTCACGTTTAGCTTGGCGTTTTGCCTCTTCTTGGGCGCGTTCGGCATAGATCTGCTTGATCCCTGCCATATTGATACCCTCAGCTAAATAATCTTTGACTTCTAATAATTTATCAATATTATTCAACGAATACATCCGACGATTGCCTTCATTTCGTTCAGGTATGACCAATCCCTGTTCCTCATAATAGCGGATCTGTCGTGCAGTTAGATCGGTAAGTTTCATGACCGTCCCGATCGGCAAAACAGCCAATGAGCGGCGTAACTCTTTTTCCTTCATAACATCCTCCTTTAGATCACTCCATTATCATAGCAACTCTAAATTGCATTGTCAACCACTTATGTTACATTTTATAACATAGAATAATAAATATTTATTTTTTTAGTAAAAAAAGCCGAGTATAGACCCGACTTTTGACTGACTAATCCTTATAAAATGCTTCTTTGGCGGCTTCCGTGACGGCTAATTTAACATGCGCATAAGATAGACCACCTTGAATATAGAGACAGTATGGCTCACGCAAAGGACCGTCAGAGGAAAGTTCGATCGTTGAACCTTCTGTGAAGCTCCCGGAAGCCATAATAACTTGATCTTCATAGCCATCCATATAACTTGGCACTGGATCAACAAAAGCATTCATCGGTGAATTATGCTGGATCGCAGCACAGAACTTGATCATTGGTTCTGGCTTACCAAATGTGACCGTTTGAACGAGATCTGTTCGCGGTGCATCCCATTTAGGCGAAACTTCCATTCCAAGTTCTTCTAACAAAGCAGCCGTATAGATCGCACCCTTGATCGCTTCACCTGTTGTATGTGGTGCCATAAAGACACCTTGATAGAAATCACGTAGATAGCCCCAAGTTGGACCTTCAGCCTTACCTAAACCAGGAGCATAAAGTTGCGCCGCTGCTTGAGCCACTAAATCTTTACGCCCAACGATAAAGGCACCGCCTTTAGCGATCCCCGCACCAGCATTTTTGAATAATGAACCCGCCATCAGATCTGCTCCATAAAATGATGGTTCTGTTGTTTCGGAAAATTCACCGTAACAATTATCGATGAAGATCACTGCATTGGGGGCATATTGTTTTACAAATTCGATCATTTCTTTAACTTCATCAACAACGAAACTATCGCGGGTCGCATAACCACGTGAGCGTTGGATCGCGACCATCTTGATCGACTTATCATTTTGTAATTTTTCTTTGACTGCATCATAGTCGACTTTGCCTTGTTCATTTAATGGAGTGTAGTCAAAATTGATATCATATTCTTTGAGCGTTTTTGGATTATCGCCCACAACACCGATAACTTGTTGGATCGTATCATATGGCATCCCTGTCATATAATAAAGCGTATCTTTAGGACGTAAAACACCGTAAAAAGCAGTTGCGATCGCATGTGTTCCTGAGATAAGTTGCGGACGAACTAAAGCGTCATCGACTTTAAAGTAGTCAGCAAAGATCGCTTCAAGTTTTTCACGTCCCATATCATCAAAGCCATACCCTGTTGAACCAACTAGATCTTCTTCAGCGACCCGGTGTTTTCTAAATAAACTTAACAAGCGTTGTTGATTGTAGAGCACTTGTTCATCGATCTTTTGTAAGTGACCGCTGATCTTTTCATCAACTTTCGCCACCTTTGCGATCAGATCCTCTGGTAAGTTTTGTTTCCATGAATTTAACATTGAAAATCCTCCATTATTTTGCGAGCCAGTCCGTAACCAACTCAATAATTTTTTCTTTTTGTGCTGGATGTTGTACGATATCAAACCAATTAACATCCATTTTATTGCGAAACCATGTCAATTGACGTTTGGCATAGCGTCGTGAATTTTGTTTGACTGCCAAAACAGCCTCTTCAAGCGTGCTCTTATCCTCAAAATATGGATAAAATTCCTTATATCCGATCCCTTTTCCTGGAGGCAATTCAGCCCCACCTTGCTCATAGAGAAAACGAGCTTCTTCCAACAAGCCCTGTTCTAACATCAGATCGACCCGTTGATTGATCCGTTCGTACAATAAAGCCCGCTCCGTCGTCAAACCGATGATCAAGGCATCGTAAGCTGAACTTTCTTGATCAGCCTGACTAGAAAATAAATTCCCAGTTTTTTCATAGACCTCTAAAGCCCGCACGACCCGTTGTTCATTTTGAAATGGGATCTTTGCAGCTGCCTTAGGGTCGATCTGAGCTAATTTTTCCCATAATTTTTTTTGCCCATATTCAGCTGCAAAAGCATGCCATTTGTTGCGTTTAGTCTCAGCTTGATCATAACTATCTTGCCCCAGCTTAAAATCATTTAATAACGCATGAAGATAAAAACCAGTTCCCCCAGCTAAGATCGGCAGTTTATCTTCCTTAGCGATCATTTGGGCATCTTGTTTACAATGCGCAATAAAATCCGCTACAGAAAAGCGCTGATCGATCTCATTTATATCAAGCATATAATGCTTGATGCCCTGCATTTCGGCGGGAGTCACCTTAGCCGTCCCAATATCCAGTCCACGGTAGATCTGCATCGAATCTCCTGAGATGACCTCACCATTGAATTTTTGGGCTAATTCAACAGCTAATGCCGTTTTCCCCACTGCAGTTGGTCCCACGATCAATAGTAGCTTTTGTGCCATTATCTTTCCTTTCTACAAGACTAATTTATTCACATGATTAATACTATCATATTTTTTAGCCAAAAGAGTTAAATACTGGATATTTTTTGGCTAATCATTCATAATAGGAGTAGTAATTCAAAAAGGAGGAATTCCCCTATGAAGACATTTGGTAAAGGCTTCTTAGTTGGCACGTTAACTGCTTTTAGTGCAGTTGCAGGTTGTGTTTACGCATTCAAGAAGACTGTAGTTGAACCGATTGAAGAACGCGAAGCTGTGTTGGATCAACATCGTCGTCGTGCATTGCGCAAGCGCCGTTCTTCCCATCAAGGATAATAGATAAGCTACCCACTCCATTTTCTAGAGTGGGTATTTTTATTTACTTTATCGTTCCCTAGCGATATCATAATGATATCGTAATGCTAAAATATTTTTAAGTGAGGATGCTTATGGACAAAGATGAAATGACGACCTTCTTATTTCGGTTGCCAGCTTCATTAAAAGAAAAACTAAGTAAGAAGGCTAAAGAAGAAAATAAAAGTGTCAATGCAACATTGCAATCGATCGTTGATGAATCTTTAACTAAGCCCACTAGTTCTGAGGCCTTAGAGAAACGAATGTTTTTAGGCAAACGCGTTTCGGCTAGGCAATTTGATGAACTCGATGGTCTAGTTAAAGTCGATGGCATCTATTATCGCTACTTGATCGAAAGTAACCAACCCTTAAAACTCGGTCACGATTATATCATCATCGAAGCGGTGGGGAATATCTTAACTTTACGACCACTTAATAATAAAGAGGAGTGAACTATTATGTTTGGGATCAAGATCGTTCGACAAAACTGTAAGGGACTCGTTGAGACCTTAGGTAAATATTCACGTTCAGTCGATGCTGGCTTACAATTCTACGTCCCTATCTTTCAAAAGATCCGGACAGTCGAATTAGCTATGCATCCACTGCGTTTACAAAAATATTCTGTCATCACGCAAGATAATGCTGAGATCGAGGCAAGCGTCACTTTGAACTATCACGTTACTGATGCTAAAAAATACACTTATGAGAACTCTGACTCTGTAGAATCCATGGCTCAACTAGTTCGGGGGCATCTACGTGATATCATCGGACGGATGGATCTAAACGCTGCGTTAGGTTCGACCTCTAAGATCAATGCTGAACTTGCACATGCGATCGGAGATTTGACAAATATCTATGGGATCAATGTCGATCGGGTCAATATCGATGAATTGACCCCTTCTAAAGAGATCCAAAAAGCCATGGACAAACAGTTGACCGCCGACCGTGAACGGGTAGCTGCGATCGCTCGAGCCGAAGGGGAAGCACGCAACATCAAATTAACGACCGACGCTAAAAATAAAGCCTTAGTCGAAACTGCACAAGCCCAAGCCCAAGCGACTAAAACACGGGCTGACGCTGAAAGTTACCGGATCACCAAGATCCAAGAAGCTTTAAAAAACGTTGATGATAATTACTTCAAAGATCAAAGTATCACGGCTTTTACCAACCTTGCCGAATCAGATACTAATCTAGTCGTACTTTCCAAAGAAGATATTACCGAACTAGGACAAGTACCTGTTATCAAAAAAATGTTAGATCAATAATGCCCTCAATGTCGGGCAGCACGACAAACAGCTATGATGCAAAATTACGCATCATAGCTGTTTTTGATATTTTAAAGCCTAATAGATCCTACCTCACAGCTTTTTTACAAAAATATGGGTGATAACCTTATCGCCATCACCCATACCTACTAGATTTTTTTAGTTTTCTTTTTGCCATCCCATTTAGAGTAACCACCCTTTAAAATGTAGATGTCGTTAAAGCCTTCTTTTTTCAAACGAGCTGCGATCCGGATCGGCATCGCTTTAGTCGTATCATAAAGATAAACTGGCGCATCTTTGCGCAAGGCATTTTCATAGAGTTTGAATTGTGCAAATGGCATATTTCTTGCCCCTAAAATATGTGAGCGTCCAAACTCTGCACTATCGCGTAGATCGATCACTTGTCCTTTACGTAGGCCTTGTTTGAACTCATCGCTTTCAACGATATGAGCAACTTTCTTGCCCCGGTACCACCAATATAGTTGTGTCCCAAGCATCCATAATAAGATAATGACCAAAACAAGGTCGATCCAAAGCCATGCTGAAATTTCACCCAATACAAAATTCATAAAAAAAACCTCCTAGACTAAAACAGTCTCACCCAAAAGCGAGACTGTTTAATTGATCAATACGTTTATTTAAATTCCAAAGCTAAAGAAGCAGCCCCGATAACCCCAGCAGAGTTACCCAATTGTGCTAATTTTAGTTTTGTCGTATTGCGGATCGTTGGGAATGCAAATTGCTTGAAGTAAGCTTCAACTTGATCCAATAAGAAGTCCCCTGCAGCAGAAACACCGCCACCGATAACAACATATTCTGGATGCAAAATGCTACTGATATTAGCACTTGCTAACCCTAAGTAATAACAAACACGATCAACAACACGTTTAGCCAAGATATCATCTTGTTTAGCTAGATCAAAGACCATCTTGGAGCTGATCTCTTCACCGTTATCTAAAGCACGCTTCAATTCAGAATCGCCAGCAAATTCTTCAGCCATATCACGTGCTACGCGTACAACACCAGTAGCTGAAGCATATGTTTCTAAACAACCTTTGTTACCACATGTGCAAAGGTAGCCATCAGGTTGAACGTTGATATGACCAACTTCACCCGCTGCACCTAAACCATGCAATAAGTTGCCATCAGCGATCAAACCGCCACCAACACCGGTACCTAAAGTGATAAATGCAACGTTAGCAGCATTTTCACCCGCACCTTTCCAACGTTCACCTAAAGCAGCAACGTTAGCATCGTTGTCAAGCGCAAACTTGATCCCTGTGCCTTTTTCGATCTCAGCTTTAACATTTTGAACTGTCTTCCAGTTCAAGTTGTAAGCACCTACGACCGTGCCAGCAGCCCGATCAACGGTCCCTGGTGTCCCCATCCCAATACCGATAAATTGGTCTGGTGTCATTTCATATAAATTCAAGTGATGGTTGATCGATCCAATGATATCAGGTACGATATGTGAACCTTCATCCAAAATGTTAGTTTCAATACTCCATTTTTGTTGGATCTCACCATCTGCTGTTAAAATTGCAAATTTGATCGTTGTCCCACCAAGGTCAACGCCGATAAGTTTCTTGTCCATACTAATATGTCTCCTCAAATCTAAATATCCTTAGCTGCTTCGTATTGCTCCTCAATGCGGTGTTCCCGCGTCAAGACTAATTTGGCACTCAAAAAGACTTGTTTATCGATCGCATCAGCTTTATATAAATTGTCCAGCTCGATCGCCATCAATTCGATATCCCAAAGCCTTTTGCCGACATAAACAAAGATCCCAAAATGCTTCAAAAGCTGTTGAACATCATATAACGTCTTCATGAAAACCTCTCCCTCAAAATTATACTGGATATTGCCAGTGATTGAAACCGGTCTGCAACAATAATCCATATACAACTACTAGAGCAACAACACTAACGATCCGTTTCATCCTTGGAATAGCTCCTACATTAGGCACACCGACTGCATAAGAAGCCAAAAAGCCGGCCAAGAGTCCACCTAAGTGCCCCCAAATATCGATACCTCCTGCAAAGAGATCAAATCCAAGGTTAAGTACGATCAAAACTAAAAATTGCCGTGAGATCATTCTGATATACTGGTTCTGTCTAAATGATTCTCCTAGCATCAAATAGGCGCCAAAAAGCCCAAACAGCGAAGTACTTGCCCCCGCTGAAATGTTGTTTGAGAGTGCAAAACTCAAGATGTTGCCTCCCACGCCACTTATTAAATATAAGGCTAAAAAACGCCACTTGCCGAATAGCTGTTCCAGCTGTACTCCCAGAAAATACAATGTCAATAGATTTAAGGCTAAATGCTCTAATCCGATATGAATAAACATCGGCGTGAACAAGCGCCAAAGCTCACCTTGAATGATCAAAGGGTTGTATTTAGCCCCCCATGCGATCAAGTTGACTGCATTTTGAGTCCCGCCACTTAGAGTCATTCCAATAAAAACTAAAAGATTGACAGCAATCAGTCCGTAAGTAACGATCGGCTTTTTGTGAAAGCTGTTCATAACTGGTCCCCCAATTTGGTCTGGTTTATCCTATTTTAGCACAAACCACAGCTGAGGTCTTGCCTTTATGCAACCGGTTCATCAAACTTTCAAAAAAAAACAACAGGGTTTTAAACCTGTTGTTATTTTGTTTCACGATGTAAAGTAACCTTGTGATCGCGTGGGCAGTACTTCTTAAGTTCAAGACGATCTGGGTTATTACGCTTGTTTTTGTTTGTCAAATATGTTTGTTCATGACATTCTGTACATTCTAATGTAATATTTACACGCATGTTCTAAACCTCCCATACATATCAGTTCCTAAAAATGCACTTGGCATCTTCAACGTTTAATATCATATCATCTTTTGCCGTCGATTACCAGTATTTTTTAGCTATTTGTTAAGGAAAATTCCTTGACAGCAAAAAAATCGACTTTAAACACGCCTGTTACCTGTTTAAAGTCGATCAAAAATCATTTATTTAAAACCATCACTGGATTGAACTGTTTTCCAGTAAGCTTCATAGATCTGTTTGACAGTCTCAGTATTGATCTTACTGTTGGAGTCGGTAATATTAGGGAAAGCAACTACAACTACGACTTGGGGATCGTTAGCTGGTGCATAACTGATCGCACTTAAAGTCTCAGTCTCGGTATTGTTATAAAATGTTTGTGCTGTCCCTGTCTTAGCTGCGATCTCAGGTTTTACCGAAGCCATAGAGCCCCCAGTCCGATAAGTATTAGAACCATGGACCACGCGCCAAAGACCTGTTTTAACAACATCCCATTGATCTTTTGTACCATCAACGACATTCAAAACATTTGGTTGCATTTCGTATTTTACAGGACCTAACGAACCATCCCTATTCGTCTTGCGGATCGACTTTAGGATGTGTGGCTGCAAACGATAGCCCCCATTAGCGATCGTTGAAGCATATTGCGCTAATTGGATCGGAGTATACGCATCATAGTTACCAAACGATAAGTCTAACGCATTACCGATATGTGACTGATCGGCAGCCCCTTCAAACCCACTAGCTTCGCCTGGAATATCGATCCCAGTTTTGACACCTAGACCGTATTGTTTAAAGTTTTGACGCAATTTATCAAAGATCGAGGTCGGTAAATTGAGCGCTGCACCCGAAGTATATTTAAAGCCCCCTTCTAACATTGCCAATTTCATCATGTACGTGTTAGATGAGACCTGTAAGGCATCGGCCGCGGTAAGACTCATGTTAGCTGCCCCTGTCTTGTTGAACCAAGATGTCTTAGCCGCAGTACCAGCTAACTTGATCGGTTCTTCGAGTAAAGTATTGTTGGTCGGGGTGATAACACCATCGTTCAAAGCTCCCATGACCATCGCCCCTTTGACAACAGACCCCATTACAAAAGTCTGATTGATCGTTCCCAGTGCATTTTCTTTCACTTCACCCGTGGAAAGGTCACGACTGACCCCAGCTAAAGCATAGATCCCACCAGTCTTAGGATTCATTACAACGGCATAGCCTCCTGGAATATACGGATTGCTACCAGCGGCATTTTTCACATTATCCTCAACGATCTTTTGGACTTGATTTTGAAAATCCGCATTGATCGTCAATTGCAGATTATCCCCGGGACTACCGCCATATTGTTTGACTTCTTTGATGATCTCATTATTTTGCGTTTGAACATTAATGACCTCTTTTGTTCCCTTGAGCGCATTTTCGTATTGAGATTCGATATAACTTGAACCCACACTATCATTACGCGAATAACCCTCAGCCAGTAATTTATTGATCTGATCGCTAGGAAGTCCCTGCTTTTCTGACGTCACAGTCCCAATGACACTCTTAACTGATTCACCATTAGGATAAGAGCGTGCCCAACTAGTGCCGATCTTGACACCTGGTAATAAGGACAAGTGCTCGCCGACTTCAGCCATCTCGGTATCACTGACATCACTTGTCTTAAGATAGATGGTCGATAAAGCATAAGCACCTACCATCTTGGCATATAACACAGCTGCTTGTTCTTGTTTCTCTGACATCTTTTTGACTAAGTTGTGCTTTTTAACGTAATCGGTCTGCAACTTAGTCAATTTTTCATTATCTTGCATCGTATCGGCATTGGGAATATGCTTATTGACCGCTTCAGTGTGTTTAGGATCAGCTAAATAATAATCGACCTTATTACGCTCGGTCAAAGTATCAGTTTCAACACTGACATAATTAACTAAATTGTTAGCGACTTTATACATTTGACTTGAAGTCACGCTCAGCGGTTTAGTATACGTGATCGCACGTGAAGTATTATTGGCGACTAATAATTTTCCCGTTGAATCGTAGATCGTACCCCGTTGCACATTTCTGGTCTCAGTTTGATTGTCACTACTAGTTGCTTCCGACTCGAACTTAGGACCATGAATGATCTGCAGATAAGCTAATTGTCCGATCAAGGCTGCAAAAAGTAAAAAGACGATCAAAAAGAGAAAATTTAATCTGAATGGTATTTGCGAACGCTTTTGCTTATTTTGCGCATTCGCTTTTCTTAAGAATCTCACCACAATTCTCCTCTACTAATATTATTAACACTACGAATTATCCTAGCACAAATTAACTAAAATCGGTACCTCAGATACTACCTTTATATTATATACGATATACAGACGTTTAAATACTAAATTTTTTAAAAGACCAGTTAAAACAAGCACTATTCGAAATCCTTTTCTCGTTGTGGTATCCTATAAGCTGATAATATTCAAAAATTTGAAAGGATCACGCTAGATATGAAAGAATATCTCAAAAAACATTATCCCCTTGTTTTGAGCTTTTGGACTCCAGTATTGCTCATGCTTGGGTATTTTATCTACCGTGGCTTTTATCCCTTTGGTAGCTCCAGTGTGTTGACAGTCGACCTGGGGCAGCAATATGTCGACTTTTTTGCTTATTTTCGCCATACCTTGCTGCATTCCCCGAGTGAACTACTCTACTCATTTTCAAAAGCCTTAGGGGGCCCGATGATAGGTGAAGCTGCCTATTACCTATTGAGTCCATTTAATCTCTTATTTGTCTTTTTTCCTGGCAAATATCTGACAGCTGGATGTCTACTCATCTTACTACTAAAATACGGATGTGCTGGCTATACCTTTGGGCGTTTACTCAAAAACGAACTCAAATTGAATGGGTGGATGATCCCAGCACTTGCTACCAGCTATGCTTTGATGGGCTGGATGATCGCTAACCAACTGAATATGCTTTGGCTAGATGCACCGATCTTTTTACCGTTGATCATCTCAGCTTTATATCGTCTCTTACAAAAAAAGCGCAGTCTCGCCTACGTCTTATGGCTAGCTGCAATGATGATCATCAACTATTATATGGCTTACATGATCTGTCTATTTTTAGTTTTATTTTTTGCTTGGTATCAAACAGCATACTTTGCGGGTCTCAAAAAGTTTTGGTCACAGCTTTACCTTTTTATAAGTCGTTCTCTTTTAGCTGTTGGCGTCTCGGCCCTTGTCCTTGTTCCAACTTATTATTCGTTGGTCGCTAGTAAAGGACAATACACCGAAAAAAATTTCCAATTACACTTTGAATATGCTCCCCTCAAGATGCTTTCAAAATTTGTGATCGGCGCATTTAATTTTGAACAAATGCCCGAAGGATTCCCGAACCTTTTTGTCGGTAGTCTCGCTTTGATCGGCGCACTGCTATATTTTATCAGCTTAAAGACCGACTGGCGTTCAAAGCTAGCTGCCTTTTTAGTGAGCACCTTTCTTTGGCTTTCTTTATGCTTTGAACCACTCGACCTATTGTGGCACGGGATGCAATTTCCCGTATGGTATCCCTACCGCTTTTCCTTTGTCGTTAGTTTTTGGATGATCTTCTTGGCTGCCTTGGCTCTCAAAGAAAATCAATTTTGCCTTAAAAATCACCAATCTTTGATCTGCTTGGGGATCTTTACAGCTGGCTTGAGCTATGTTTATTTTAATTCCAAGAGTTTTGACTACGTATCAGAACAAGTTTTATTACTCACAGCTCTCTTCAATGTTTTGCTCTTACTCGTCTTGACGGTCAAAAAGACACCGCTCAACCAACGACTAACACCGCTAGTCATCTTTTTCTTGGTATGCTTTGAAATGTTAGTTAATACGGCTTATTCGCTCAATAACATCAGCTATTTGACTCAAGCTGAGTTTGCTGGGCCAACTAAAGTCATCGCCCAAGATCAAAAGAAATTGGCCCAATTAGATACTGGCTTTTATCGAACGGCTCAGCTTTATGGTCGGACTAAAGACGATGGCTTGGCTCATGATCTAAAAACAGGTTCTTACTTTAGTTCTGCCCTTGAAAAAAGTATCCCTGATTTCTATGGTCAATTAGGTCAACCCGATGGCGATAACTATGTGGGCTACTATAATGGAACTTTGATCAGCGATTCGTTGCTCGATATGAAATACCTCCTTCAAGCTAAAGATAAGGCCGAACTTGATCTAAGAGCTTCAGATAAAGTCGACCTTAATGTTACCAGTTATCGTCCCGATACCAAGCTTTATTCCCTACGCGCCCAGACTGATCAAACTAGGATCTATCAAAATCCTTATGCGATCGGACTTGGTTATAGTGCTGATAAAAAATTAAAGCAACTCAAAGTTCTCTATAATCAGCCACTGACCTATCAGACGAATTGGCTAAATGCAGCGACTGGCTCAGCTAATACGACTAAGTATTTTTATGCTGCTAATTTTAATGAAGTCGTCTTTCAAAATACTAAAAAGCAGATCAACCTTACGGGTGCCTTTTTCAAAAAGACCGATCTGGCTAAACCCGCGCAGATTATCTTTAAATTCACACCTGAGACTGATGACCCTTACTACCTGACACTCGGTGCTAGTCTCGATGGCGATTCTGCTACTTGGTATTTAGGGAGTAAAGAGTATCCTTACTATAAGACCTTCAGACATACAATCGTTTTAAATCCGACTGTATCTGGGAGTGATGATGAAGTCGTTATTACCGCTAAATTCAAGAAAAACAGTCTTTGGTTGGAGAATTTCGTCCTCTACCGCATGGATAGATCCTTGGTCGAACAAAAACTAAACCAGCTCCAAAAGAGTTCGTGGCAGCTTGCAAAAGCTACTGCTCACAGATTAACGGGCACGATCGATATCACTAAGTCAAACCAACTCTTTGCGACGACGATCCCTTATAGCAAGGGCTGGCAGGCAAAGGTCGATGGTAAAGCAGTCAAGACCTACAAGATCCAAGATACCTTCGTTGGTTTTGATATCGGCCAAGGTAAACATCAAGTGACTTTGACCTTTACTCCACCCGGCTTATATTTAGGAATAATATTGACTTTAGTTTCACTAGTGCTAGTTTTCATAATAAGACTAAGGGAAAATAAAGCTTAAAAAAACGCATCTAATACAGCAAAAGTTGCCGTATTAGATGCGTTTTATTTTGTTACTTGATCTAGATCTTTACCATCGAGCTGTTGCCAAGACTTACTGTAGAAGTAATTATCGATCTGATATTTTGGTTTTGGTTGATCTTTAGTTAAAAATGGAGCTACTGCTTGATCCATCTTCAACCAACCACGCCAACCTAAGTGGATCGTATCTTGCATGAAATAGCGCTCACCATCATCCTTAGAAAGGTCAACGATATTGTTGAAACCTTGTTGTCGCAACTGATAAGTGATCTTTTGGTTAAAATCTTGCAACATTTCTTGTGATAAGCCAGTATAATCTGACCAATGTTTGTTTACTGGTGGGATCACAAAGATCACATCAGTATTATTTTTGGCAAATTGATTCAAGACTAATTGGAAATCAGCAAACTCAGGCGATCTTACATAGCTGTACTTGCTTTGCTTTCCCTTTAACTTCTTGTATTTTTTGCGCAAATTCTTATCAAAAAACTTATTACTGATCTCAAACGGATTATTCGTTGTGTTTTCTTGGCCTAGTTTATAAGCGATCGCATCAAGTTGTTCAAAATCATACTTATCGGGTAAGACTTTCGCAACTCTAGTGATCCTTTGCGTATTATCCTTTAAAGCCAGTGTCGAAAACAATTCATCTTCGTGTTGCAATTGGTTGTATTTCAAATCAAGATATGTCTTCATCGAGCTAGACAATTCTTGACCAGCTGCAACTTTTTGGATCGCTTGTTTTAAGATCGTATCATTTTGGACTGATGGCATCTGCAATAGACGCTTAGCCGCAAAACGGTCCATCTTATCGTCTTGTGCCTGACGCAACCACGTAACAGCTTCAAGATTGGAATAATATAGACCAAAGGCCCCGGGATCGGTTCCCTTAGGCACAAACCACTGTGGTGAGATGATCATCACAGCTTTTTTATTTTTCAACTGTTGATTGATCCCTTGCATCCCAAAAAATTGAGAAAGCGAGGTCGATCCTGGTCCCCCAAGTAAAAATGGGCGATAACTGCGATCATAGTGACTAGCTAAGGTAGCTGGATGAAAGGCGTCCATTCGCGATAATTCCGAAGAACCAAAAAATGGAACATAATTTTCTTCCAGAGCTTTTTGCTTCACCACTGTCCCTTTAAAAATATTCTTTGACTGGGACAAGGCAGCTACCTCAACTGTCTTATCATTGATCTTACGAAAATTAAAGGGTGAGATCAACAAAAGCGTCAATAGGACAGCCGCCAAAATGATCGGACCGAAGATCTTAAAGAGCTTCTTTTTTACGTCCATTACTGCATACTTTCTACTTTCGCGATAATTTTGTTAGGTGTGTTCCATTCAGTTCTTTCAAACTCAGAAACTGGCACGTCAACGCCACATTGAGCTTGTAATTCCAATAACATTTGCACTGTTCCCATTGAGTCTAAAAGACCAGTTTCAAAGATATCGATGTCAAGATCGTTTCTTACTTCATCGCTACCTGTTAAATCTTCTAAAATGTCCAATACTGTATCTTTCATGTTTAAAACCTCCAAAAATTATCTATGCAAAAAATAGTGTATTCAAAAAACCTGAGAAAATCAAGAAGCTAAAGCAAACTACATTGAATGTGATAAAGATAGCTAGAGCTTCCGTAAATTTGTTGTGCGGTATCTTCTCTTTGTGGCGCTTTTTAAAGCGTAACCACATATCACACAAATTGATCGCCACTGCATGATACAAACCATAGACGATGTAATACCAAGTTACTCCATGCCAAAAGCCCATGATCAAAAAGAGCGTCAAATAACCCACATTGGCGATCGCAATACGACTCTTGAGCAATTTCTTCTTCATCATAAAGAAGACTAACCGCATGTAGATGTAATCTCTAAACCAAAACGACAAAGTCATATGCCATCTGTTCCAGAAATCTTTGATATTCTTGGCAATAAATGGTTTGTTAAAGTTCATCGGCGTTTGGATCCCCATAATATAACTGATCCCGACCGCAAATAAACTATAACCTGCAAAGTCAAAGAACAGATCCATCGAGTAGGTATACATATACGCGATCACCCACCATGACCAGCCACCATGAGCTAAAGCCAAAGCAGAGATCTTAGGTAACATTACGACCCCAAATAGATATGCCAGTAAAAACTTGTAGACAAAGCCTAAAAAGATATACCACATGGCTTTATCTAATAAAGCTAAATACTTATCACGTGCGGGTACCTTTTTATAATCACCTAAAAATCTGCGGTAGCGGTCGATCGGTCCAGATGAGATCGTTGGGAAAAAGAGCAAGAAGTGGACAACTTCACTTAGTCCAACTTCTTTGATGATCCCATCTCTGATCTCCATGATCATCCCCACAGCTTTAAAGGTCAAATAACTGATCCCTAAAAAGCCAATGATCGATTCACGACCATTATTCATGACTGGTGCTAGCTTAACGATCACTAGCGGTAGGATCGACAAAATAACAGTCAAATTGAAGATCCAAGAAGCATTTTTACGTTTTCGATAAGCAAGGTAACCATAGATCAGCAAAAGTTCAAAAATAATATATCCGATCAAGGCGACCCCTTGTTCCCATTTTACGCCCCCAAAGGTCAGCAATAAAAATAGAAACGAGATGATCGTTTCATAAACTCTAAAGCGTCGACCGTATAAAAGTCCTACCATGATCGGCAAGAGACCGATCGCCAGTAATACAAAATAGGTCGGATCTTGGTACGGTTGCATATTAAGCATTAGTCATTAACCTCTTTCATCAAAGATTTGCGATCGATCTTACCGTTAGCTGTCAACGGCAATGAATCGACGTAAATAAATTTTTGAGGCATCATATATGACATCATCGTTTCTAAGAGTTCTTGTTTGATCGCTTGGGTCAGCTTGAAGTCACTCTCAAAATCTGCTGTCTTAGTCTCATCTTTGACCACATAAGCGATCAATTGACTGACTTTATGATCTTTACCATACCGTGGGACTGTCGTAGCTTGAGCAACATAGCTCACTTTATCTAAATGATGATCAACATCTTCTAGTTCGATCCTAAATCCGTGTAACTTGATCTGAAAATCGATCCGTCCCTTATACAACAACTGTCCGGCTTCATCATATTGTCCCAGATCACCGGTTTTATACGCAGGACGTCCGTCAAACTCAACAAACGCATGCGCCGTTTTTTCTGGATTATTCAAATATCCCTTTGAAACACTTGGGCCTGCGATCAAGATCTCACCACTTTGCCCTTGTTCAACTGGTTTGCCCTCTTCATCGATCAATACGATAGTGGTATCTGCCTTAGCTTGGCCGATCGGTAACCGTGGATATTTTTCCAAGATCTCAGCTGTGATCTCAACTGCACTGACAGCCACAGTCGCCTCAGTTGGGCCATAAGTATTATAGATCTTAGCTTCAGGAAAGCGTTGTTTTAAAGTCGCAGCTGTCTTGTGCGTTAATTCTTCCCCGCAGAAGAAGAAATGCGTCAATTCAGGAAGATTTTTTGCATCAAAAGTTGGTTGTAGTAAGCAAATATCCATAAATGATGGTGTTGAGACCCATTCACTCACATGCAATTTAGGTAAAACTGCAAATAACTCCTTGAAGTTATCCGTTGTTTCCTTAGGCAAGACTGTCAGTTGCCGGCCTGCTGTCAAAGTTGGATAGAGATCCATCACTGAGAGGTCAAAGGAATATGGTGGTTGTGATAAACAGATGCCATCTTTAGCCAAACCAAAATCCGTTTGCATCCAATTGTTGAAACTGACTAAATTATCGTGGCTGATCTGAACACCCTTTGGTACCCCTGTAGTCCCAGAAGTGAAGATGATATAGAAGTTATCATCTCCAGCAACATAGTTTTCAGAGGCTTCATATGTAGCCTTTGTCGCAAAAATTTCTGCCAACTTAGCTGGTGTAACGACGGGTAATGTCCCTAATTCTAAAGGCAACTCTTCGACTGCGATACAAGCAGCTGGACGAGCGATCTCATTTATAACTTCGATCCGTTCCAGTGGTGAATGAGCATCAACAGGGATATAAGCATGTCCTGCTTTGACTGCACCTAAAAAAGCAGCGATCATTTCAAATGTCTGCCCACCAAAAACGATCACAGGTGCACCTTTAGGTAAGTTTAATTCGACCAAATAACTAGCTAAAGCATCAGAATATGCCTTGAGCTCAGCATACGTATTGGTCTTACCTAAATAATCATAGGCAATTTTAGTTGGCGTTTCGATCCCCCAGTGATCGATCGCTTTGATTAAATTTTCTGCCAAACAAATCACTCCTAAAATTCGTTGTAGATAAAGTGTGGTTGATTTACACCACTGTAACTATAGAGATAGACCAGTGCAAATAAAACAGCAAAATAAAAAACTGTTTTTAAAGCAAATGTGACATACTCATTTTTAAAAAACTTTGTCCACTTTTCTTTCAATATTTTTCTCCTAATCTATATATTGATACGTAGGTAAAATCTACCTCAACTAATTTATATTACAATACTCTTATATTAGATTACAAGACTAATCGCACAAGGCTTGATCAGTCAAGCACTTGCCCTAAAGTAATTAAAGACCAATGCCCCCCAAAAAGCAAGGGCCAATAATTAAGAATATTTTAAGTTTACTTAGAATTCATCAATTCTTCAAATTGATCGATCGCATCTTTCGGCCCAGCCACCAAGATACTGTCGTGTAAGCCCAAAACGTCATCTGCGGCTGGCAGATTCATCTCACTCTTACTATGAGCGATCGCGATCACATTTAGCTTGTACTTATCGCGAAAATTCAATTCAGCTAATGACCGTCCAAAGAAGCGCGGATTAGTGATCAAGATCTCAGCCATCTTAAAGTTTGAATCCAGATCCAAGTAATCGATCATATTTTTAGAGGTCAAACTCCGCCCGATCCGGACTCCCATGTCGCGTTCGGGGTGGACGACCCGATCAACACCTAATTTTTCTAACACTTTAGCGTGATTTTCATTTTGAGCTTTAGCCGTTACATATTTGACGCCTTGTTCTTTGACCATTAAAGTTACCAAAATACTTGCTTGAATATCTTCACCGATCGCAATGATGACATGGTCAAAGTTTCTGATCCCCAACGAACGTAAAACATCTTCGTCTTGGGCATCAGCCACAACTGCTTGGGTCGCAATATCTTTATAGTCATTGACTCTAGCCTCATCATGGTCGATCGCTAAAACTTCTTGTCCAGCATCAGCTAGTGTTTGACAGACACTACCGCCAAAACGCCCGAGCCCGATCACGGCAAATGTTTGTTTTTCCATGCGTTTTTCTGCTATATAAAATATAGCTTTTCCTTTCTTGATTTTATTTACTACCGTCAACATAGTAATTCCATATTCTATCTAAACTAACTCTGATAGCTTAAGCAATTACTATATTTAAAAAGCCCAGTCAACTTTTAGCTGACTAGGCTTGCTTTTTAGTATTCCATTAAACAAAGTGTATCATAATCTTTGATACGTTCGCGTCCATTTAGATCCTTTAATTCGATGATAAAGGCACAGCCAACTACTTCACCACCGAGTTGTTCAACTAGGTCGATCGTAGCGCCGATCGTTCCGCCAGTTGCCAATAGATCGTCAACGATCAACACTTTTTGTCCCGGTTTGATCGCATCTTTGTGCATATAAAGTGCAGAAGTACCATATTCTAGATCGTATTTTGCTTCGACCGTTTCTCGTGGTAACTTGCCTGCCTTACGTGCGGGAGCAAAGCCAACACCTAACTCATAAGCCACTGGGCACCCTACGATAAAGCCACGTGCTTCAGGGCAAGCGACCATTTCAACACCCTTATCTTTGGCAAATTGAACGATCCGATCCGTTGCTTGACGATAGGCTTCACCATCAGCCATTAAGGGCGTAATATCGCGAAAGATGATCCCTTTTTCAGGATAGTCAGGGATGCTTTCAACATAATTATTTAAATCCAAAGCCATTTTCTTAACTCCTTCTCTCGCCACTAACCTAAACGTTGTAATAGCCAGTCAGTCAATGCTTCATCTGAACTAGTCAAAACTAGCTCTTCGACTTGTATTTGCTGGCCATGTGTGCGATAACTATTTGTATCTTCTAATCGATGTGGACGTGCATTTTTTACACCGACTAAAATTCCATTCTTTATTGTAACAAATCCCGCCTCAAAAAACACCTTTAAGACTAAAACTAGTTGAGATTTTTCTAGTCCCACTTGAGTTGCAGCTTGATCAAGGTCTGTTTTTAAATTCAGATGTCCTACTTGGAAAACATATTTATACACCTTGGTAAAATCTGTTCGCTCGGGCAACGGTGCACTTTTAGCCTTGGTGTACAAAATAGCCCGGACTTTGGCACAATCAAGTTTACCTAAAACAAATTCCAATTGCGCAAGATTTTGGGGGAGATCGACCAAAACTACTTCATCTACGGTCAACTGTGGTAGATTTTGATCAAAAACGACACATTTTGAACCAGCGGGCAGATGAGCAGCAAAGCGTTTAGCCAGGTTCGCATTGAAAAAGCCATAAACAGCTGGACTCAAAAACTGCTCTTTTTGTAATCGTTCGCTGCGTTCAATGATAACTTGTGGCTTTTTCTTAGCCACTTGGTCTAAGTCTTTGATCAGTAATTGTGGACTAATGTTACCCCGCCATTCATTTTTATCGACCGCGGCGACAAATTTTAATGACTTAGGCTGAGCTAATAATTCCGGTAATTCATCACCGACTCCAAAAGCCAAGGCTGCCAATTGAGTCATACCCGTATTTAGATCCAAACGCAAATGATCATTTGTCTTGCCTAGAGCCTTAGCTTGTACAACTTGGTAGTCCGTGATCTCAAACACTGGGACTTCATTATCCGTTCCAAAAGGCGCTAGTTTATCTAACGAAGCGATCAGGTCCAGTGTAACTTCACTGGCCTTAAGCTTAGCAGTCACCTGCAAAACAGGTTTTTTCGTTGGATCAAGGTCTTGAGCTTTTGCCTCTTCATCTAAGATCGTTTGAAGTTG
Source organism: Ligilactobacillus sp. RTP31139st1_D10_RTP31139_211217 (assembly GCF_040226755.1). Classification (NCBI taxonomy): domain Bacteria; kingdom Bacillati; phylum Bacillota; class Bacilli; order Lactobacillales; family Lactobacillaceae; genus Ligilactobacillus; species Ligilactobacillus sp. RTP31139st1_D10_RTP31139_211217. Next base: position 21,302 of record NZ_JBCOAR010000002.1, read on the forward strand.
AGACAAATTGCTAGCTTCAAGTGATAACCCACACGCCATGTGATGGCCCCCAAAACTTGTCATCAGTTCCCGATGGCCATCCAAAGCATTGAACAGGTGAAAGGCTTCGATCGAACGTCCCGAGCCCTTAGCAATGCCTTCATCTGAAATATTGAGCACCAAAGTTGGTCGACCTGTTTTTTCGACCAACCGACTCGCTACGATCCCTAAGACACCTTCATGCCAATCAGGACCGGCAACAACATTGACTAAATGCTTTGGTTCTTGTTCAAGCTTGTCCAATGCTTGTTGCGTGATCTCTTCAACGATGTTTTGTCTTTGAATGTTCAAGCTCTGAGCTTCTTTAGCTAGGTCTGTTGCTAACTCATCATCTAATGTTGTCAGCAATTCAACATCTCTTTGTGCATGCTGCATTCGTCCGATCGCATTTAAGCGTGGTCCTAACAAAAAGCCGATCGTTTCCGACGTGATCGTTTGTTGGTCAACACCTGCAACTTCATATAAGGCCAACAAGCCAGGACGCAAGGTATTTTCCAAAGCTGTCAAACCAAATTTTACCAAAGCACGATTCTCTCCCGTCAGTGAAACGAGATCGGCCACTGTTCCGATCGTTGCTAGATCTAAAAGATCTTGGGGGATCTCATCTAAGAGTGCGGTCGCTACTTTGAAAGCTACTCCTGCTCCTGAAAGATCGCCAAATGGATATTTTCCCTTAGGATGACGGGGATGGATCACCGCATAAGCATGTGGTAGCGTTTGTGGTAATTCATGGTGGTCAGTGACGATCACATCAACCCCTTTTTCATTTGCTAAAGTTATCGCTTCATGCCCTGAGACACCGTTATCAACGGTCACGATCAATTCAGTTCCATCAGCGATCAACCGCTCATAGGCAGCTTTATTAGGTCCATAGCCATCTTTGAACCGATCAGGGATATAGTAATCAACATCGGCACCTAGTTGTGTCAAAGTTTCATACATGATCGCAGTACTAGTCAGCCCGTCGGCATCATAGTCCCCATAAATCGTGATATGCTCACCCGAAACGATCGCTTCTTGGATCCGATCAACTGTTTTTTGCATATCATATAATAAATATGGATCGTGAAAACTCGTACTTGATGGCTCAAGGAATGTACGAACTTCCTCGATCGTCGTATATCCCTTCTTCACTAACAGCTCAGCCGCTATCGTAGCCAAGCCAAATTCTTCTGCGATCGCTTGGCTAGCTGGAGTTGGGGCCAGGTTTTCTTCTTGCCATTGATATTTTGCTGAAACCAATATTTTTCCCCCTACATCTAACTATTTTTCTTCTGTTTTTGTATCTTGCTTTATCTCTTGTTTAATGTTTTTATCTGCACGGCGCATTGCTTGGTTAGATTCTAATTTACTCTTGACCTGTTTTAATTCCTGTTTTTGTTGCAAGATCGTCGTCATCGAGAAAAGAACTGCTAAAATGACCCCCAAAAGTAACGAGATCACTAAGATCACCACTAACGGCATCGTAACTTGAGAAAAGCCGAAATTAACGGTCACAGGTTGCACATTTAACCATGAAAAGATCACGATCACTAAGACTAAAACTAAAATTCCGATCAAACTCCATTGTTTTTTCATAGATCTTACCTATCCTTTATTATTTTTTATTAAAGATCCCACCGGCCAGATGATCACCTAGCCAAGGAAAAATTTGATATCCATGATGCGCTAATTCCATATAATATGGCAAATTGAGCTCACGTTTACGCGTCCCTATCGCTTTAACGATCTTTTCAGCAACGATCTCAGGATTCAATGACATTTTCTTGACCCGATCAATATACTCGCCTGTTTCATCGGCGATCTCAAAGAAAGCTGTTCTGATCGGACCTGGATTGACCGTCAAGACTGCGATCCCTAAAGGCTTCAATTCTAAACGCAGTGCATTGGAATACGCGATCACTGCTGCTTTTGTAGCTGAATAGATCGATGATTTCGGAGTTGCGATCTTTCCACCGATCGAGGCCACATTGATGATCATGCCTCGTTTACGTTTAGCCATATTTAAAGCTGTATATTTAGTTACATACATCAAGCCTAAGACATTGACCCGAAACATTCTTTCGGCGATATCCATTCTAAAGTCCAAAGCTTGACGCATGAAGCCAAATCCTGCATCATTGATCAAAACATCGATCGGACCGACATTTGCCTCTACTTCATCGATCACTTTTTCGATCTGATGTGGATGAGAGACATCTAATTGGTAAGCATAGGCTAATCTCCCCGAGATCGCCCGACAGACAGCCATCACCTTTTCAAGCTTATCCTTGCGTCGCGCACACCCAACTACGATCGCTCCTTGCTTAGCCACTTGGTAAGCGACCTGTTCGCCTAAACCAGAAGAAGCTCCTGTGATCAAAACAACTCGATTCGTTAGGTCTTTTAAATGCTTATATCCTGTCATTAGCTTTTCTCACCTTTCTTTTTGAATGGAACATCGATCACATCGAAATCCTTGACCACCTTGACATTGCTAAAGATACTTGCAGCATCTTTTTGGAGTTGCGCTGCTAAAGGTCCGACATAACGTGCCGAAATGTGATTCAATAGTAATTGCTTGACACCAGCTTTATTTGCGATCTTAGCGGCTTGGATACACGTCGAATGATAATAGTTACGTGCTAGTTTGGCTTCACCTTTGCCAAATGTACTCTCGTGTACCAACACATCTGCACCTTGAGCTAATTCTAAGATCCCTGGGGTTTGTCTAGTATCACCTAAGATCGTAATGATCCGGCCCTTTTGAGGTTCGCCGATATAATCCTTACCATCAAGCGTACGTCCATCGGGTAAAGTCACAACTTCACCGGCTTTGATCCGACCATAGATCGGGCCAGAAGGAACATGTTCAGCCCGTAATTTATCGATCAACAGTTCACCAGGATGGTCTTTTTCTTCGATCCGGTAACCCACACATTCGATCCGATGATCTAGCCGACAAAATGAAACTTTGAACTTATCATTCTCAAAAATCACACCTTCGTCTGCTAACTCTACAAAACGCAGTGGGTATGAAAGATGTGTTTGCGAAACTTTCAAACTTATCCTCACAAAATCAGCGATCCCTTTAGGTCCATAGATCGTCAGTGGCCTTAATTCTTCGCCCCCTTGAAATGAACGACTGCTCAAAAAACCAGGTAGGCCAAAGATATGATCTCCATGCAAATGCGTTATAAAGATCTTATCGACCTTACGTGGTCTGATCGTCGTGCGTAAGATCTGATGTTGCGTGCCTTCACCAACATCAAATAACCATACCGCATTTTCCTCATCTAACAGTTTTAGGGCGACCGATGATACATTGCGAAATTTCGCAGGTGAGCCCGCACCTGTACCTAAAAATTCTAATTCCATCAATTGATATTCCTATTCTAATCGGCAAAGCCGAAGTAGTTTTGCATATTATTCCTTTTATATTCTATCATCATTTCCCCAAGTAGACAAAGTGCCCTGATATAAAACCTCAGAGGAGCATGATCGCTAGAATAAAAATTTTGTTTTTATCGAACAAATGTTTTATAATATGATCGAGGTGAGTCCATTGCGTATCAGTGATTTTTTACATTTGACCACAGAACTCGATCCAACTTTAAAAGTTTATTTCACAACGCCCACGCAAACTTTGCCAGTGGGGATAGTGCGCTTTTTGCCGACCGAAGTTATTTTATTGCCAACTAAAAAACCGCTGACACTAAAAGAACTTCATTTAAAGTTAGCAACCGTAGCGCCAACTACAACACTGAGTCTAATGTCTAATGAGACACCCCGACCACTTTTTGGCCTTAAGATCAGCCCCACAAAATTATTACTTAAATAAAAAAGATGCCTTCAAAACTGAAAGCATCTTTTATTTATTTTAGTATCTGTTTTGCTACAAAAGGTCCATAGTATTTGAGTCCTTCTGGATTTGGATGGACATTATCACTATAGAACCAATCGGCATGATCTTTACTGTAAGCATACCAATCAATTATCTTTAGATTGTGATATTTCTTAGCTGCTTCCTTTAGATCAGCATTGACTTGATCTTGCCAACGCCGTGTCGGAACGTGAACATTGATCCAATATACTTTACGTTTATCACCCAAGATCGTCATGATCTGTTGCATCTCATCTGCCGTAAATGGACCATTAGTACCTTCACTGATCAAAACTGTGTCAGATAGTTTACCCATTTGAGCTAACGATTGCAAGACCGGAACTGCTTCTCTGACCTGACGTCCGACTTTAGCATCGACATACATATTAGGAAAGATCCCTTGTAGTGTAGCTGAAGCATCAGCCAGGACCGAATCCCCTACCGCTGTGATCGGTAAAGTTTGCGCTCGCGTAAGCTCAGCTTGGGTCAATGAATCACTTGAACTAGACTCAGAACTACTTGCAGCTTGCTCAGAACTTGAACTTGCTGTTTGAGCACTTGAAGCTTGACTGCTTTTACCAGCTTGGATCTCCTTATTTTGTGTTGCCACTTTTTTGTTATTTGATTCGATCGCCTTTTCTAGTGCTGAATTTTGCTTACTTTCAGAACCATGGGCCGGTGAAATGATCGCACCCGTCAAAGCTAACAAAATGATCACACTTGGCACAGCTAGATACCAGCGTTTTTTGCCGTAACGTGATTCTGGTGCAAAAACTTCCTTGATCGTTGCCCATGTCTTAGAATAGTCAAAATGTTGCAATGGCAATTCAAGATAACGGTAAGAAAGATCACTGATCACTAAGATCAAAGCTACTTCGATCACACCATACAAGAATGGGTGATCAGCGACATTAACTTTATCTTCAAAAAAGACTAAGACCGGATATTGATATAAGTAGATCCCGTAACTACGCTTTCCGATCCAAGTAAATAATGGATTTGTCAACAACCGGTTGATGTCAGCCCCCGGATGAGCCACAACTGCGACTAAGATCATCGATAAAACGGAGAAGAAAAACATTCCGCCTCGGTAAACCAAGGTACTTTCACCTGTCATGCGCATAAACATCCAAAGTAACAGCAACATTGTGACCCCACCGATCACATCTAGCGCTAACCTAAAATTTGGTTGCAATTTCTTTTTAAGTGCTGTACTTGGCCAAACAACTGCTAACGATGTTCCTAATAAGATCGAAAACATCCGTGTATCCGTACCGTAATAAACCCGGGAAGGATCTTGCCCACTTCGATACATGATCGCCATCAACAAAGCTGAGATAAACGCTAAAATGATCATCGTATCAAAGATCGGTTGCTTCTTCTTGACAAATTTCAGCAGTAATAAAATAATTATTGGCCAAAAAAGATAAAATTGTCCTTCGATCGATAATGACCATAAGTGGGTAAACGGTGACTGGGTCCCAAACTTATCAAAATAAGATTCATGATGCGCCACTTGAAACCAATTATAAACATATAAAAAATTGGTCACGATTATTGCCCGAATATTTGTCAGTAGATCACGGGCAAACAAAGTAATGTAGGCGGTCGTTACTAATACCAGTGTAACTAAAGCTGGGTATAGGCGCTTCATTCGTCTAATATAAAAACCCTTGATATCGATCCGTTTATTTTGTTGCCATTCTTGAAGCAATAGATCTGTGATCAAATAGCCTGAAACCACAAAAAAGATCGGAACACCTAGGAAACCACCTTGAAATTGATACGGTGCTAAGTGATACAAGATAACACCGATGACTGCGATCGTTCTGATACCATCAAAACCTGTAATATATCTACTCTTCTTTAACCTTTTTCCCATTTGTAAATATTTCCTTTAAATCTTATTCAACAAATTCAAATGTAAAGTTGCCAATTCTTACAAGATCACCGTTCTTAGCTCCACGCTCACGCAAGGCATCATCAACGCCCATTCCACGCAATTGACGAGCAAAACGCATCATGCTTTCTTCGTGATCTAGGTTCGTCATCTTGAAGAGTTTTTCTAACTTAGCACCACCAAGGACCCAAGTTGCATCTGCATCACGTGTAAGTGTAAATGGTGCTTCTGCTGCTTGTTCCTCGAACTCATAGACTTTAGCCTGTTCACCTTGAAGTTTTTCAGCTTTAGTCTCAAAGGCTGGCGTTTCAGCCAATAATTTAGCAGTCTTGTGTAATAATTCATCTAAACCTTGGTGTGTCAAAGAAGAGATGGCTAACACTTCTGGTTTAGTCGCTAAAGTATCATCTTTAGCAAGTTGTTCTTTAAATTTAGCCAAATTTTCAGCGGAATCTGGCATATCCATCTTAGATGCAACTACGATCTGTGGTCGTTCTAACAAAGCTGGATCATATTTCTTTAATTCAGCGTTGATCTTTTGATAATCTTCAAAAGGATCACGACCTTCAGTGCCAGACATATCGACCAAATGCAAGATCACTCTTGTCCGCTCAACGTGACGTAAAAATTGGATCCCTAAACCAACACCTTGGGAAGCCCCTTCGATCAACCCTGGCAAGTCAGCCATGACGAAATCTTGACCGTCATCCAAGCGTACCATCCCTAAGTTTGGTACAAGTGTTGTAAAGTGATAGTCAGCGATCTTAGGTTTAGCACTCGTTACAACTGAAAGTAAGGTCGATTTACCAACTGATGGGAACCCGACTAGACCGACATCCGCTAAAACTTTAAGTTCGAGCTTTAAATTCCGTTCGATCCCTGGTTCACCATTTTCAGCGATCTCAGGGGCTGGATTCTTAGCTGAAGCAAAATGAATATTGCCACGGCCACCGCGACCACCTTTGGCTACGACTAACTCGGCTCCGTTTTCGACTAGATCGCCTAAGACCTCACCCGTATCAGCATCCGTTACGGTCGTACCTTGTGGAACTGCAATATATAAGTCTTTTGCTCCACGGCCATACATCCCTTTGATCATTCCATTTTGGCCAGGTTTAGCCTTAAAAATACGGTGATAACGAAAATCCATCAAAGTCCGTAAACCTTCATCGACTTTCAAGATGACACTGCCACCTTTACCACCATCTCCTCCAGCCGGTCCCCCATTAGGAACATATTTTTCGCGCCGGAAAGCCACGGCACCGTCGCCACCTTTACCGGCTTTGACTTGAATTTTAACTTGATCTACAAACATTTATTTCACCCTTCTAAATAATCCGACAACATCTGCTGTCCGGGATGTTTCTATATAATCTCTAATTATTATTCAATATTACCTAAAAAATTTTCAAAATATTGTAACACTAAGCACAAGTATAACAGTTTCACGCCTCATTCTTCAACCAAGAATAGCACTTAATTATCTAAACTTAGCTTGATCGTTTGGGCGACCTTTTTAGAGATCCCTAAAGCTTGGAGCTCTTCTAATGAAGCTTGCGCGATCTTCTTTAAAGAGCCATAATTACGCAAAAGTTTGATCCGTGTTTTTGGTCCCACACCCGGGATCCGTTCAAGCTTGGATGAAAGCGAATTTTTTGATCTAACTTGCCGATGAAACGTCACCGCAAATCGGTGAACTTCATCTTGGATCCTCTGCAACAGATAAAAGCCCTCGCTCTTAGGATCTAGTCCGATCCGTTCGCCATCTTGGCGCAAAAGATCGGCCGTCTTGTGGTGCTCATTTTTTACCATTCCAGCTACCGGGATCGTCAACCCTAACTGATTATGCAAGACATCGACCGCTGCTTGAACTTGGATCTCTGCCCCGTCCATCAAGATCAAATCAGGTAATGGCTTTTTTTCTTTCAATAACCGACTATAGCGCCGATAGATGACTTCACGTGTGCTAGCCGCTTCATCCGCATGATCGACTGTTTGCAATTTGTATTTACGATAATCATTTTTCTCTGGTTGCCCATCCACAAAACAAACCATCGCGGAAACAAGGTCTGACCCCTGTGTATGCGAATGATCAAAGGCTTCGATCCGATGACCCACTGGTAGACCTAAGGCATCAGTGATCTCTTTCATTGCTCCAGTCGTTTTACGATCATCTAATTCTAGTAAACGAAACTTTTCTTCTAAAACTAGCTGAGCATTTTGGCTGGCCAGATCAAGCAATTCTCTTTTAGCCCCACGTTTTGGCGTCCTAACTGGTGTTTGTAAAATATCAGCTAAGATCTCCTTATCGATCGTTTCAGGAACCAAGATCTCTTTAGGCAAGATCCGATTTTTTTGGTTATAAAACTGTAAGATAAATGAAGCTAATTCAGCCTCAGGGGTATCGATACATGGGAAAAGGCGTTTTTCTCGTTTCATCAACCGCGCTTGGCGAATGAAGAAAACTTGGATAGAGATCCACCCCTTATCCATATAAAAGCCGAACAGATCACGCGGCGTATTGTCATTAGAAATGATCTTTTGACGTTCGACCGTCATCTCAACATAACGGATCTGATCTCTGATCTCACCGGCACGCTCATATTCGAGTTGTTCTGCAGCTTGTTGCATTTTTGTGGTCAATTTGCGCTTGATCCCACCTACATTACCACTCAAAAAAGACTTGATCTTTTTGATGTTTTTTTCATACTCAGCTGGATCGACTTCTTTAAAGCACGCGCCTAAACATTGGCCCATATGATAGTACAGGCAAGGTCGCTTTTGATAACCATTGCAACGCCTTAAAGGATACACCTTTTGCAATAACTGTAATGTTTCTTGCGCAGCGTAAACATTGGGATAAGGACCAAAATAATAGCCCCCATCTTTTTTGACTTGACTAACGATCTTTATCACGGGGTCTTTTTCGTTAGTGATCTTGATATACGGGTAACCCGTCCCCCGTTTCAACTTGATATTGTAATGAGGTGTATACTTTTGGATCAGCGTTATTTCTAGCAAGAACGCTTCTTTGTCTGTTGATGTGATGATCGTTTCAAAATCATAGATCTCAGAGACCAACTTAGCCGTTTTACCTTCATGACTACTTTTGAAGTAAGACCTGACCCGGTTCTTCAAATTCTTGGCCTTACCCACATAGATGATCTTGCTATTGATATCTTTCATCAGATAGCATCCGGGAAGATCAGGTAACAATTTTAATTTGTTTTCAATATGTTCTGATGCCATCTCACTTTTCCTTTCACTACTTCCTCTATATTAATTATACAGCAAAAATTAGTTTTACAATACGTAAAAATACGCTTGCCATCAAAATGACAAGCGTATTCCCTGATCATTTATTTTATAAAACTTTGGCTAAGAAATCTTTGGCACGAGCAGATTTTGGATGTTCAAAGATCTCTTCTGGACTACCGATCTCTTGGACATAGCCATCTGCCATGAACCAAACTTCATCAGCTACCTCACGCGCAAAGCCCATTTCATGTGTGACCACGACCATCGTCATCCCACTATCAGCTAGATCTTGCATAACTTTCAAAACTTCGCCGACCATTTCAGGGTCTAACGCACTAGTTGGTTCATCAAATAAAATAACTTCCGGATCCATCGCTAAAGCACGGGCGATCGCTACCCGTTGCTTTTGGCCCCCAGATAGACTATCCGGGAATTGATCGGCTTTATCTAAAAGCCCGACTTTATCAAGCAGTTCCTTACCGCGTTCTGTGGCGGTCTTTTCATCGACATTTTTGACCTTCATCGGTGCTAACTTGATATTTTCTAAAACGCTCATATTAGGGAAAAGATTGAAGCCTTGAAAGACCATCCCCATCTTTTCACGTAAAACATTTAGTTGTTTTTCAGAAATATGCGCTAGATCTTGACCATCAAAAATGATCTTGCCACTCGTTGGTTTTTCTAAAACATTTAGGCAACGTAAAAATGTACTCTTACCTGAGCCAGAAGGTCCGATCACACAAATAACTTGACCCTTATTCACTGTCTCGGTGATATCTTTTAAAACTTCATTTTTACCGTAATTTTTCTTCAAGTTTTTGATCTCGATCATTTTATCCATGGTTTAACTTCCTTTCAAACAAGTTGAGTAATTTCGACAAACTAAATGTCATGATAAAGTAGATCACCATTGCGATGAACAGTGGCATGACACCCTTATATGTCGCAGATTGTACTAATTGTGTTTGATACATCAGATCGCCGACACCGATGATCGAGACGATCGAACTTTCCTTGATCAATGTCACAAATTCATTACCTAAAGCTGGCCAAATATTTTTCAATGCTTGTGGAATAACAACATAACGGTACGTATCTTTTTGTGTCATCCCTAACGAACGAGCTGCCTCGGTTTGACCGGCTGGAATAGATTCGATCCCCGATCTAATAACTTCAGCAATGTAAGCCGCTGAATTCAAGGCAGTCGCAATGATCCCGGCTACCAAAGCTGGTAAGGATTGGATCACCGCACCGACACCAAAGTAGACAAACATCACTTGGACCATCAACGGTGTGCCCCGGATAAACTCGATATAGCAAACTGCAATGCTATGCAACAACTTGTTCTCAGATAGACGCATCAAGGAGAGCAATGTCCCTAAGATAAAACCAAAGAAGACCGCTGTGACCGTGATGATCAAAGTATATTCGATCCCTTTAGCAAAATATGTCCAATAGCTCATCATGGTATTATTTTTGGTAGTCGTTTCCATGTATTTAGCAGCTTCAGGCACATACTTTGTATCAAGTAAATTTTGTTTTTTGATCTGAGCCAATGTCTTATTTGCTGCAGCAACTAGAGCAGGCGAATTTTTTCTAAATGCGATCGCTGAACCGGTTTGATCAGAACTGACAGAAAAGCCTGGATCAAAGGCTAATAGTTGACTATTGTTAGCCACATATGCTTTAGCTGTTGGTTCTTCCATGGCGATCCCGCTAACTTTGCCTGATTGTAGCGCTAAGACTAAGTTATTCAACTTCGAAAGTCCTTTGACAGTCGTACCAGGCATCTGATCTTTGACTAAATTATATTGCAATGATCCATTTTGAGCCCCAACTGTTTGTCCCTTAAAATCTGCTAAACTCTTGTATTTGCTAGCATCTTTTTTGTTGATGACCATGTATTGTTTACCCGAATAATAGATATCGGAAAAATCAACACTTTCTTTTCTTTCAGGCGTCGGGTTCATTGCCGAGATGATCGCATCGACCTTATTTGTTTCCAAAGCCACTAAGAGCGAATCAAATGACATATTTTTGATCTCAAGTTTTACACCGAGATCTTTTGCCAATTTTTTAGCGATCTCAATATCGATCCCAACATACTCTGTTTTGCCATCAACTTTAGCTGTAAATTCATATGGTGGATAATCGGCGCTTAAACCGACTACCAATTTTCCACTTTTTTTGATATCTTCCAAAGAAGTATCCGTTTGGTCAGCTTTGACAGTTAAATTACTAAGTGGTAAAAAAACCGCAAACATCATGACCAGCATTAAAATAAATTGCTTGAGTTTATTCATTTCCAATAGCTCCTTTTTTAAATTTGTGTGTCGCACCACTTGGCTTGACTCCCACTTCTTATTTTTTAATTTATAGGTATTATACCCCTATAAGATTATTTATGCAATAAATAATCGAAAAAAGTTGTTTTTATACAAAAATTATTGAATATATCTAATTTGAAATCTAGGCAAAGACCTGTTATCCTTGGGATAAACAAGTTAAAGCAAGGTGATATTCATGGGTCTTAAGATCAATCAAACCAATAAACTCGAAGATCTCTTCAGTAAATTTGCGATCGAGCCGGAAAAAAAGGCTAAGCGCGAAGAAAAAGAAAGTACCGATCCTAAAAAAGAAGATAAGGATAAGAAAAAATAATGAGAATGCCAGGAACGAAAACTTCACTGGCATTCTCATTATTTGTATCATTATGCATTCGGAGTGAATCCATTTGGATAACGGCGATTCAACGTATCGATGTTCTTTTGTGCGACCTCATCAAAAGGAATATCTGCCCATTGTGCGATCTGAGATAGATACCACAAAACATCTCCCATCTCAGCCACTAATTTTTCACGGTCAAGATCTTTACCCTTAAATGTATAATCTTTCACAAGATCGATCAACTGTCCACTCTCACCAGCTAAGCCCAAGGCACAATTGGTCAAAACCTGTTCATTTCCATATAAAGTACGATTTGCTGCTACTTGGTATTCATTAAATTCCATCTATTCAGCCCCCATTGTATGTGCATCGATCCATTCCCAGATCTGTTCTTTACCTGTTTTAGTAACTGCTGAAAATAAAATGACTTTATCTTCTTTACGTAAGCGCAACTTTTTGCGAATGATGCTTTCACTCTTATTCCACTTACCACGAGCGATTTTATCGATCTTAGTTCCAACGACTAAGATCGGCAAGTTGTAGTAATGTAAAAATTCGATCATCTGACAATCAAGCTCGGTCGGTTCGTGACGAGCATCGACTAATGAGATAACTCCCCGCAATTCTTGCCGTGTTTCAAAATATGTCTCGATCATTTTCCCCCATTTTTCACGATCTTTTTTTGAAACTTTTGCATAACCATAACCTGGCACATCGACAAAATATAGCTCATCTTCAATATTATAAAAGTTCAAAGTCTGTGTCTTACCTGGTTGACTGGATGTCCGGGCGTAATTTTTACGATTGATCAAGGTGTTGATCAGTGACGATTTTCCCACATTGGAACGCCCTGATAAGGCGATCTCAGGATACCCTTCTGCTGGATATTGTTCTGGGCGGACTGCACTGATCGTCAGCTCAACATTATGTACGTCCATATAAATCTGCTACCTCCGTTAAATTCATTTATGTCTAATTCTATCACAAAATCCACAACTACGTGTACTTAAAAAGAAACGCCCCATGATCCGCAGATCTGGGGCGTGAACTTTGAGAAAAAATGACAGGGCCATGGTCCCATATCATCATTTAACAAAATTATTTTGTTTTTACAACTTCTTTGTCACCGTAGAAACCGCAAGCTGGGCAAACATGGTGTGACTTTCTCAATTCACCACAGTTAGGGCAAGCGCTCATGCCAGGTACTGACAATTTGTAGTGTGTACGACGTAATCTCTTACGTGTTTTAGATGTTTTACGTGCTGGTACAGCCATCGAGAAACACCTCCTTCAAAATTTTAAAAATATCCAACAAAAAGAATTTTACTTGTTATTCACCACTTTTGCAACTAATCTTTAGAATTTTCGAAAAAATCCTTGAGTTTAGCCAATCGTGGATCAACACCATCTTCATCTTTTTGCATTTTCTTTAACTCACCTTCACTGACAACGTTCCAATCGCCACCATTAGGCATTGTCGCATCATCTTGTTGTTCGGCTTTCGTTAAAACCTGCATCGGAATTTGTAACAAAATATTGTCTTCGATCACACTGTTGAGATCTAAGATGTCATTTTCTAAAACGATCACAACATCTGTATCCTCAAACCGTGAAAGATCACGCTCATGGTGACTGACATAATGTTCCGTAAATTCAAACTCTAAGTCGACTTCAGCTGGTTCAAGTGAACGCGTTGAAGGTAAAGTGACTGTCGTTTTAACTTTGGCATAGCCTAAGACGCCTAATTCATCAATTGAAAAGACACCCTTGACCAAAACCGGGGAAACATCCAGAATTTCTGGACGCCGTTTTTGCAAAGAAGCTTTAAGGTCTAAAGTCTCTTCAAACATCAACGGCTCATCAGCAGTTTGGCGCAATTCATTTAATGACCATTTCATGCTATATTCCTCCTAATGCAACAAAATTGATTATACTTGCTTTAAAAAGCTTTGTCAATGCTTTTTCCTTGACACCTATTTAAAAAATGCGTATTGGCGCTCTTTTTAGATCCTGTTCCAGCTGATTTTGCAGCTGGTAAATTTTTCCGGCGCGATAATCGACCCGATAAGCTGCATTTTTATCATCTTTAGAAACTTTAGCAATTATCTGGTGCGCACTTGTTTTTTTAGCTCGACTTAGTACCTGTTGTCCCTTGGCATTAAAGCCTAACAGGCGCATATATGGGGCTTTATTGTACTCTTTGACCTCAGCGGGGGTCAGTTCTAACAATAAGGCACAAGCCAAACGCGACAAACGCGTATAGGTGAAACGCTTGGTCTTGACTGCTTTTAACCACTGATCAAAATCAGCTGTACTTGGTAATCGTTCCATCTGCTCTTTTAAGCGATATTCGATCCCCTCAGCCATTCCATAGATCTCACCTAAGCGTGCGGGTGTAGTTGACAGCAATTTATACTTTAAATATGGGAAAAAATCATCCCATGTCAGTAATCTTTGTGTTTTTAGTGTCGCTAACGTAGCTTCAGGGACATAAGCACTCAGTTTCGCTAAATTTCCAGCTAAGTAGTGCTGCCTGATCGCAGTTGCACTGGCGATCGTCCCCGCTTTTAATTCTACTTCATGATAATTTGCATTTTTGCGCTGGATCGGGTTCAAGCGCAAGGGCTCACCCAACTTTAAATTTGCTTTAGCATACGCCAGCCCTAAAAGATCATTGGGCTGATCGACATTATGACCGATCTTAGCGGCAACTGCTTTTTGAAATGTTGCTGCATAAGATTCACTATACGTTTTAAAATCACCGTGTGCACTTTGAACTAGGCGCGCATAGTCAGCAAAATCATACTCCGCATGCTCGGCACCAAAAAATAGATCCGTCACGCCTAACGAGGCTAGGATCGAGACACCATTAAAAGCAAAACGATCAGCTGGTTGAACACAGGCCAAGACAGGCATCTCGACCACAAGATCGGTTCCATTAGCTAAAGCTTGTTCAGCACGCGTCCACTTATCAAAGCTAGCTGGTTCGCCACGTTGCAAAAAATTTCCACTCATCGCTACTACTAATGGTGCATCAGGGAACTTTTTTTTGACCTCTTGTATCTGGTAAAGATGTCCATTATGAAATGGATTATATTCAGCAATAATTCCCGCAACTGGCATTTTTTATCCCCCTATTTGCTTATGGCAACTAAAAAACCACCGCGTCGTTTCCGAAGTGAAGTCGCCCTTACCAAAATCAGCACTTACCGTGATATCCTTAAATCCTGCTTGAGTCAACAAACGCTGGTAGACCTCTAATTCATAAGTCCGTTCATGATGGATCTCACTTATTCTTTCATAACTCTCCAGCGCTTCATTCCAAACAAAAAAGGTCAATTCATGGACCGCGCTATGTTCAAATTCGTCAGCAAAACTACTCCAGATAAAGGCTTGATCTTCAGCAGTATAATTATACATATAGCCGGGGTAGACCTCATCAGTTTGATAAGGTGTGATCACATCAAAAATAAATTTTCCATCATCTTCTAGATGTTGATAGACTTCTTTAAAAGCCTGAAGCACTTGAACTTCATCTTGTAAGTAGCAAAATGAGTCCGCAAAACAAGTCACCGCACTATACTGTCCCAGTTCACTCAAGTCTAGCATATTTCCCTGCATAAATGGGATCGCTAACTTGGCTTCTCTAGCATGCATTTCAGCTAAAGCGAGCATTTCTTCTGATAGATCAACTCCTGAAACTTGATAACCATTTTGAGCTAACATGACCGCTAAACGGCCGGCACCACAGGCTAGATCCAGTATCTGTCCCGTAGTTTTGGGGAGTTCTTGCTCAACAAAATCTAACCATTGATCATACATCGTTGGTTCCATCAGCTCATCATAGAGCTTTGCAAAACTCGAGTAGATCATCTTAGTCTTTGACCCATTCTTCGATATCAACTAATGGTGCATCAGACCATAATTTTTCTAAGTTATAAAATTGACGTGTTTCTTCTTTGAAGACATGCACGATCACATCCCCTAGATCAAGTAAGATCCAGTTGGCACCATCTTTACCTTCAACACTCTTGATATCTTCATTTGCTTCATGAACTTTTTCAACGATCGCTTCAGTTACAGCTTTAACTTGTCTTTCAGAACCTGCTTGCATTATCACAAAGTAATCAGCCAATAAACTGATATTTTGGACATCTAAAGCAATGATATCTTCCGCACGCTTGCTATCTGCAGCGCGAACAACTAATTCTAATAATTCTTGACTGTTCATATAGTCCTCCTAAATAGGCTACGATGCGACATATGCATTATATGTCAAGATCGCAGCGGGATAAATTGTTTTGTTATTATTCATCAAATAGAGCAGTGTATGCTTAGTTTCAAACTCAACTGCTGCCCGTAAACTTTTAGCAGCGATCTGACGTGCCTGGTCGACCCCAGGAAAATCACGACCTGGTTCGATATAATCAGCGACATACACGATCTGATCTAGCGTTGTCATTTCTTTGGCCCCAACTGTATGGCGCCGGACCGCATTTAAGATCTCTTCATCAGTGATCTGTAATTCTTTTTTGATGATCTCAGCCCCAACGACTCCATGCCAGATAAAATTGTTCCAATTCAATAAGTCTTTCTCTAGTCCAGCTTGAGCGATCATCGCTTTAAACTCTGCTTCGCTACGTTCTTTAGCATAATCATGGACTAAAGCTGCCACACTAGCTTTTTCAAGCTCATAATCGTTAGCTCGGGCTAATTCTAACGCAGCTTGTTCGACCCCTAAAATGTGTTTAAACCGCTTTTCACTGACCTGTTCTTTAACTTTAGCGATCAGCTCTTCACGCGAACCAGCGTAATAATGTTTTTGGTATTCAACTGTTTGTGTCATGATAAAGACCTTCTTGTCTGATATAATTTTCCACTTCACTTGTTACCAAGTACTTGATCGAGCGCCCTTGTTGCAATCTTTCCCGGATCATCGACGAACTGATATCTATCCGTGGAACATCCACCCAGATCAAAGGGTAGTCACTTTTTTTCGCATAACCCTTGCGCTCTACACTGACAAATTGGATCATTTTGACCAATTCATCGACCTTGTACCATTTAGGCAAATACTCGACCATATCTCCCCCGATGATAAAGTAGAGGTCAGCATCGGGATATAGCTGCTTGAGCTCTTGGACCGTGTCATAGGTGTAGCTGACCCCACCACGTCTGATCTCAATATCTTCGAGTTGAAATTTAGGCTCAGAAGCAATACTCATTTCGACCATGTGCAAGCGATATTTGGCAGCGATCGCAGCTTTTTGGTCGATGTGTGGGGGCAAATTATCTGGCATAAATAATACTTTATCTAGATCAAGTTGCTCTTGCACCTGCTTAGCCATGATCAAATGTCCTAAATGTGGTGGATTAAAAGTCCCCCCCATGATCCCGATCCGTTCACGGCTATCAGCTTTTAATGGTTGAACTTGGACTTTAGAAGCCACCGTCGTTTCGGTCTTTAGCATCTTACCTACACCTCTTAGAGTTTAGTAACTTCAAGTGAATATGAACGATTATCGCGTTTATTTGCTTGTTTGAACAATACTAAAACATGACCGATCTTTTGCACGACTTGGATATCAGTATTGTCTTCGATAAACGCGATCACTTCTTCATCTTCGACCAATGCATTTTGTAAGATATTTACCTTAAATAATTCACGTTTTTCAATAGCATCTTCGATCTGAGCGAGCCAGTTTGCACTCAAACCTTCCTTACCCACTTGAAATAACGGACGCATTCCGTGTGCTTGAGCACGTAAATAGCGTTTTTGTTTACCCTTAAGTTTCATATTCTAATTCCTCTCTTAAACCATCGCTCTTCTTAAAATAACGGCTACGCCTTCTGGAGCCCAGCCTGCAACAACGCTATTGGCTTTAACTGTGACCCAACCTAAACCTGCGAAAACAAGATCACTTTTTTCGGTCGTCTTGAATTCAAAACGTACTAGCTTAGGAAAATCTTTCATTTCTTCAGCTGTCGGTGGAGTCAATAACGTACCTGCATGTTTAGCATAAAACTCGGTCGCTTTTTCGGTCTTAGTCCGATGGATCATTAAGTTGTTGTCAGTATAAACGATCACACCTTGCTTTCCCCCAAAGATATAGTCAAAACGAGCTAAGGCGCCAAAGAAAAGTGTCTGCCCTTCATTTAATTGGTAAACTTTCGGCTTGATCTCTTTTTGTGGCGTAGCTAAACGCAAAGCCTTAGGTGATAGATAATGCGCCATTTGATGCTTATGGATGATCCCTGGTGTATCGATCAAGAAATGACCATCACCAAATGGGATCTCGATCCGATCAAGCGTGGTTCCTGGGAAACGGGAAGTCGTGATCAAGTCTTTGACCCCTGTCGTTTGGTTGATGATCCGATTGATCAGAGTTGATTTACCCACGTTAGTAACACCAACAACATATACATCGCGGCCTTCACGATATTTGTCGATCAATTCTAACAGATCTTCGAGGTCTTTACCACGTTTTGCGCTAGTCAAAGCGACATCGACTGGACGAAGCCCCTGTTTGTTGGCCTCTTGACGCATCCAATCTTTGATCTTAGAACGCTTCAGTGAATGTGGTAAAAGATCTTCCTTGTTACCGACTAATAAAACAGGGTTATCCCCTACAAAACGGTGTAATCCTGGAATGAGTGAACCGTTAAAATCAAAGATATCAACGACATTGACGATCAAAGCATCAGTTTGACCGATCTGATTTAGCAGACGCAAAAAGTCATCATCAGTTAAGGAAACGTCAGCTACCTCATTGTAGTGGCGTAATCTAAAACAGCGTTGACAATAAAGCTCGCTATTTTCTAAGCCCTTTTGGATCGCTGCTTGTGGGGTATAACCGGGTTCGGCTTTATCTTCAGATTGGATCTTAGCCCCACAACCGATACAGTATAATTCTTCATTTTCAGTCATCTAGTGTATGCCCCCATTTTGTACTCAATCTATCTTTTTTGATCAAACGTTTTTTAACGATCTTTTCAAAGAAACGATTGATCTTAGTATTCCACGCATCGGAATCCACTAGTGGCTTGACCAAAATACTACGGATCCCAGCATTATTTGCAGCCATTACATCAGTCATTAATTGATCACCAACTAAAACGACCTCATTTTTCTTTAAGCCATAGCGCTTCAAAGCAATTTGGATCCCACGGGTAAGTGGCTTCAAAGCCCGCGAAACAAAAGGTAGTTCCAAGGCCGCTAAAGCGTGTTCGATCCGCTTATGCTTGTTATTTGACACTACGACCACCGGGATCTTAGCATCTTCCATCTTGTGTAACCACGCATGCAATTGAGGCGTGCCCTCGGGATTATCCCAAGCGATCAAAGTGTTATCAAGGTCAGTCAAAACAACTTTGATCCCTTTTTCTCTTAACTCAGTCGGTGAAAGATCATAGATCGACTCGACCATCCATGTTGGTTCAAATTTATTGAGCAAAGTATATCTCCTTCAAAATATAGTCTCTAACTACTATTATATGCTAGCAAAACTACTTTTAGCAAAATTTAATGTGACAGCTAAAGAAAAAAGCCGAGACAACAGTAGTCTCAGCCTTTTAACTAAATGAGTGACAAATTATTTTGCCAAAGCTTTCTTAGCTTCATCAACAAGCGCTGTGAAAGCAGCTGCATCGCTGATTGCAAGATCAGCTAACATTTTACGGTTAACATCAATGTTAGCTAATTTCAAACCGTGCATCAACTTGCTGTAGCTGATATCGTTCATACGAGCTGCTGCGTTGATACGAGCAATCCATAATTTACGGAAGTTTGATTTTGTCTTACGACGATCGCGGAATGCGTATTGGTAAGACTTCATAACTTGTTGCTTAGCTACTTTAAATTGGATATGCTTTGAACCGCGGTATCCTTTAGCTAATTTGATCATTTTTTTACGGCGTTGACGCGTAACTGTTCCACCTTTAACACGTGGCATGGTTAATTCCTCCTTAAACTTAGCCCGACGTTATGCGGGACTCACAAAACTGATCTGTGCGCTGAAAAAACGATCCAACAATCGCTTCTGCAAAGCACAATAATGATGCAATCTTACATTGCAACCGAGTAATAGAATCTCAATAATTATTTCATTTGAGAAAGCATTTGCTTGATACGCTTCATATCTGAAGCAGATACCATTGCTGGCTTACGCAATTGACGGCGTTGTTTCTTTGTCTTGCCGTGGAAACGGTGAGATGTGAAAGCGTGAGCACGCTTCAAACCACCATTTCCTGTACGCTTAAAGCGTTTTGCTGATGCGCGGTGTGTTTTTTGTTTTGGCATAATACTGTACTCCTCCTAAATAAACTATCAGCCTATTTTTCGGCTTTAGGCGCAAGCATTAAGAACATGCTGCGTCCATCCATTTTTGCTTTAGATTCGACTGTTGCAACATCATCTGTTTCCGCAGCAAATCTATCAAGAACTTCGCGTCCGATCTCTTTATGTGTGATCGCACGACCCTTAAAGCGAATAGATACCTTAACTTTATCACCTTTTGTCAAGAATTTACGTGCATTCTTAACTTTAGTATTAAAATCGTTAGTATCGATCGTTGGGCTTAAACGAACTTCTTTAACGTTGATCACTTTTTGCTTTTTACGAGCTTCACGCTGTTTCTTCTGCAACTCAAAACGATACTTCCCATAATCCATGATCTTGGCAACAGGTGGTTTTGCTTTAGGTGCTACCAAAACAAGGTCTAAGTTAGCTTGCTCTGCCAACTTCAAAGCTTCTTGCTTAGATTTGACCCCCAACTGGGAACCATCATCAGCAATCAAGCGTAACTCACGTGCGCGAATGCCTTCGTTTACCATCTTATCAACTGCTATGGCGTTTCACCTCCAAAAAAATTCAGAGAAAATGCAGAAAAAATGCGGGTATCTCGTAAAACTTACAAGACACCCGCACAGATCCGTTTTTATCGGAATTACATTTCATAATTCTGCCCCGGGACTGTTTGTCCCCTAGGCGAGAAGCGGGAGCCTCTGCTTTTTTTCTCAACTGTTATAGAATAACATAACTTTCAGCTCGAAACAACTAATTTTTTCAAAAAAGTTGATCTTTAGCTTACGTAAGATATTTACTGCCCTCACGAATACTAAGAGCAGACAATTCATTGCGGTATGTTGCAATAAATCCAGCCACCCACTTAGGATCTGTCTTTGAATAATCACGCAAGGCCCACCCGATCGCTTTATTGATAAAAAATTCATCACTACCAAGATTATTTATGATGATCTTAGCTAAGAGTTCTGTATCAGTTTGCTTTTTTAATAGCAATTGAAATTCGAGCGCGACCCTTTTGACCCACAAATTACTATCTTCACTCCAAGTAAGCATTATCGGCGTCATTTCACTTGGATAGCTCAAATACAAGTCCGTGAATACTTTGACTAAAGTATCAACAGTTTCCCACCACGATTTAGTTATGACCAATTTTTTCAATTTAGGTAGATCTGCTAAGGTCGTAAACTTCTTCATTTTCACTAAATAATCACAAGCGATATATTGATATTCTCTTTGAGGCTTTTGCCAACACAGCTCAACAAACTCCCAATCTATCTTAGCTGTTTTTCTGGCATTTTTAAAAGCTTCACGGCAAAGCTGCCGGCGCTTAGGTGTTTTTATACCTAAAAATTCAAATTGATCACGCATATACGCTGACATACTTTTAGCTTGCTCAACATCACCTTCTAGGCTCAGCGTATCTATCAAAGTAAATAAATCATCTTTTGCTTCCATCTAGGCTTTTCGTCACTTCCGATCATTTCACGATTTCATCAAGTACCTAGGTCACTATTCCTTGCTAAATAGCTTAAAAACATCTGAGTTATTAGAAAAGTTCTTTATCTCTGTTTCTGTTATGATCCTACGTTTACGCTCATTTTCTATTATATTAGAGACATCAATCACATCAAAAACAAGTCCTTCTTCAACAATTAATAGGAGATTTTTTCTAAACTTTAATGGTGAATCGAAAATACCAACAACACGATATTCTTTAATGGAATCATCAGCAATTAATAACTTGCCCGTATATTCAACTGGTATATTTAAGTCTAAATAGTAATTGTCTCCTCCCAAAAAGATACTGCCAAATTCACTATAATAATCGCCAAAGTTAGCAACCTGTTCTTTTATAGTTATTTTACGTGGTAAGACATTATTTATCGGTAAAGACTGACTAGTTCTTATTGCAAGATCTTTAAGTAATGATTCATCATCTACAACCGCAAATCTGGCCAATCTCCCAGAATAATTCGCAGTACTACATCCATTGATCGTTATCCCCAAAGAAGCTACATCAAAAAAATTCTTCTCATCCAAAATACTAACCAATCTATATTCATGTTCTGCATAAATTAGAGTATCAGGCAACTGATACGTCATAAAAGCATCTCCTTATCACAACGTTACAAGATTATACGTCTCTCTCCACCTTAGCTTCATTCTAACAATTCCATAATTCCATTTCCATAAAAAAACTGACCATAACACCTTGTCATGATCAGTCATAAAATCATATTTAAAAATCTTCTTCGCGGTAACCGACTTGTTCCATATTCTTGCGGCCACGCTGTAAAATATAGATCGCTACGATAACCAATACGATTCCGACTACTTCGATCCAATTCATACCAAGACCTAAGAAGATCACACTCAAGACCGCTGTCGTAGCTGGTTGTAAGGCATCCATGATACTAATAACATCGGATGGCGCAAAACGTGAGCTGTATAGCAATAAACTAAATGGGATGATTGTTCCCAACAAGATGACCGTTGAGATCGAAAGAACTAACCCACCTGTGATCACTGGCGGATCGACCCACACAGGACGATATGCGTTAAACAATACCCCTGCGATAAATGTCCCCCAACCTAAGATCACGATCGGTGGATGGTCTTTTGCGATCGGCTTTGGTAAAACAACATAAAATGCAGCCGTAATACCAGAACCGATCCCCCAAAGTAATGAATCCATCGGGATCGACATTTGCGTGAAATCACCTTTTGTAATTGCTAAAATGACCCCAACTAGGGCAACAACAAAGGCAATCATATCAGTCGATAATGGGCGTTGCTTTTTGATAAAGATCCCACCTAAAACAATGAACAATGGACTTAGATATTGCAAGATCGTAGTTGCTGAAGCGTTACCTTTTTGAATCGAAATATAAAAGGTCAACAGGTTAGCCATCAAACCAAAAATTGCATAAGCTAATAAATATCCAAATGTTCTCCATGATGAAAAGACACCAAAGGTCTTCTTACCATACATAAATAAACTAATGATCAACAAAATCACGCCTGCACCCATAGTTCTGATCGATAGATACCAATCAGCTGGGAGGTTTTGATTTTGTGAAATAAATTGAACCGTTGTACCAGAGATCCCCCAGACAGCCGAAGCAACAGCTGACCAAAAGATCCCTTTCATAACGTTATTAGACGTTGCTTTCATTTTATTCCCTCCAAATGTCTTATTATATTCGGAAAGAACTAATTTGACAATATATCATGTTAGAAAAAGTTACAAAGAAGATCATTTTGTATGTGTATCATCTGTCATCTGCTTTACCATTTTTGTCAATGGACGTAAAGTATCTAAGCGTGCGATCTGATCTTGAGGGAGTTTTTCAAACCCTAATTTTGCACCTAAAATTTGCCCTGTTACTGCACCAGTCGAATCAGAATCACCGTCATGAATAACAGCTACTTGCAAGGCTTTAGTAAGATCATCTTGATACTTTAGAGCACAATATATCGCAATAGCCAGCGTCTCTTCTGCGATCCAACCTTCACCGAGTTGACTGATCGCTTGTAGATCATCCTCAGCACTTGTACTCAACCAGACAGCCTCTTGTATCAACTCATCAAATGCTACAAGTTCGTTGTAGTTGAAGCTAGACTTTAGCTCTTGTCTCATTAAAGTAATGCTCTTTGCAATATCTTGCCCTGCAAGTATATGTTTTAAGATCCCAACTAATGCAGCCAAAGCTAAAATACTCATTGGATGACCATGAGTTAAGGCCGAATTTCTAGCTGCCAGTAAATAAATATCTTCATTTCTGCTAGCAAAAGTCAGTGGAGCGACCCGCATCACTGCACCACACCCCTTACTCTGATTTATCGGTTCATTTAAAGTTCCTGGAATACCACGCATCAAAGCCGATAAACATGTTCTTCCTGGTTCACGGCTAGCATACATTTCGGGATATTCCATCAGCCACGAGATTGGACGATGGCTCAATTCAGTTTGATCGTGTTTAAATTGAGTCTCCAACCAATCTTGGTAACAAGCCCAAGTATTATCAGCTAGATCACCGTTTAACAATAATGCATTAGCCGTAAAAAGCGTCATCTGTGTATCATCTGAGATCAATAGTGGTCCAGAGATCTTAGTAAAATCATGTTTAGGATCGATTTGATCGACCTTATCAAACTCGATCGGATACCCCAGTGCGTCACCTAAAGCACCGCCAAATAAACAACCTGCAATTTTATCCACCATTTCTGTTCCTACCTTTCATTGATCATGTCTGCGATCGATCTGTCGTTTATATTCAACAGTTGCGTCATGTTCTCTATCTGCTAAATATCTGGTATAGTCAGTCGCAGCCTGCTCAACTTCGACCTATAAAGCCCTTACATAAATAAAAATCTAAATGACTAAGATACAAGATGAATACTAGCATCTTTTCTAATTATTTTCAATCCACTTTTTAATTTAAGTAATAAAAACATCTCTGTCATATAAGTAGCCTTTATCCAAAAAAGATACACAAAAAACTATGAGCCCTTAGAAACTCATAGTTTTCTTCTAAAATGATGAATTTGGTTCCTTGAGAAAAGCTAACTCTTCAGCCGTTGACTCCCTTCCTAAGATCGCATTTCGATGCGGATAACGCTTGAATCGCTCTAAGATCGCTAGATGCCTTTTTTCAAATTCAAGATTCTTCTCTAATCCAGGGGTCGCAAAATAACGTAGTGCTGCTTGATGGATTGTTAGTGATTCTGAATGCATAAACGGCATATACATAAATGCTCGCCTGTCCAACTCTAACTCAGTATTAAATCCCTTTGCGATCGCCTCTTGGGCTAACACGAGCGCCATCCCATCATAAGCAAACGCACGTGGACTATCACGGTAAATATTACGCGAAAATTGATCTAAAATGATGATCTCGGCTAAACTTCCTGTAGCACTCTTCCGCCATGCTTGTAATTCTGCTTGCGTAGCTTGCCTATGTAGTTCACCAAACCGTTCTGCGATCTGCTTGTCCAATACTAGATCTTTAGTGAACCACTGTTTTGGAGTCAATTCCTCAAACCAAAAATCTAATACTTTCTCAGCTTCCATTTCTTACCTCCAATGATCACTAATTTTTCTCCATTATATCAAACAAAAAAATCTCCCCAAAGTTATATGCTTTGGGGAGATAATTAAACTATTTGATCTCTTCGTCAGTTTTTAAGACAGCCATAAACGCATCTTGTGGAACAACTACACGTCCAACAGCTTTCATCCGTTTCTTACCACGTTTTTGCTTATCCAATAATTTTGCACGCCGGTCAGGGTCACCCGTATGGATCCGCGCCGTTACATCTTTACGATAAGCCTTGATATTAGTCCGCGCAATGATCTTAGCTCCGATCGCTGCTTGGATCGGAATTTCAAAGTTTTGACGTGGGATGATCGTCTTTAGCTTATCTGTAATGACCCGAGCCCGCTGTTGAGCAAATTGCCGGTGAGCGATAAAACTCAACGCATCGACTTTATCGCCGTTCAACAAGATATCGATCTTGACTAGATCACTTGGACGGGTCCCATCGAGTTCATAGTCGAGCGAAGCATAACCACGAGTACTAGATTTTAATTTATCAAAGAAATCAAAGATGATCTCTGATAACGGCATTTCGTAGATGACATTGACCCGATAATCATCAAGGTAATCCATCGTGACAAAGTTCCCACGCTTAGCTTGGCATAATTCCATCACTGCGCCAACATAATCACTTGGGACCATGATCTCAGCTTTAACATAAGGTTCATTGATCTGTTTGATCGTTGGAACATCTGGCATTTCAGACGGATTAGACACACTCACATGTGAGCCATCTGTCAACTCAACATCATACGTTACAGATGGCGCTGTAGTGATCAAGTCCATTCCAAATTCACGTTCCAAACGTTCTTGGATAACATCCATGTGCAATAACCCTAAGAAACCACATCTAAATCCAAAGCCTAAAGCTTGTGAGGTCTCAGGTTCAAATTCTAGCGCTGCATCGTTTAACTTTAATTTTTCTAGTGCTTCACGCAGATCGTTATATTTAGCATTATCGGTCGGATAAAGCCCCGAATACACCATCGGGCTCATTTCACGATAACCCGCTAATGGTTTTTCAGTTGGATCATCAGCATGCGTTAAAGTATCACCAACACGTGTATCTTGAATATCCTTGATACTTGCAGTCAAATAACCTACATCCCCAGCCATCAAGAAATCGCGCTTGATCGGCTTAGGCGAGTTGACCCCGACTTCAATAACTTCATATTCCGCACCACTATTCATCAAGCGGACCTTATCACCAGGCTTGACAGTTCCATCAAAGACCCGCAAACTCAACACAACGCCGCGGTAATCATCATAGACCGAATCAAAGATCAGCGCTTTTAATGGTGCTTTTAGATCTCCACTTGGCGCTGGAACTTTTTGAACGATCTCTTCTAGCATTTCTTCGATCCCGATCCCGTTTTTAGCTGAAGCCAAGACCGCTTCAGACGCATCTAAACCGATCACATCTTCGATCTCTTGGCGCACACGCTCTGGTTCAGCTGAAGGTAGATCGATCTTATTGATCACTGGTACGATCTCAAGATCATCATCTAATGCTAAATAAACATTTGCCAAAGTTTGGGCTTCGATCCCTTGCGCTGCATCGACCACTAAAACAGCACCTTCACAAGCTGCCAATGAACGTGAAACTTCATATGAAAAGTCCACGTGCCCAGGTGTATCGATCAAGTGGAAAATATAAGTTTCTCCATCTTTTGCATGGTAATGAAGTTCTACCGCATTTAATTTGATCGTGATCCCACGTTCGCGCTCCAGATCCATCGAATCGAGCAACTGATCTTGCATTTCACGTTTTGAGACCGTATCAGTCAATTCCAAAATGCGATCAGCTAAGGTCGATTTCCCATGGTCAATATGAGCAACGATCGAAAAATTCCGAATATGCTTTTGGCGCTCCGACATTTTTTCAAAATCCATTTCGCTCTTCCTACTTTCTAGTGGGGAAGGCAAGATCCTTCACCCAACTCAATACTCTCTAACTATCAATTATAGCCTGTTTTACAGGTCAGCGTCAATTTTGCCAAAAAATAACTAGAGTATAGTTTTAGCTACACTCTAGTTATTCGTGGTGGTTTTTTGCCTTATCCCATACTCAAATTCGATTTAATTTAGTCAAATTAAATCATCTAACTTTTTCTCATATATAGATCCGCAAAACAGTTTTCGATCATTTCAGGTGAATACTTTAAATCTGTTAAACCAAACTTGATAAAAATATTCCAGGCCCGTACTAAATACTCATTTCGACGTTCTAAATGAGCTTTTAGGATCTGCTGTTGCAAAGTAAGATATACCGTTGCAACAGAACGCGACCGCCATTTAGAAGCTAACTTTTCTTCTTGTTCTAGAGTTAGTAATAATAGATAGACCCATTTTTTTGTATTAGCAACACCTAAAAATGCAGCTAATGCTTTACAATATGCTTTTAAGCAAGTCGTTTCATCTGCTTGGCCTACCTTATTAAACAGTTCGGCCACTGCTATACTTAGCTCACTGTAAACGAGTTCATCTTTTTCACTAGTCAAATTTTGAAAAGTATTCTTTGTCTCGATCTGTCTTTGAATTTTAGCTAATTTTGTAATATCCATGCGTTAGTCCTTAAAAAAATCTCTCATCTGATTTGATAGCTAAGCTCGTCAAATTATCTAAATACCAATCCTTGATAAACTCATACTGGTATAAAATATCGAACCAAGCTACTTTATGATCTTCATCATGGACCTTAATGACCCAACTTGCATTGTTTAGATCGTCATGTTCTGCTTGCCTCAAAATAGAAACAACTACCTTATTCTTCAACTGCAAGACGGCACGACCACTTTCACCAGCTACTAACATGTAACCTGCATCTGCACTGATGATGAAAAGTTTATCTAATGCCTCACGTGGCTCATCAGCTGAAGAGATCTGATAACTTGCATTATTAGAAGCATCAAGTAGATTAAAATCAACATCAAAACCGTAATCTTCTTTAAAATACTTGCCGATTGCAACTAAATACTCTTCAAAACGTTTTACGGTCTTATAATCAAATTTTTCACTATAATCAACAACTAATAAATCAGTTAAAGCTTGACTATTGAAACGGATCAACTGGCGCTTAAAGTTGATGTAAAACAAACGCGCACCGGTACTTTTATCGACGTAATATGCGCCTTCACGCATATTCTCATCGATCTTGAAAGTAAAGTAGCCTTCCATATTTATTCCTGGAAATTCATGATAAAGCTCATTTTGATGATCACTGGATTGCAAAATAACTTGCTCGTTTTGATGAAGTTGCAATAAACGATTCAAAAAGATCAAGTAATAGTCAGCCCGACTGTATTGCTGCGGGAAGATCAAATATGCCGTATCCAAGCGATAATCAGTCAAAGTCATGACTGATTCTAGCAAAACGTTCTTGTCATCAGTATTGATCAACTCATCTAAAACTTCAGTAAAGTGGATCCCACGCTTAAGGCTTTCTTTTAATTGATCGTTATATGACATCAACCGCCCTGTTGTACTCAAAGAACCCGCATATGCACTGGTTTCTTCAGCATTATTCTCCCTAGTTGGTTGAAATGTTTCCGTTGGTTTTTCATATTCTTTCGTCATTTTTGTTCACCTACTTTTGCTTAGCGATCAGATCTGCAATATAGTTGCGGTATAATGCGTCATTATGCGCTTCAAAGTTTTCAAAGCTACCAAATTTAGCTACGATACTTTGTTTCTCATAACCCATCAAAGTATCTTCCTTTGAAAGTGCTAAGACCTTTTCCTCATTTTCACGGATCTGACGGTAAGCATTCCCCGCTTTTTCATCCAGTTCAGATAGATAGGATAATTCATCGATCAATTTTTGCTTAGATTCCTTGAGTTTTGAAGTTTCCCAAGGCATCACCTTTTCTTGTGAAGTTCGTTTGATCTCTTGGCGAAGTTCATCCTTACGTTGATCACGCTCATTTTGACCATCGATCAATTCTTGTAACTCGTCTGATTGTTGCGATAAGAGCGCGATCTGGTCGCTATTCAAACGTTTATTTTCACTTTCCAAAGCAAAAGCACGTGCTAATTTTTGATATTCAGTTTCATCAAAATTGAATTTGACGTTTAAGACATCTAACGTCCCAAATAGTCGTCTTCCCCACCAATTTCCAAAGAAAAATTGATACTGCCCGATCTCAGTTTCTTCAAAATAGAAAAATGGGTACATCTCACATAAATAATCGATCAAGTTCTTACTCAAATAATCACTTATCTTAGCGTAACTATCACGTACAAGATGTTCATGGGTATCATCAACTTCAGCCCCATCTTGTTTTAAGATCTCAGTTGCATAACGTTTACCATCGATCAGCTGGTATACCAAGCGATCATCTTGGTTTTGAACAGCTTTTTCAAAAGATTCTAGGTAGGCCACTTTATCTAAAAGTGCCTTAGCCAAGCTTTTAGTTGCTTGTTTATGATCTGATAAACTAAGTTGATTTGGGTTAGCCATAAGTATCTCCTCTATTTCGTAATTGCCCAGTTGAGAGCAAGATGTTCATAGCTCTATTGTTACAAAAAAACTTAAAATTATCAATTATCAAGGCTGAGTTCTTGCTTCATTATCTCATTTAACCTCTTCCTTAACAGCAATTGTTCCTCTAAATAAGCACCTGTTATTTTATCATTGGCTGTAACAGCTAATTTTTGTGGATGTAAAGCCATGATCTGCTGGCAGATCTGCTCATGATAGGCCCGAATCGGATCCTTATATCGTTTGTAATAACGATGTTGTTTTTTACTGAGCTGTCTAAAATAATTGAAACGCTGACCATTACTCAATTTCAATAACTTATTTCCGCCAAAAAAGAGATCTAATCTAGCTAAATTAGCTTTATCTGGTGGAGTTTGTTCGATAAAGTAAATAAAGTAACGCCCTTTGCGTAGATAAACAATAAATCGTTGCTCAGGATCGATCTTTTGACTTACGATCACCCCTTGAACAAGCAAAAATTTCATTTTACCACTACAGATCCCCATAAAAAGTTCAGGAAAAAAAGGCTGATTTTTCAAAAAGATCTCTTCAAGTAAAATAAAAGTAGCCTCTAGCGTACACTCAAAAAATTCATTTGACGTATTTTGCGAACGATTGCGATATTTAGCACTCAATAATTTCTTACATTGTAAAAATGACATCTGATCACAATTAGCAATAAATTCTGCGATCACATTCATACTGAGCTCCAAATAACGGTCGATCACTACTTGGGCTGACTTGGCTAAAACGATCTCTTCACTATTTTCAAACTTCATATAAATAACCACCTTTCACTATCTATACTTTATAGATACGCAAAAGGTGGTCATTATAATTTATTTTTTCAAATATTGTCGTTTAAAATCTTTGACCCCAGCTAATACAAATTGGGCAGGATCTTTTGAAACATCAAGGTTTCGATTATGATCATCCTTTAAGATTGCAGAAAAGAGCTGTTCATATTCAGCAACACTAACTTCTGTCCGCATCTCTAACATTTCAGAAGTTTGATAAGTGAGGGCTTCTTTATAATTAGGTTGTAAGCGTCCTGAGAAAAACTCACCCTGGGCTCCAGAACCATAGCTAAACAAACCTAACCGATCTCCAGCTTTTAGTGTATCCGTGTTTTCTAAAAGAGATAACAAACTCAAATATAACGAACCAGTGTATAGATTACCAGTTGCCATATTATACTTGCGACTTGCTTCAAATTCATTGTAATAATGACTAGCTATCGTCGGATCGACACCTTCTAAGGCCTTACGTAGACCCTTTAACCCCTGTTTTGT
This sequence comes from Ligilactobacillus sp. RTP31139st1_D10_RTP31139_211217, assembly GCF_040226755.1. NCBI lineage: Bacteria > Bacillati > Bacillota > Bacilli > Lactobacillales > Lactobacillaceae > Ligilactobacillus > Ligilactobacillus sp. RTP31139st1_D10_RTP31139_211217. The sequence continues at coordinate 52,204 of NZ_JBCOAR010000002.1, forward strand.
GTATGGTAAATGGAACAATAGCGCTGAAAAATCAGTTAACTTGAGCCCTGTCTTTGCTAGATAGTCTTGATAGACTTTCTCAAAAAATTCTAGATAAATATTAGCTGAATACTTGCCATCAACTTTAGCCTCGGTTTGAGAAAGCGGACGCCAAAAATCCATAATATCTTTAGCATAATATGCGCTTTCAGTCTCTAAGGCAACAAGCTTAGGATCTTTAGAGACTAACATTGCCACTGCGCCCCCACCTTGTGTCGGTTCACCTGGTGTTTTCAAGCCATAGCGGGCAATATCACTTCCGATCACTAGAGCTTTTTTATCTGGAGCTAAAGCAATATGCCCCTTAGCTAACTGTAAGCCAGCCGTTGCTGCATAACAAGCTTGTTTCAACTCGATCGTTCTGATCTCATGAGATAGACCCAACAATTCACTAACGTAAGCTGCAGCTGATTTGGAGTTATCTACCCCTGATTCCGTAGCAACTATCACTAGATCGATCGCTTCTTTATCTTCTACCGTCAAGATCTTAGTCGCGGCATTAGCTGCCAAGGTCACTGCATCTTGTGTCGGTGGGATGACCGCCATTTTAGTCTGGCCGATCCCGATCAAATATTTATTTGGATCCTCATTTCGTGCTTGAGCTAGTTTAGCCATATCTACATATAAATGTGACGTAAAAAAGCCGATCTTATCGATCCCAATTTTCATTTTCATCGCACCTCTCACTGCTGATTGTTCACTCTATAAGTTTAGCGAAGTTCTTATTTTTTAGCAAATTTCCTTATAATCCCTTGATAATGATCTTGATATCGGAAAATGCTCCATTGATTTGATGATAGCGTACGTTTTAGTTTTAGAGCTATCTTATTTTGTATGGCTTCAAAGCCGGATACACAAAAAGACTAACCACAATTTTGACGATCGTAATTAGTATTCAACGAAATTAACTTTCCTAGTCCTTTTTCATTTACATAGGTTACACGTTTTTAAGTCCATTTACAACTGATCAGCAATCTATCAGATGATCACGCCTGAAAGTAGCCTAACTATCTCAGGAAGCTACCCTATTGGCGAAATGTTAGAAAATGTGGGAATGAGTACCTTATTACCGGGAAAATGTTAGCAAAAAAGATAGTGAACTTCTTGAATTAGGGTCATAAAAAGATACTAAGTTACTCTTTATAGAAAAAAGCGTAATTAGCAGAATACTTGAATTTAAAGGATACTTTTAGATCAGATCTTCACCATGATATAATTGGGATATTAGCTGGGTATGATGGAATCAGAAAGGATCACATATCAGTCGAAGTTAATATGATGAATCGGGGGAAAATTGAATGGATCCCATAAAATTAAAGTATATAGAGTATAAATACAAAATAAACCCTAGAACTTATGAGTGGCTGCTTAATGATGTTTCCATAACACATATGAATTCAGATGATAGATACGAGTTCATGAAATTTGATAGTAAAATTGAACAAACTCATACATTGAGACGAGATAAAGATGGACGTGTGGATATGGAAGGCAGTGTCTACTTTAACGATATAGAAGAGTTAGTGTTCGATAAAGCTACCGAAGAAGATAAAGAACATTTGAGAAAAAGAATTAAAGAAGAAATGGTCGTTTGCGATCCACCAGTTACTGGCTGGTGGGGTGTGTATGAGTAAATAACAAACCAAGACATTCCGAAACTAGCCAAGTTATCATTACAAATTTTTAGCGTGACAGTAACAATAACAACAGCCCTGCTAAGTCGTTATGATATAGAAAACAAGACAAGTAAGAGCCCGAGATAAGTGGGACAAAAAACAAAGTATATAGCTACCGTTCCTACTCCCACAAGTTTATCAAGGAAATGGTAATACTTGACGATAGCGCAGAATCTAAGAAACTACTTGGCAGATCGTGAAAAAGAATTACAGCAATAACACCAATAGGGATGAACCAGAGATACACTGGGACGTCTCTTTTTTATTGTGATAACTAAATAGATTAGCTCCTACATAAAAAAACATCACAGCACAATCAGTCACTGGGATGCTACATGACTAAATAATTGTTAAAGTACTCATTAGCATTATAATATAGCTAAACAGTATGATCAAAAAGCCCCTTGGCGCCTGTAGATGATTCGAACTCTTTTTTACTGAAATTAGAGACCCTAGAATTTTAAAAATAGCCCTAGGACAACTATTATTTTTTAGCAAATTTCTCTCCTGTAGTATAATATAGCTAGAAATATCTTACGAAAGGAATGGGATAAATGGCAGCAATCAGTTTAGAAGTATATGGTATCGTTCAAGGAGTTGGCTTTCGTTATATGACTAAGATCCTAGCTGATCAGATCGGAGTCACCGGTAAAGTTTTAAATAAAAATGATGGCTCTGTTTATATTGAAGCACAAGGTGATCCTGAAAAGCTCTCTGCCTTTATCGAAGGCGTCAAAGCTTCACCTACCCCAGCAGGACGGGTTGATCGGGTCGTTCTCAAATCGATCCCGGAAAATAGCTATACACGTTTTAGCGTAGCATATATGTAATTACAACGGTTCTTATGGATTATACATTGAAATATCACTTTTTTTCCAGTATAGTTAATAACGATACCTTTATTCATAAGTGAAAGGAATTGACCTATGAAAAATAAAAAATTATTAGCTATTACTGCGATCATGGCTTCAGCAATGTTCTTTCTGAGCGGGTGTGTCCAACACACTGCCTCAGGTAAGCCTTATGGTTTTGTCTATGACAACTTGGCAGTGCCAACTCAACATATTTTAGTTTGGCTGTCACAGATCTTAGGTAATAGTTTAGGCTGGGCGATCATCGTGATCACTTTCATCGTCCGCTTAGTTTTGATGCCGATCATGATCAAGCAATCCAAAAATGCTACGATCCAACAAGAAAAGATCGCTCACATCAAGCCATTGATGGAAGATATCACCAAACGGCAAAAAGAAGCTACTAGCGATGCGGAAAGAATGGCGATCAACCAAGAAATGATGCAGCTTTACCGCGATAATAATATTTCAATGACTGGTGGGATCGGCTGTTTACCACTTTTGATCCAAATGCCGATCTTTGCTGCACTTTATGCTGCGATCCAATATTCACCTGAACTATCGCAATCCTACTTCTATGGGATCAACCTCGGGCAGCGGAGTTTTACCTTAGTTGCTCTTTCCTTTGTCGTTTATGCACTTCAAGGATGGTTGTCAACTTTAGGTGTACCAGAAGCACAACGAGCTCAAATGCGGCAAATGATGATCATTAGTCCATTGATGATCACTTTCATGACTTACATCTCCCCTGCTGGTTTGGGGCTTTACTTCTTTGTTGGCGGGATCTTTGCATGTATCCAAACCTTGATCATCAACTATATGCGTCCTCGCATTAGAAAAGAAGTCTTGGCAGATCTAAAGAAAAATCCAGTTAAGCAGCCTAAGAAAGTAGTTACTGAAGCTAAAGAAACTACAGTTGAGCCTTCAACTACTTCAGTTACTTCTAAAAAGAAGCGTAACGCTGGTAAACAAAATCGTCATAAATAAAAAAATAGGTTTTTCCAAAGCAGGAAAAACCTATTTTTTATTTATCTTTATTTTTGGCTAAAGGCAGGGAAACACGAAAGACTGAACCCTGTCCCACAGCACTTTCAACGACTAGTTTACCGTGATAGCCCTCGATCAAACGTCGAGCGATCGAAAGCCCTAGACCATTACCGCCCTTATCGCGGCTTCGTGCTTTATCAACACGATAGAAACGGTCAAAGATCCGGTCGATGTTTTCTTGCGAGATCCCTTCACCAAAATCTTGGATCACGATATCAATATCATTGATGTTTTTAGATAACGTCATATGGACCTCTTTGCGTTCACGTGAATACTTGACCGCATTATCCATTAAAATAATCAATACCTGTTCTAAGTGATTCCGATAGATCTGAACATTAGTGATATCTTTAAGATCATCATCTAACACAAAGGTAAAGTCTGGATGGATCATCTGAAAGTTATTGAACACCTGTAAGCCGACTTCCTTAGCATCGGTGATCTCTTTGCCAAATTGGATCTCAACTTGTTCAGCTCGAGAAAGATCTAACATTTCTTGAACTAAACTCTTCATTCGAGCGATCTCTTGTAAGGAAGCCTCGATCGACTCATCCAAGACTGCTGGGTCATCTTTGCCCCAACGTTTCAAAAGCGAGAGATGCCCTTGAATGATCGCAACTGGTGTCCGAAGTTCATGTGAAACATCTTCCACGAATTGCTGTTGCTGTTCGATATATCGTTGCATCCGATCGAGCATCTTGTTAAATAAACGTCCTAGTTCAGCCAATTCATCTTCATGCTTGAATTCAGGCACACGTAAATTAGCTAAAGCATCACTTTCATCATCACCATTTATCTTGCCGATCGTGTCATTTATCAGATCAATCGGTCCTAATAGCCAAGACGATAAGCCATAACTAAGTAAAGCGATCCCGATCGCAGCGATCAAAGAGAATACTAAAAAGATCAAGATCAATTTACGTCTAGTCTGATCGTAATTGACCAGATCATTGGTAACTTGAACATATCCGATCAAATGCTTATCTTTCTCAGAAAAAACTTTTTTCCCTAAAACCAAAACATTATACGCAGATGTATGTTCGATCTTACTTTCCTCAGTCAATTCAGCCTGATCAAACTTTACCGGCACATCGCGTGAAGCAAAAACCATTTCGTTTGAAAGGTTGTAGACACTGATACTGATATTTTCCCGTGTTAGTGAGGTGTAAAATGAACTTGAATAAAGTGTCTGTAGTTCTTTTATATTCCGTTCATTATGCACCCGCAAACTCAATGAATGTTCAACCCGATCTTGCGTCAATTCTTTAGTATTGGTCGCTAAACTTTCAACGGCTGTATCTAACGCTTCCTGCGCATATTGTTTTTCTTGATTTAGTAATAGGCTCGAAAAACTTTGAAAAAGTAGGACTGAAAAAACAGCAAAAATCAGCAAAACTCCGATCCCAGTGCCAACCGACCATTTTAGCTTAAGTGAGAAGAATGATTTTGCATGACTATCTTTTAGCTGCTTTTTATGCAAAATAGCCTTTCGAATACACATTAGGAACGCATTACATAGCCGGTTCCACGTACAGTTTGGATATAACTATCCTCACCTGGACGATCGATCTTATTACGTAAGTAGCGAATATAAACATCCACGACATTAGTTTCGATCTGTGATTCGTAACCCCAAACTTCTTTTAATAATACATCACGGGCCAAAACTACATTGACATTTTCCATCAATGTCAACAATAATTCATATTCACGTTTTGTCAATTCAATGATCTCATCGCCACGACGGACAACACGATTTTCTTTTTCGATCACAAGGTCACGATAGCTTACTGTTGTTTGCTTAGATGAATTATATTCACTTTCAAGATCAACGCGACGCAATACGGCACGCAAGCGGGCTAATAACTCTTCGATCGCAAATGGTTTGATCACATAATCATCAGCCCCATGATCTAGACCGGATACACGATCGATCACAGAATCACGCGCTGTCATCATGATAATTGGGGTGTTTTTAACTTGACGGACACGACGACATACTTCAAGGCCATTCAAGTCAGGAAGCATCAAATCAAGTAAGATGGCATCCCATTCTTCGCTCAAAGCTACTTCTAAACCAGTCCGACCACTCTCACAAGCATAAGTTTCATATCCTTCATGCTTTAATTCAAGTTCAACGAAATGAGCTAAATTTTCTTCGTCTTCGATGATAAGTATCTTACTCATTATTCCACACTCCTATATCTTGTTGTTAAACTTTTTATTATTTATTTAATGATAACATACTTAATTCTAACATTGATGCCATCAATAAGTATACCTTAATTTTACCTTAAGAAAGATTTATTATAGCATACTTCTTATTATCTTGCCACCCAACATTAAATTTGGATATTTAATTATAATTTTTTAGATAATAATCATGCTTGATTTTTTGCCTAAAAAAAGGGATACGATCAATTCGTACCCCCTTTTGCTAACTAGTTTATTCTTCGTGATACCATTCGTAGTGATAATTACCTTCTTTGTCGACACGTTCATAAGTATGTGCCCCAAAGTAATCACGTTGTGCTTGGATCAAGTTTGCTGGTAAAACAGCTGATCGATATTGATCGTAGTAGGTAATTGCACTAGTAAAGCCTGGGCAAGGTACACCCGCTTGAATAGCTAAGGCAGCTACTTCTCTAACTGCTGCTTGATACTTAGCTGTGATCTCAGTAAAGTATGGATCGAGCATCAAATTCTTCAATTCTGGTTCCTTATCAAATGCATCTGTGATCTTTTGCAAGAATTGAGCCCGAATGATACAACCTTCACGCCAGATCTTAGCTAAAGAGCCATAATCTAAATTCCAGTCATATTTTTCAGAGGCAAAGCGCATTTGTTCAAAACCTTGAGCATAGCTGACGATCTTGCTAAAGTAAAGCGCTTGGCGGATCTTTTCAACAACTTCTTTTTTATCAAGCTTTTTAGCATCAAATGCTTCTGGCTTAGCTAAAACTTCACCCGCTTCTACGCGTTCATCTTTAAGAGCAGAGATGTAACGTGCGTAAACAGATTCGGTGATCAATGATTGTGGAACACCTAGTTCAAGGGCGCTTTGTGAACTCCACTTACCAGTTCCCTTATTACCCGCACGATCTAAGATCACATCAACTATCGGCTTATCAGTACCTTCATCATCTTTACGGGTCAAAATATCAGCCGTAATATCGATCAAATAGCTATCAAGCTCGCCATCTTTCCATTCGTGGAAGATAGCAGCGATCTCATCGACTGAAAGACCTAGCAAGTTACGCAATAAGTTATAACTTTCAGCGATAAGTTCCATATCACCGTATTCGATCCCATTGTGGACCATCTTAACGTAATGGCCAGCCCCATTAGGTCCAATGTAAGTTACACATGCTTCGCCATCATCTGCTTTAGCAGCGATCTGATCCAAAATAGGCGCTACAAGGTCATAAGCTTCCTTTTGTCCCCCTGGCATCAATGAAGGACCTTCTAAGGCACCCTTTTCACCGCCAGAAACACCCATACCGATAAAGTTGATCCCTGAATTGTCTAATTCAGCGTTACGACGCATGGTGTCTTCAAAGAAAGTATTCCCACCATCGATCAAAACATCGCCCTTATCAAGATAAGGCAAGAGACTCTTGATCGTTGCATCTGTTGGCGCACCAGCTTTGACCATCAAAATGATCCGACGTGGTTTTTCCAATGAATTAACAAAGTCTTCGATCGTATAACTTGGAACTAAATTTTTATCTGGATGATCGGCAACAACTTGCTCAGTCTTTGAACCTGTACGATTGAAGATCGCAACTTTATAGCCCCGACTTTCAATATTCAAAGCCAAGTTCTTGCCCATAACAGCCATACCGACAACACCGATTTGTGCTTTACTCATATCCAACTTAACCTCCTAAAATTCCTACTGCACTTAATTTTACCAAAATTGCCTAAGATTTTAAAGACGCTTACTAAGAATTAGGCTTTCATCACTAAGGTAGGTTCAGCTTTACCTAAAACCGTATCTTTTGAAATGATAACTTTTTCGATCTCCTTATTACTTGGGACCTCGAACATGATATCACGCATCGTAGCTTCAATGATCGAACGCAAGCCACGGGCCCCAGTATTACGTTCGATCGCTAAATGAGCCACTTCACGTAAAGCATCTTCTTCAAATTCGAGTTTTACCCCATCAAATTCAAGCAACTTGCTGTATTGCTTGACTAAAGCATTCTTAGGCTCAGTCAAGATCCGAACTAGATCATCTTCAGAAAGCTTTTCAAGTGCCGTCAAGATCGGCAAACGTCCGATAAATTCTGGGATCAAACCAAATTTCAAGAGGTCTTCAGGAATGATCTGTTGCATAATACTCTTAGATTCATCATAGCTTTGCTTGCTATCAGCACCAAAACCGATCGTCTTATCTCCTAAACGGTTTTTAACGATCGTTTCGATACCGTCAAAAGCCCCACCTACGATAAACAAGATATTTGTCGTATCGATCTGGATAAATTCTTGTTGTGGATGCTTTCTGCCCCCTTGTGGTGGAACATTAGCGACTGTGCCTTCCAAGATCTTCAAAAGCGATTGTTGGACACCTTCACCCGAAACATCACGGGTGATCGAGACATTTTCACTCTTCTTAGCTATCTTATCGATCTCATCGATATAAACGATCCCTCTTTGAGCTCGTTCAACGTCATAATCTGCATTTTGTAAGAGCTTCAACAAGATATTTTCAACGTCTTCACCAACGTAGCCTGCTTCTGTCAATGTCGTAGCATCAGCGATCGTAAATGGGACATTTAAGATCTTAGCTAAGCTTTGGGCTAAGAATGTCTTACCTGAACCAGTAGGCCCTACAAGACAGATATTACTCTTTTGCAATTCCGTATCATCGTCAGCAGTATCAAATGAAGCGTTGATCCGCTTATAGTGGTTATATACAGCTACTGCCAAGGTCTTTTTAGCCTGTTCTTGTCCGATAACATATTGATTTAAAATATCAACGATCTCTTTTGGTGTCGGTACATCAGTAAATTCATCTTTAACACTAGCTTTATTTTCTTCGCTGATGATCGTTTGGGCTAATTCGACACATTCATTACATATATACACGCCAGGGCCCGAGATCATACTTTTAACTTGCCGCTCAGATTTGCCACAAAAAGAGCAAACTGCGGGTTCGTTTGGATCTGTATTTTCGTACATCTAAATCACCTTTATCTAATAATTACTTATATTCTATCAGACATTGCTACTAAAAACTAATACTTACTTTTTATTTATCAGGTGAATGGATAAATTTAGGGATCGCAACAGATAAATTCCGCTGCGATCCCTAAAATCACAAGATTAAATTGATATTGTCACTCAAGTATTAAACTTGTTTTGCAGAATCTGTCATTTCTTTAACGACTTTTCTGATAGCAATGTCATGGTTCAACATGTCATCTGAAAGAGCTGAGCGAACTGCAGCTTCTTCCATGCCGTATTGTGTAGCTAATTCTTTGATCTCTGCATTGATTTCTTCTTCTGAGGCTTTGATATCTTCAGCAGCTACGATAGCTTCTAAGACAAGGTTTGTCTTAACACGCTTTTGTGCACCACTTTCAAATTGTTTGTGCAAGTCTTCTTCTGAAGAACCTGTAAGTTTGTAGTACATATCAGCACTGATACCTTGTTGTTGCAAACCAGCTAAGTATTGATCCATTTGACGGTGTACATCTTCTTCGATCATTGCACCTGGGATCTCGCCGATTTCAGCATTTTCAACTGCTTTATCGATAACTTCTTCTTGGATAGCTTCTTTTGCAGCGTTTTGTTTTTGAGCTTCAAGACGTTCACGTGTCTTAGCTTTCAATTCAACTAAAGTATCAACTTCTTCGTCAACGTCTTTAGCAAATTCGTCGTCAAGTTCAGGTAATTCCTTAGTCTTAACTTCGTGGATCGTTGTTTCAAAGACTGCATCTTTACCCTTAAGGTCTTCAGCATGGTATTCTTCAGGGAATGTTACGTTAACTTCCACTGTTTCACCAGCTTTGTGACCAACTAATTGGTCTTCAAAACCTGGGATAAATGTGTTTGAGCCAAGTTCAAGTGAGTAGTTTTCACCTTTACCACCGTCAAAAGCAACACCGTCAACTTTACCTTCAAAGTCGATAACAACTGTGTCGCCTTCAGCAGCTGGTTGATCTTCTTTCAACACTAATTCAGCTTGTTGTTCTTGTAATTTCTTGATTTCAGCATCAACTTCTTCGTCAGTAACTCCTGTTGATTGTGCTTTAACTTCAAGATCTTTGTATTGACCCAATTTAACTTCTGGTTCAACCGTAACTTTAGCAGTCAAGACCCATGTAGAATCTTTTTCCATTGATTCAACGTCGATCTCTGGTTGTGCTACTGGTTTGATGTTTGATTCTGCTACAGCATTAGCATAAGCTTCTGGCAAGACAGCGTTCAAAGCATCTTGGTAAAGTGATTCTTCGCCAAACATTTTGTTAAAGATTTGACGAGGAACCTTACCCTTACGGAAGCCAGGTACGTTTAAAGTTTTCTTGACACGGTTAAATGCTGTGTCTAAACCTTCCTTGATTTTTGCAGGTTCGATTTCAAAGGTCAACTTACCGTTGTTTGTACCTTCTTCTTTTTCCCATTTTACAGACATTATTTTCCCTCCGAGTAAAATAGTTTGTACAATTTACTGAGTAATTGCATACTAACTAAGTTTAACTTAGAAAGCTTTAAATGTAAATGTTTATAGTACAAAAAGTCGATTTTTTAGACAAAAAAGACTTGGGACGAACCCAAGCCTTCTTCAATATTCAAAAGAATATTAGTCGTCGATTTCAGAAACGACACCAGCACCAACTGTACGGCCACCTTCACGAACTGTGAATTTAAGACCTTTTTCGATAGCAACTGGAGCGATCAATTCAACGGAGAATGTTACGTTATCGCCAGGCATAACCATTTCTACACCTTCAGGCAATTCGATAACACCTGTAACGTCTGTTGTGTGGAAATAGAATTGTGGACGGTAGTTTGAGAAGAATGGAGTATGACGGCCACCTTCTTCTTTTGTCAAGACGTAAACTTCACCCTTGAACTTCTTGTGTGTTTGGATTGAACCTGGTTTTGCAAGAACTTGACCACGTTCGATTTGTGTACGGTCAACACCACGAAGCAATGCACCGATGTTGTCACCAGCTTCACCTTCGTCAAGTGTCTTACGGAACATTTCAACACCTGTAACAGTTGTCTTAAGAACATCGTCTTTCAAACCAACGATTTCAACTTCGTCGCCGACTTTAACGATACCACGATCGATACGACCGGAAGCAACAGTACCACGACCTGTGATCGTAAATACGTCTTCAACTGGCATCAAGAATGGCTTGTCTGTTGGACGTTCTGGTGTTGGGATGTATTCGTCAACTGTATCCATCAATTCAAGAATCTTCTTCTTAGCATCTTCATCATCTTCCAATGCTTTAAGAGCAGAACCACGGATAACAGGAATATCATCACCAGGGAAATCGTATTCGCTCAATAAGTCGCGAACTTCCATTTCAACCAAGTCTAATAATTCTTCGTCGTCAACCAAGTCACACTTGTTCAAGAATACAACGATGTATTCAACACCAACTTGGCGAGCAAGCAAGATGTGTTCACGTGTTTGTGGCATAGGACCATCAGTTGCAGCAACAACTAAGATAGCACCGTCCATTTGAGCAGCACCAGTGATCATGTTCTTAACGTAGTCAGCGTGTCCTGGAGCATCGATATGTGCGTAGTGACGGCCTTCTGTTTCGTATTCAACGTGTGCTGTGTTGATTGTGATACCACGTTCACGTTCTTCTGGAGCAGCATCGATAGAAGCGTAATCTTCAGCTTGAGCTAAACCTTTTTCAGATAAAACCTTTGTGATAGCTGCTGTTAAAGTTGTTTTCCCATGGTCAACGTGTCCAATTGTACCGATGTTTACATGGGGTTTTGTTCTTTCGTAATGTTCTTTTGCCATTAATAGAACCTCCTGTAATTTTGCAAAGAAAATCTGCAATTCTGCCGATAATCCTTTAAATTTTATTATACTACTTCCAGTCAAGAATGCCAAGTAATTTATTACTCGGGTTCCTTCTAAACTGAAAACCTTGAATTATTATATAGTCACTATTGATTTTTGTAAATACTAAAATCCAATTTTTTAAAAAAATATTTGAAATTAGTTAAACCGTCCACTGTGCTAGGCTGTTTTCCAAGGCCTGCGCAAATTCATTTTCTTGTGCGTCTAAGCCTGATTTTCCTAGCAATACCGCATAAAGTTTCTCCGGATCAGCATATGGTGCTGTCAATTTTGGATAAAGCAGTTGCAATTTTAATTTTAATTCCGCTAAGATCTGTTCCTTTTGATCTACAGCATATTCAGGATCATTTTCCAGCAAAGCTGTCAGACGCTGATACATCACATAATCATCTAATTCTTTCAAGTTACCCGGAACAAAGTCTTGTTTTTCACCTGTAAATAGCAGATATGTGACTGCTTTTTCACTCCCAAGATAGCGCAATTCATCTAAAATAGCCGCTCTGACTAACGGATGCACATCTTCATCCACTAGGTCAGCACTAACACTTTCCACAAATTCAGCAATCGTCAAACTTCCTGAAGCTTCAAAAACTTGGCGTTGCTCCAAAATAGCGAGTGCACCTAAATGCTTCAATCTTTTGGTCAAAGCATTTACATCCGTTTGCGTTCTTACAGTAGCCAAAGTTTGATCAAATAAGCGCGTGAAATTGGCTTTTTCTTTAGCTGACATGAAACCACTCATCAAATTTAAGGTCATCTCGATTTTTCTGACCTTACCGGCATAGATCATCTCTGTTACATATTCTGTCAACTTTTGATCATCTCGTAAATAATCTAACAGATAATCCTCAGCCAATAAACTTGCCATTTGGTGATCTTTCAATTCTTTTAGTGCGGTAAAGAGCAAATAATTTACTTTAAACGTTTTTTTAGCTTGATACGCTTGTAATAATAATTCCTTAGCTTGTAAAAAATCACTTTTTTCTAAAGCTGCCTGACCAGCCGCATATAATTCTTCTTGTTCCATCGTTCACTTTCCTTATTCAAAAAGGCTGTAACATATCTTTGTTACAACCTTCATAATTTTAAGTCGCATTATTTGTGCGAACCATTATTCTTCTTGTTTTTACCATGACCATGATATTGGTTTATCTCCATGATCACTGGCAGAATAACGGGATGACGCTTTGTTTGCTCATAGAGAAAATGATTGAGCTGCTCACGCACATCTTGTTTCAAATGTCCCCAATCAAATTCTTTATTGTCAAGATTTGATTGGACAGTTTTAGTAATGATATCGGCACTTTCAGCGATCAGATCGCGACTTGTCTTAACGTAAACAAAACCTCTTGAAGTGATCTTTGGTCGGTCTACGATCTTTTTCTTCTTGCGATCGATCGTGACTACCGCGATAAAGATCCCATCTTCAGACAAGATCTTACGGTCACGAAGCACAATATTACCAATATCACCTACCCCGATCCCGTCGATCATCGTGTTACCGACTTCGACCGATGAGGCAACTAACATCTTGCCATGAGTATATTCAGCCACATCGCCTTTTGCTAGTAAGAAGATATTTTCCGCTGGGATCCCAACTTCTGTCGCTGCGTGTGCATTAGCCGCTAACAAACGATATTCACCCTGGACTGGTAATACATAACGTGGTTTTAACAAATTCATCATCAACTGCAAGTCATTTTTGCTAGCATGACCCGAAGAGTTCAATTCATCTGAGATCGATTTGACATCAGCACCCGAGCGATAGATCATATCACGTGTTTTAGCCACGTTGGTCTCCATTGCATGTGATGGTGTAGTCGTGATAAAGACGAGATCACCTTCATGTAGCGAAACGGAACGATGCCGTTTTAAAGCCATTTTTTGCAAGGACTTCAACGGTTCACCCGAACGACCAGCCTCTAGGATAACGATCTGATCATCATCATAACGTTTGATATCTTTGATCGGAATCAAAATATCATCACTCGGCAAGTGAAGTTTATTTAATTTCAAAGCTGTCCGGACGATTTTTTCAACATCATGTCCAGTCAAAGCAACTTTTCGATCGTTAGCTTGGGCGGCATCCAAAACTTGTTGCACCCGTGAGATATTGGAAGCAACGCAGGCAACGATGATCCGCCCCTTACGATACTCAAAGGTCTCACTGATAAAATCATAGATCTCACGTTCATTGACCGTTTCACTTGGATTTTCTGCATTTGCAGAGTCACTCAACAGCGCTAAAACGCCATCGTTTCCGATCTCGGCCAAACGTGCGAGATCAGTTTGATATTGCGCTGAAGCTGTTTGATCAAACTTGAAATCACCAGTATATACGATCGTTCCTTCATCTGTTTTCAATGCTACCCCTAAACTTTCTGGGATCGAGTGAGTTGTTTTGAAAAATGACACCGTTGCGCTAGGAAAATCGATCTCTGTTTTTTCATTGATAACATGAAAATCATTGAATTTCTTTGCTATCTCTTCATTTTCACAAGCAATTTTAGCTAAAGCGATCGTCAATTCTGAACCAAAGACAGGTACATCAAACTCACTTACAAAATATGGTAATGCTCCGATTGCATCAGCATGTCCATGTGTCAAAAATACTCCGACGATCCGGCGTGCATTTTGACGTAAATATTCAAAATCAGGGATCACGATATCGATCCCTAATAATTCATTTTCAGGATATTTCAATCCACAATCTAGGATGTAAATATCATCATTCACTTCAACGGCATACATATTCTTAGCATTTTCACGTACGCCACCAAGTGAAATGATCTTTATATCACTCATATTCTCACCTCTGTTTTAGATTTTTGTATAAAATATTTTAATTATCATATTTAACACGGGTCGAAAAATCGACCTATCAATATATGATTATACCATAATTACGGTACCAGTTAACAATTATATCCAGGCAGAAAAAAAGTGTTGCTAGAATCACTCCTAGCAACACTTTCGAAAATAAGATTAACGACGCAAGCCTAAGCTCTTGATCAATTCACGGTAACGTTGAACGTCCTTGTTACGCAAGTATGCCAACAAGTTACGACGATGACCGATCTTCTTCATCAAACCACGTTGGGAAGCAAAGTCCTTCTTGTGGCTACGTACGTGTTCGTTAAGTTCGTTGATATCTGCAGTCAAAACAGCGATTTGAACTTCTGCTGAACCTGTATCGCCTTCATGACGTGCGTATTTTTTCATGATTTCGTTTTTCTTTTCGTTTGAAATAGCCATTGTATTTCCACCTTTCAAAAATTCTGCCTAAAACCGAGTAAGTCGTCGGTGTCGTCGCCAAACTAAGTTATAGGTCCGGTACATCTGTACTTAATCTAATCTACTAGATTTTGCTTTGAAATGCAAGTCTTAAATTTATAAATAAGTGTCAAGGAATATTTCTTGACATCAAATTCATTTTTCTGTTGCATTGTTTAAAACGCTCTTGTATAATGAGATATGTTGAAAATTTAGATGATACCGTTACGGATCATACAGGTGGAGGTGACATTCATGCCAATTATCAAATCCGCAATCGAACGTGTAAAAACAAACGAAAAAGCTAACGCTCGTAACTCTGCTGAATTAAGCAAGATGCGTACAGCAATCAAGAAATTTGAAAAAGCTAAGACTGCAGGTGCAGAAGATGTTGAAAAACTCTACCGCGAAGCAGTTTCAGCTGTTGACCGCGCACATTCTAAAGGCTTGATCAAAGCTAACAAGGCTGCGCGTGACAAGTCTCGTATGGCTGCACGTTTATCTAAATAATGAATGATAACTGAAAAGAGCTTGGAAATTAAATTTCCAAGCTCTTTTTTGTTATACCACGACCGCTTTTTGAGCAAAATTAAGCATAAATAGTTGAAAAAGTAATTCTGGCTCTTGCGTCGTAGTTTTTAATCGTTCCTCGATATGGATCAGACCTAGATAAGCATTTTTTAAATCTTGGCGCTTAAAGACCCGCGTTTTTTGCAAAGCTAATTTGACCCGATATGGATGGACCTTTAACGTACTTGCAATATTACCTTGAGCATAGCCATGTTTTTGTAGGATCTCGACTTGAAGTAATAACCGGAACTGCCCTTCTAAGATCGCATTGATCTTTAAAGGTTCTTCTTTTTGTTGCAATAGATCACGATATAGCTCCAAAGCTTTAGCCGTATCTTTTTGCAAAACAAGTTCGACCAGATCAAACACATTTTGCTCTAAAGAACGTGAGACCATCGCAGATACTTCATTAACAGTGATCTGCTTATCTTCAGCTACCAATAAGAGCTTTGGTAACTCATTAGCGATCGCAGTCAAGTTGGTGTTCGTTCGTTGTAATAAGATCTCTAAGGCTCTAGGATCGATCGTATAGCCTTTTTGGGCCAATTCGGCGGATAAATGCTTGCGTACAGCCATCTCTGTCAGCGGACTATTGTCGACTACCACAGCCTTTTGTTTGATCTGTTTGACCACTTTTTTACGCTCATCTAGTTTAGCATAAGGTGCCATCAAAACTAGTACCGTCGTCGGTTCAGGATCATTTACATAAGCGATCAATTCATCTAGATCGTGTTCGAGTTTTACTTTTTTAGCTTCACCGGTCAAAAAATACGGTCGATTTATAAACACGAGCCGCTTTTCTCCAAAAAACGGTACCGACATTGCGTCGGCTAGCGCAGTCGATAGCGTTACCTCTTCCATATCATAAATTCCAATATTGAATTCGCGTTCTTCTTCCGGGAAATTGGCGATCAGTTTTTGTTTGATCTTCTCAGCATTGACTTGCTCTTCACCTAAGACCAAATAAACTGGTGCCATCTGATTTTTTTCAATGTCATTTAAGACTTTTTCTACCGTCACCATAGTTTTAACTAAAGCTCGCTTCCCTTCTTCTGCTATTATTCCGATTTAACAATCATACCATATTTATCCTATTAGCTCTAATTATCTTTAAGATCCCAAAATGAGAAATACCCTAACATTTCAGTAAATTTTATCATCCCGACTTTAGCCGTCACATAGTACGGAACTTTTGCTTTCTGCAAAGTCACCAAAGTTTCCTGATTTGGATGACCGTACCGGTTATGCCGCCCAGCAGAAATGATCGCAACTTTAGGAGCTAATTGTTGCACGAATTTAGGATCAGTCGCTGTCTTACTTCCATGATGCCCCATCTTTAACACATCTGCTGTCAAATTAGGATATTTCTTGCTGACCGCAAGTTCGCCTTTGCGATCGAGATCACCTGTAAAAATACATTTTAGGCCATAAAAATCGAGCCACAAAACGAGTGAATCAGCATTTGTTCCTTGTCCACGCGCGAAGGGATGTAACAACTTCAAGTGTGGATCAGATAGTTTCACCCTATCAGTTACACCTTTAACTGCTTCAGGCATAACCGCCGACTTAGCCAACCGATGCTTAAAACTAGGTAGATTTTCCATTCCAGCTGGTACGATGATCTGTTTGATCTTGATCAATTGGCTCAAGCTTGGGAAATTTCCAACATGGTCTGCATCTTGATGCGTTAAATATAGTTGGTCGATCCGGGTGATCCCTTTGCTCAGCAAATAATTGGCCACGATCGTCTCACCACTTGTCTTAGTGGGATGCTTTTTCCAGTTAGGCATTGAAAAATGAACTTTACCCCCAGTATCGATCAAGATCACTCGCCGCGAAAAACGTTCTCTGATCAAAGTGCAGTCACCTTGACCTATATCAAAATATACGACCTCACTACTCAAAGGATAACGTAACAATAAAAAGGTCAAAAAATAACTCATCCCTAATAAAGCTAACCAGCGAATTTTTTTCGAACTACCTTGTAACCACAATAGTACACCCAACCAAAACAAGACCATTATCAATGGCGGTCTACCTAAAATCAAATTACTCGGCAAGCGCGCTAATAAATTCAAACCGCTTGAGATCAGCTGTAAGAGCTGAGCTGCTAAATTCTGCAAAAATGGGACTACTGCACCGATAAAGGTCACTGGTAAAATAATATACTCAAATATCAGGTTCATCCAACCTGTTATCAAAAAGGTCAAGAAATTCCACTGATATGTATAATATAATACGAGTGGTGCACTAAAAGCATTTAGCTTCAAATTAAACAACCAGTTCGAACTCGTTTTACTTGTAACGATCACCAGAGTCAAAAGATAGCTCAGCTGTGCCCCTAGTTGATAAAACAACGCCGGATAGCGCCATAGTTCAAGTAATAAAACCACTGCCCAAATAGTGGCTAGTTTTAAGCGCACTCCTTTTATGAGCCTCTTTGCCAGTTTTAGCCAACACATCCAGACCGCACGTACCAAACTCGCAGAGGCCCCACCTAAGATCGCATAAACAGGCAAAACACCTAAAACCACTAGAATTTCTAGCCATTTTGGTAAACGCAAGAGTTTTAAGAAACGACGTAAAGTTTTGACTACATAAAAAACATGGAGGCCAGATAAACTAAATAGATACAACAATCCTAAGCGCGTGATATCAGCTAAAGTTTTATCAGCGTCAGACGATCTTATCCCCAATAGCAACATAGCACTGTACCAATCTAATGGTCGGGGAAGCCTTTTTAATTTTAAACGCAATGCTTGGCGCAGATCATGTAATCGCCCGCGCCACACCATTTGTCCCGGTGGTACCTTTTGCAAAGTGTAATGTGTCACAGCAAAAGCTAAAAAGATGTTCTTTCCTTGATAAAAACGGCGCCAATCAAATTGAGCCTCATTGGTCGGGGCTTGCAACGGTAAAACTTTTCCCGTCACATTCCAGATCTTTGTCTTGTTTATTTGTAATAACGTCTTTTTTTCAGCTAAAGTTCGGATCCGATAATATCCATTCACCCACTGGCGTTTTTCCCACCACCAGGCCTTAAATGTCAATAGATCCCCACTTATCTTAGTTTCATCACTGTAGATCAGCAAATGTTGCTTCTGGGTCACATCTGGTGTGACTTGCATAACTTGATGTACATTTTGTTGCCAAGTATAAAACCGGATACTAAAAAACACACAAATCACTAATACACTACTGATCAGGTGAATATTTTTAGTGGCCAACAGTCTTAAGAATAAAACTAACACGACCATCCCTGCCATCCAAGTATGGTCAAGTATCAAAAAACTTAAACTGACAGCTACAAAGGCTGTCAATAAAAGCATGACTTGAATTACTTAGGCTCTCCTTTATCGACCAATTGCTTGAACAAAGCAGTGTCAATATATTCCTTATCGAGTTTGACTTGCTCGAGTGTAACTTCTTTTAACTTCAACAATTCGAGTGCATGAGGGTCATTGTTATAATTTCTGAGATAGTGGATCTTTTTGATCCCTGCTTGCAATAACATCTTAGTACATTGCAGACATGGAAAATCCGTGACATAAAGCTCTGCCCCATCTGTGGGGATCCCAAACTTAGCACATTGCAAAACAGCATTCATCTCAGCATGGATCGTACGTAAACAATGCCCATCGACCATGTAACACCCGTCATCAATGCAATGCTTATCACCTGAAACTGAGCCATTATAACCACCGGCGATCATTCGCTGATCTCTGACCAAGATTGCCCCTACGGATAAACGTGTACAAGTACTCCGTAACGATAGCAAAACCGCTTGTAACATAAAATATTGATCCCAAGGGATGCGTTTTTCCATTTTTTCCTACCTCATCATCTCTAAATTTAGTAATAGTATATCAAAGATAACTATTATTGCCTATATCGTTAAAGACTTACTCAATTTCTGATACGTTTTATCACCAATGCCCGAAATATCTTTTAATTCAGATAATTGTTTGAATGAGCCATGCTGTTGCCGATATTCGATGATCTTCGTCGCTTTTTTATCACCGATCCCATCGACTTGCATCAGCTGTTCTTTAGTTGCTGTATTTAAATTCACTTTGCTACCGTCTGCTCCCGATGCGTTCGCGGTCAAAGAAGTCTGTGGTTCTGCTGGAGCGACTGCTGTTTGAGCACTAGCAACAGTTGCTCCTTGCTTAGGAACATATATCAATAGTTGGTCGGTCAGTTTTTTGGCGTAGTTTAACTGCGAAACTTCTGCTTGAGCTGTTGGACCACCAGCGCTAGCGATCGCGTCGCCTCACATGGTCACTAGCCGAAAGCTTATATAACCCCGGATGGTTGACCTCGCCTTTAACATCTACATATACGTAGCCTGCTGTTTTCTTTGACTTAACTGCTTGGATCACCTGATGACTTGAAGAACTTGGCGCAAAAACTTCAGTCGCATTCGTAGCTGAACGTTCAAATCCAAATATCCCTACAATAGCCAAGATCACCGCTAAAATACCACCTGAAAGGATCCGCCACTTGTATTCCATCAGAAAATCATACCAATCATTCATTTTCTCGCCTCCTACTATATAAATACGAAAAAAGAGCAGGAAATATTTCCTACTCTTAAAAAATTATTTTTTACTCAAGGCTACTTGAACGATCGGTGGAACTAAATTCCCCAATTCACCCTTAAAACGTGCAACTTCTTTGACCAAAGTCGACGACAAAAAAGCATACTTGGGATCGGTCAACAAGATCAAAGTCTCGATCTTTGGTGCCAGTTCTTTATTCATCGCCGCAATATTTTGCTCAAATTCAAGGTCTTGCGTATTTCTGACCGAGCGAATGATGATCTGGGCATCTAATTCTTGCGCAACATTCACCGTTAGATCAGCTTCCTTAGCTAAAACCTTGACATTAGGGATTTTTTCAGTTGCCTTTTGAATAAAGCTCTGACGCTCATTTGCCGAAAACATCGGCTTTTTGGCGGTATTGGTCAAAACCACGACAAATACTTCGTCAAATATCGCCGCACTGCGCTTGATAATGTCTAAATGTCCATTGGTCACGGGGTCAAAGCTCCCAGGAAAGATCGCCTTCATTTCAGTTCACTTCCTTATAACGATAAAACGTTAATTCTGTGATCCCATAATCAGCTTTTTTAATAAGTTCAAAATCAGCTAATTCTTCGGGCAGATCAGCAACTTGATCTGTTTCACAAATGATCAAAGCCTCGGCATTTAAAAGCCCTAATTGTTTTAATTGCTCCATCAATTCTAAGATCTGTTGTTTTTTATACGGTGGATCAAGAAAAACATAATCGAAGCTTTGCTCTTGTTTAGCCAATTTATTGAGCATCTTATAGGCATCACCTTTTAGCACTGTAAATTTATCTTCTTCCTTGGTAACACTCAAATTTTCATGGATCGTTTTGATCGCTTGATATTGTCGATCTACCAAAGTCGCATGGTCAGCACCACGTGAAACAGCTTCGATACTAAGACCACCCGAACCAGCAAATAAATCTAAAACTTGGCCCCCATCTAAGTACGGACCAATAATGTTAAACATTGCCTCTTTGACTTTATCCGTTGTGGGACGAGTCTTCATTCCGGGTACTGCCTTTAAACGACGCCCCCCATATTCTCCTGCTACAATTCTCATACAACTCAGCTCTCTTCTTTTATCAACTACTACACTAGATCGCAATCGGGATCTAACACATCGCACAACTATAGATATGCGATCTTTATCTAAATTTCTAATTGAATTTCTCTTGATCTTCTTCAGTCAGTTTATATGCTTGATGATCCTGTTTGGAAAATTCTGTCGTGATATCAGGTCGATTCGAGATCTCGACCGCTTTAACAAAGCGTAACTGTTTCAATTTTTCGACCGTCTTTTTTACATCTACCTCATCCATATAGATCAAGGCATACTTCATCTTGCGTGAAACATACTGAAGATTACCATAACGTCTTAATTGTTTACTCTGGCGCAAATGATAAAGATATACGATCACGCCACGACGTTTTTTTGCTTCAAAAGCCATCTTTTTATCACCTACACATCTTCTACTATTGTATCATCATTTTTCAAATATTTTATCCATTTTTATCATAAACTACGATCAAGCATGAATTTTCATAGTTAAATCCAATGTTTGTATTTTTAGAAAACAAAATGTTATTCCAAAAGCTTTGATTTTTTCCCGTCGTTGCTACTAATTGCACCGGATTCACAACTGGTCCGTTGATATATATATCAAAGCGTTCAGCATCAACTTGGGCATCGGCTAATAATTGGGCTGACACATCATTGGGTCTTAACTGTAAAACTTTAACGTCATTTAAGCGATCTGCCTTAAGTCGCCGGTACTGTTTTAATTGTTTTTTGGACAGATATTTTTTAGGATCGTTTTCTAACGTCTGATTTATTCTTTGAGCTACAGCTGTCGCCTCTTCGCTCTGGCTCAACTGCGCTACTTTCCTCTGTGCCCGTTCAAAAGTCAACACTTCCCAGATCTCTTGTATCATCGTATCTTGATCATCCGAGGATAAAACATCTGTACTATAACGCACTGGTAAAGGAGTCTGTGAACTAACTTTATATAAACCACTGCGTAGCAATTCTTCTTTATCAAGATATTCCACTGCAACTACTTTTTTAGTCACCCTAGAAATATAGCTCACCGCATAACTGCCATTTTTAAAAGCGATCAAAGGCTTCGTTGCCAGATCTGTCTGCGTTAATTTTATCTGTGCCGTTTGCTCATTTGATCTGAGTTTAAAATCCATAGCTAGAGGAAATTTTTGTTGTAATTCGCTTTTTTTCAATCCATTTTTTAGCTCACTTGCCAGTGGCGATTCGCCTAAAAGATAGATAGCACAGACCTTAGCGCTATATTTATCGATCCCGACCAACATATACGTTTTATCTTCCCAGCGGTACTGCTGCCATTCGATATTTTCCGCACTGGTGATCACTTGCGTTGGTTGGCCAAAATCAGCGCTAAAAGCAAGATTTGACACGCCAATATAGCGTGCCAAACCTTGTGTTTTTAATTTAGTTACTTTAGGAACAACTTGTGAGTGTGGTTCGTTTGAATGAGACAACTCTTTTTTATCAGTCTTGTCATCACTTGTAAAGATCGCCAATAAATAGAGGACTGGCAAAATGATCACAAAACACACACACGTTTTCTTCCAAAAGTTACTATCAAACATTATTTAACTGGCTCTAATTCAAGCAGCAGATCTTGACTTGCTAAAATATCGCCATCTTTAACGTAAATATGCGTTACTTTACCATCAAACGGTGCTTTGATCGTAGTTTCCATCTTCATCGCTTCGGTAACTACTAATGGTTCACCCTTCTTAACAACTTGATCTTTTTTGACTAAGACATTTAGCACTGAACCACTCAATGTTGCCCCAATATGATTTGGGTTAGTTGGCTCGGCTTTAGAGATCGCATTGACCTTAGCTTCCTTGCTCTTATCGTGGATCACGATCTGCAAGTTTTGACCGTTGACCGAGAAGAAGAGACTGCGATTACCATCTTCGTCAGCATCAGAGATCGAATCCAATCTAAAGATCGAAGAACGACCTGGTCTAAATTTGACCCGAACAGTTTCGCCTGGGCGCATCCCTTGATAGAACGTGGTCGTATCCAAGACACCCATTGAACCAAAGCGTTTCGTATTTTCTTCATAGCCCATGAAGACATCTGGATAAAGAATATAGCTCAACACTTCTTCAGCCGTTGGTTTACGCTTGATCTTTTCGGTCAATTCTTTTTCCATCTTAGCAAAGTCAACTGGCTCAGCTAAACTCCCTGGACGAACTGTGATCGGCTTTTTGCCTTTTAAGACAACTTTTTGTAATTCTTCTGGGAAACCACCATATGGCTGGCCAAGATCACCATAGAAGAAATCAACTACTGATCCAGGAAAGTCGAGTTGTTGCCCACGAGTCAAAATGTTATCTTTAGTCAAGTTATTTTGGATCATGAAGATCGCAAAGTCACCAACCACTTTTGAACTTGGTGTGACCTTGATGATATCACCTAAAAGTTCGTTGACATCGCGGTAAGTTTGCTTGACTAATTCAAAGTCATCGATCCCCAATGCCTTAGCTTGTTGTTGTAGGTTAGAGTATTGACCACCTGGCATCCCTGTTTGATAAATATCAGTTTGTGGTGAAGTCATTCCATTCATGAATGCTTGGTAGAATGGTTTTACACCTTGCCAATATTGGTTGATCTTTTCAACATTTTCCATTTCAAGTTTTGGTTGGCGTGCATCTTCTTCTAATGCATAATAGAAGCTTCCCATACTTGGTTGACTTGTTGTTCCCGAAAGTGAGCTCATAGCTGTATCAACGATATCGACACCAGCTTTAGTTGCAGCCACATAAGTTGAGACCCCGTTCCCAGTCGTATCATGTGTATGCAAATGGATCGGTACATCAACTTTTTGCTTCAAAGCTCCGACTAATTCAAAAGCAGCTTTTGGTTTGAGCAAGCCAGCCATATCTTTGATCCCGATGATCTGAGAACCGGCATCAACTAATTGTTTAGCTAAGTTTTCATAGTAAGCCAAAGTATATTTAGTTTCGTTCTTATCTAAAATATCTCCGGTATAACACATCGTACCTTCCGCGATTTTACCCGTATCACGTACATATTGAATGCTCTTTTCCATTTGTTCGATCCAGTTCAAACTATCAAAGATCCGGAAAACATCGACCCCATTAGCCGCACTCTTATCGATAAATGCTTTTAAGACGTTATCTGGGTAATTTTGATAGCCGACCGCATTCGAGCCCCGTAAAAGCATTTGCAAGAGCGTATGTGGCATTCTTTCACGCATGAACTGCAAGCGTAGCCATGGATCTTCGTTCAAGAAACGGTAGGCTACATCAAAGGTCGCCCCACCCCAAACTTCAGCGGAAAAGACATTTGGCAAGGCTTTATCGTAAACTTCGATCACTGGGGCCATATCTTTAGTCCGCATCCGGGTCGCAAATAAACTTTGGTGGGCATCACGCATTGAAGTATCGGTCAAAAGAACTTCTTTTTGGTCTTTGACCCACTTCATCGTTGCCTCAGCGCCTAAGTCATCAAAGACTTTTTTAGCATTGATAGCATCACTTGGAGCAAAAGTATCTTTTAACTTGATATCAGGCACAAAGATCTTCTTTTGTTGCTTAACACCAGGGAAGCCGTTGACGGTCACATCCCCGATATATTTGAGTAATTGGTTGACAGTATTAGATTTACGTTCAAACTCAAATAGGCTAGGGGTTTGATCGATGAAAGTCGTATTAGCATCCCCGGCTTTAAAGACTTCATTATTGATAACTTTACGCATGAAATCAATATTAGTCTTGACTCCACGGATCTTAAATTCACGTAAGACCCGATCCATTTTAGCTACAGCTTCATTAAAGGTCCGTGCCTGCACACATGTCTTGACCAACAGTGAATCGTAGAATGGGGTCACGACGGCACCGGCATAGGCATTCCCACCATCTAACCGCACGCCAAAACCACCTGGTGAACGATATGTTTCGATCTTACCGGTATCGGGCATGAAGTTATTTTCAGGGTCTTCAGTCGTGATCCGACATTGGATCGCACAGCCATGATATTTAAGGTCTTTTTGGTGTGGCAGATGCAGATCTTTAAAGAGATCTTTACCTGCAGCGATCAAGATCTGGGATTGAACGATATCGATCTCTGTGATCATTTCAGTGACTGTATGTTCAACTTGGACACGCGGGTTGACTTCGATGAAATAAAATTTGTCATCTGTAACTAAAAATTCGACTGTCCCAGCATTTTGATAGTTGACACTTTTGGCTAAACGAACGGCCGCTTCGCAGATCTCTTGGCGTCGCTTATCATCTAAGGTGATGCTTGGCGCAAATTCGATCACCTTTTGATGCCGACGTTGCACCGAACAATCACGCTCAAACAAATGCAAGATATTACCATATTTATCCCCTAAGATCTGAACTTCGATATGCTTAGGATTTTGTAAGTATTTTTCAACATAAAGCTCATCATCGCCAAAAGATTGCATGGCTTCACTACGCGCACGATTGTAAGCTTCTTCTAATTCATCTTCAGAATAGACGATCCGCATTCCACGACCCCCGCCACCTAAAGCAGCTTTGACCATGATCGGATAACCATGTTGATCGGCAAATTCACGGACTTGGGTGATCGATCTAACTGGATCTTCAGTCCCGGGGATCGTCTCTAGCCCAGCAGCATGTGCCACTTCTTTAGCTTCAATCTTGTCACCAAACATTTGTAATTGCTTAACTGTTGGTCCAATAAATGTGATCCCAGCATCTTCACATTTTTGGGCAAATTCTTCATTTTCAGACAGAAAACCATAACCTGGGTGGATCCCATCGGCCCCTGTCATTTTAGCGATCTGGATGATATCATCCATATCTAGATAAGCTTCGATCGGTTTTTTTCCAGCTCCAACAAGATAGGATTCATCGGCTCTAAAACGATGGACTCCGTACTCGTCTTCTTTAGCATAGATCGCAACTGTCTGTAAATTAAGTTCGTGACACGCTCGAATGATCCGAATAGCGATCTCGCCACGGTTAGCAACTAAAATCTTTTTCATCAATAAACACCACTTTCCTAAATTCTTCTATTTTCTACAAACTTACTTACCAAAAACTTCTACTTCAAGGCCCCGTTTTTGCGTTGCTGAAATATTCATCACCATCCCCAAAGCAACCGTCAAAACGATCATACTTGAGCCCCCATAAGAGATAAACGGCAATGTAACACCGGTGATCGGTAGCAAGCCGATCGCCCCACCAACGTTAAAGAAGGTCTCAACAGCAATAAAGGTCCCTACACCATAACAAAAATACATCGCATAGACGCTCTTTGATCGAATACCGATCAAAAAGATCCTTAAAATGATCCAAGCCAGTAAACACAGCACGACGACCGCTCCCAATACGCCTAATTCTTCGGCGATCACTGAGAGAATAAAGTCGGTGTACGGTTCGGGAAGATAGCCTCTTTTTTGGATACTTTCACCGAGTCCGCGCCCGATCAAGCCACCGTTGCTGACCGCATAAAATGAGTTTACCAACTGTTTACCACTCGAATTAGCATATTGAAATGGATCAAACACTGCCAAAAAGCGTTGCCTGATATAACCAAGGCTCGTGTTGTTAAGCGCCGTGGTAAACTGCAAAAGATAAGTCCCGATCCCTAGGAATGCGGTCCCTAAAATAATGATCCACGTGCTCTTTTTATAGTTTATATCAGCATACGCTAAATACATCACGACAACGATCGCAAAACTGATACCAAAACCACCAAAGTCAGGCGCTAATGCGATCAGTAACAACATTGATAGCACCATCAGTAACATCAATAATTCCTTGGTAACACGCTTTCTCATCATTCTTTTATAAAAGACATTTTTGCCTTTGGTTGTGTAATTAGCAAAAAGATTAGCTAAAAACATCACTAAGTATAACTTACAAATTTCAGAAGGCTGGATACTGATCACTTTTAAATTGATCCAGCCATTTGCCCCATTGATAGCTGAAGTAAAGAACTTGGCATAACCTAAGAGCAACATTAGAAAGCCCCAGCCATAGAGCAACATCCGCGGGTTGCGCCACCACCGTGGGTTCGTTTGCGCAAATAGTACTGTCAGACCGATACCCATGATCACATAGATCGATTGCCGGATAAAATACTGCATCGTCTTCCCGGTCAAATATGATAGATTGATCGAACTAGCCGAATAAACCATCACGATCCCGATCAAGGCTAAAATGAGAAAAGGTATAAATAAGCCATAATCAAAATATTTTAGTTTATTTAGAAACTTTGTCTTCATTCCCATTCCACTCCAACGTCTGGTGTCACCCTTGCTTGGATATTACCCAATTTTTCTTCAAGTTCTTTTATCAGCTGATGCCCCTCCGAAGTGGTCAATAAACCACTACGTATCAAAAACTTGACTTCACAAGAAAAGCCATAGATCCTTGTGTCGGCAACTTCTTCAAAAGCGGGACAATCCGTCCGACACAAAATATTACTTTGCTTGCCTAATAGGTCACAGATCTCAGCTGCATCTTGCTGTAAAACAGCTAAAGCCTGTTGTTTTGAAATAAAGTTTTCCATCAACTTGATCTCCTCTCATACTTCCGCAATTATATCATAAAACCGCTTGAATATGTCTGTCCAACTGTAACACATTAAAAATATTTACAAAATTACTAAAAAACCACAAGTGCGATCGAAATCACACTTGTGGTTTAGTTTAACTATTATTGTGTTGCTTTAGCTGCTTTTTTAGCTGCTTTTTCACGCGCATTTGTTTCCAAGATCCGTTTGCGCAAACGAATATTTTCTGGCGTGATCTCCAACAATTCATCTTCATTCAAGAATTCAAGCGATTCTTCCAATGTCAAATGTGTTGGTTTCTTGATCGTTGCTGTTTGGTCCTTGTTAGAAGAACGAACGTTGGTCATGTTCTTACCTTTAGTGATATTAACTGAGATATCACGTTCACGTGAAGATTGACCCACGATCATACCTTCATAAACTTCTGTACCTGGATCAACGTAGATCGTACCACGGCCTTCAACACCCATGATCGCATAAGTCGTTGCTTTACCTTGGTTGATCGAAACCAAGGCACCGTTACGACGACCAGGTTCCCAGTTGCGAATAACTGGTTTGTATTCGGCAAATGTGTGGTTCAAGATACCGTAACCACGTGTCATGGAAAGGAATTGGGAATCATAACCGATCAAACCACGTGTTGGAGTTGAGAATACCAAACGTGTTTGGCCGTTCAAACCAGTTTCCATGTTCAACATTTCACCTTTACGTTGTGCCATTGAGTCGATAACAGAACCGGAGTATTCATCAGGTGTATCGATGATCACACTTTCAAATGGTTCACATAATTGACCATCGATCTCACGGTAAATAACCTTAGGACGAGATACGGCCAATTCGAAGCCTTCACGACGTAACATTTCGATCAAGATCGACAAGTGTAACTCACCACGACCAGAAACAGTCCAGGCATCTGGTGAATCAGTATCTTCGACCTTCAAAGAAACGTCCGTGTGCAATTGCATCTTCAAACGATCTTCTAATTTACGTGCAGTAACCTTGTCACCGTCGCGGCCAACAAATGGAGAATCATTTGTCATAAATGTCATTTGCAATGTAGGTGGGTCGATCCGCAATAATGGTAATGCTTCAGGATGATCAGCTGGGCAAACTGTTTCCCCAACGAAGATATCGTCCATCCCTGAAACAGCGATCAAGTCACCGGCTTTAGCTTCTTGGATCTCAAGACGTTTCAAACCAAAGAAACCAAAGAGTTTAGTTACACGGAAGTTCTTTTGTGTACCATCAAGTTTCATAACTGTAACTTGATCGCCCACTTTGATCTTGCCACGGAAGACACGACCAATACCGATACGACCTACGAAATCATCGTAGTCAAGCATTGCAACTTGGAATTGCAATGGTTCATCAGCATTATCTTTTGGAGCTGGAATAGCATCCAAGATCGTGTTGAAGATCGGATCCATTGTGTGTTCTTGTTTAGCTGGGTCGGAATCAAAAGAAGAAGTCCCGTTCATCGCAGAAGCGTAGATAACTGGGAATTCAAGTTGTTCTTCATCAGCACCGAGTTCGATAAAGAGATCTAACACTTCATCGACAACTTCTTCTGGACGAGCACCTGGGCGGTCGATCTTATTGATCACGACCACTGGTGTCAAGTGTTGTTCTAAAGCTTTTTTCAACACGAAACGTGTCTGTGGCATCGTTCCTTCGAACGCATCCACGATAAGCAAAACACCATCGACCATTTTCATGATACGTTCCACTTCCCCACCAAAGTCGGCGTGTCCTGGTGTATCTAAGATGTTGATCTGTTTACCGTTATATTTTACCGCTGTGTTCTTGGAAAGGATCGTGATCCCACGTTCCTTTTCAATATCATTTGAGTCCATCGCACGATCGCCGATGTCGGTATGTTCATCAAGCGTATCTGATTGTTTTAATAATTCGTTAACTAATGTTGTCTTACCATGGTCAACGTGGGCAATGATCGCAACATTACGAATATCATCACGTGTTTTCAAAGTTGTTTCTTCCTTTCAAAATCTACTGCTTGAGAAATGCCCCTTCAATTCAATAACCCTAACGGCCTATCGACTTTGAATGTTATGAAAAAAATTATCTCATTTTCAAGAACCCACATAAAAAAACTGTGACTTAGTGCCACAGTTTCAAACTAACGCTTGCGCATCAGCTTGATAATATCGTTCTTAGCATTTTTCGTCGCTACTAATACATCACTTGATGATAGCACATCTAATTCACTATCGTCAATGCTTTTTACGCTCAAACCATGCGCTTTTGCCAATATCTTTCCAGCTGCATGATCCCAAGGATGCAGATGGGAGCAATAGCCCACTGTTTTACCGGTCAAAACATGGATAAAACCGATCCCTGCACTGCCATAGACGCGGATCCCCATACTTTTTTCGGCAACTTGGGCAACATTGCGGTAATTGCGCACTAGCATCCGTCCACTGACATCGAATAATCCCTGTTCCAGGGAAAGATCAGGCACTTGGGGCAACCGAGCCGTATTGCAAAAAACGCCACTTTCCGGTCCGCCCCAATAGAGTTTATCGTTGATCACATCGAGAATATAGCCCAATTTTTCATGACCATTTTCATAAACTGCTAGCATACTTGCAAAATGGTCCTTTTGTTTCACAAAATTCAAGGTCCCATCCAGCGGGTCGATGATCCAAACTAAACCTTGGTAGGTCGCCAGATCTTGGTCATGATCGCCTTCTTCGCCTAAAACACGCGAACCAGGAAAAGTCTGCTTGATCTGAGTGACCAAATATTTTTCAACTTGCTTATCGATATTAGTCACTAGATCGGTGCGTCCACTTTTTTGGGCAACTTGTAGTTCTTCCTCACAACCAGCCAACAATTGGCACCGAACTTCTTTGAACCACTCTTGCACACTAGCATTGATCGTTTTCCAGTCAGTCACCACCATCAACCCTTTTCCTTAAATTTTACTCGTTTGCCAGTCGTTGCCTTAGCCAGCTTAACCGCCTGGTAAATACTGAGCCCTGAAGCTTGCTCAAAATCTCGATCGAGTTGTTTTTGAGTCATGATCGCTGGCTCCATTTGCAAAAATTTTTTATGCTTAGCTAAAAACTCTTCGCGTTCGATCCCAGTAGTATAAACTTTCTCAACTGCTTCGTAAAATTCACTTGCAGTAATGATCTCTGCGGTCGTCCACTCAGGTAATAGTGGGTATTCAAAATTTTCACTGATCTTCATCTTAAACCTCACCTTTATCTATTGTTTACGTAAATTTTCTAATTCAGCTAAAACGTTTTGCTTTACTTCCATATACTGTGTCGATTCATCTTCTGAGAGTGTCAATTTTGTCAAAACAGCTACCCCTTGTTTCGACAAAACAACAGGCTCACTGACCGCGATCTTTTGCTTAGCAAATTCGATCTCATGGGTCAAAGGCACTAAGATCGGATGATTGAAAAACAATGCCCGACAGATCCGTTGTAAACACAAAACTGTTACGACTTCCTTTGCTTGCACCAATTTAGCTTGGTAATCTTTAGTGATCTCGTCTAATTTTGCCTGTCCAAATAAACTATTATCTTGCGCAACGATCCCTAAAACCGAATTACCGGCGATCTGCGCACGACTCCAAGCGATAAAAGCCTCGTCTTGTGTGCCGATGACGTTAGCGTAGATCGGATCGCTCCCGATATCTAAACGTTCACCCAATAAGCGGGCAACCGTTTCAGAAAGTCCCATCGTGCCTAAACCAAAGACATTGTTAGCGGGTAAGCCTGAAAAGCGCAAAGCCGAATAGACCCACAGATGATCATGGGGCAAGACCACGCAGATCTTACCCCTAAAACCATTAGCCATTGCTTGATTGATCACCAGTTGGACCCAGCGACGTTGTGCATTTTCCCCCTCAGCCTCAACATAATCTTTGGGTGGTGTTCCCAGTAAGATCAGCTGTAATTCATCCCATTTTGGATGTGCAGTTGCCTCTAATACAAAATTATCGGCAAAAGCTGAACTTTCAACTAATGAAACAACTTGGTCAGTAGGTGTTTCATTGATCTGGAACCAAAAACATTTTAAATGCTCATCGTGTAAGATACATGTCTGTAAAAATAACTGCAGTTCAGGGTTTTCCCCACAAATCATCATATTATTATCCATTTGAATCCTCCACTTTTCATCTTGCCGAAATGTGATCTCTTTTGGACCGCCACGATACAAAAGTAAAAGTATATCTCTTTTAGTGTTAAAACGCAAACGTACTTTCGTAAACATTTAAAATTCTCTTTAATTATAGCACAATAATTTCTAGCCTTATCTAACAATAATGTAACAGCTACCATGCTTTGTCACGAAAACGTTACGCTAAAAAGCTGAAAACTTTTTTCCTAAAATGTGCTAAAATCAAGGTAGAAATAAATGAAGGGATGATTATTTTTGATCACTATGCATGATATTATCCGCGAAGGGCACCCAACTTTGCGGGCACGAGCAGAAAAATTTACATTTCCATTGAGCGATGAAGAAAAGCAAACTGCTCAAAAAATGATGGAATTTTTAGAAAACAGCCAAGACCTTGAGATCGCAGAAAAATACAACCTCCGCGCCGGTGTCGGACTAGCAGCACCTCAGATCGATGTATCTAAACGGATGACTGCAGTCCTAGTTCCTGGCGAAGAAGAAGGTCAAGAACCACTATTTAAGCACATCTTGATCAACCCAACGATCTTGAGTGAATCAGTCCAAATGGCTGCCCTAGCAGAAGGTGAAGGCTGTCTTTCGGTCGACCGTGAGATCCCTGGCTACGTTCCACGCCATGCTCGGATCAAATTGCGCTGGTATGATCTAGATGGCAACGAACACGTTGAACGCTTACGAGACTATGTTGCGATCGTCGTTCAACACGAGATCGACCACTTGAATGGCGTCTTGTTCTTTGATCACATCAATAAAGAAAATCCATTCGCTGCCACTGAAGACTTGATCTTGCTTTAATCATATAACAACGAGGGTCCCCGACATGATGTACATACGCATCATACCGGAGACCCTCGTTATTTGTGACCTGCTTAATTATTTTGTTCTAAAGTATTCATATCATTGACATATTCAACAGTTGCCTTATTGACTAGATAGGAGACGTCGATATGCAAGATACCATCTTTCAACCAGATATCAGAGACTACAAAAGCCCTATTTTGCTGATAGCCCCTGATTCCTTGCGCTTTAGCATGTACTGCTAGTTGCTGTTCGAGCTGTTTTTTTAGACCATTTAGATCGGCGTTAGTTAAATCTTTAACTTCAAGCTGATATTCAAAAGCCATGACTCCCTTGCCCCAAACATCTGAGATCAAGGCTGAAGCTGCTAAACTTTCATTTAACAGCTTTAAATTTTTTAAACTTGCCTCCATCACTGAATACGTCAATTTTTGACTGTCCAGCTGGATCAATTTCAATGCTTTCTTTCGGCGATATCGCTGAAAAATAAAGGCTAATGTTCCGACAATGACCACTCCAATGATCAGATATAAAAATTCCATAACTTCACCTACTTGTTTACTCTTTGATTATATACCAAATTTAGACAAACTAGCATTATTGGACACCTAAACTTAAAAGTATCTTAGCCTTTATCTCGCCCGTGACCTTGTCTAGTCTTTTATCCGGCGCGTTTGATCAACTTTATATACTTAGTTTGTAAACTATGGTAAAATAGGATTAATTATTGTGTAAACAATCCCTGTTCGGAAGTTTATTTTTGCTGATTTGAACTTTTATATAAGTGCAAATAACTATAATTAATTTCATAAAAGGAGAATCATTAATGATCTTTAAAGTATATTATCAACCAACGAAAAAAATCAATCCACGCCGTGAAAACACGGAATCTTTATATTTAGAAGCTGACTCAGAACCAGAAGCACGCGTTTTAGTAGAATCAAATACCGAATACAATGTTGAATTTATCGAAGAATTGAGCGACGCAGCTTTAGAATACGAAAAGGAAAGTCCAGCTTTTAAACTTACGGAGTTTTAAAAGATGAAAAAACTAAATGTTAAAAATAACGAGACCGCCGTTTTTGCACTCGGTGGTCTGGGCGAAATTGGGAAAAATACTTATGGTATCCAATTTCAAGACGAGATCATCGTCGTCGATGCCGGCATCAAGTTCCCTGAAGATGACCTTTTAGGGATCGATTACGTCATCCCCGACTATCAATACCTCGTCGCAAATCAGCAAAAAATCAAAGCTTTAGTCATTACACACGGGCACGAGGACCATATCGGTGGTATCCCTTACCTTTTGAAACAGGTAAACGTTCCGATCTACGCTGGTCCATTAGCCCTTGCCTTGATCAAGAGCAAACTAGAAGAGCATGGTCTATTGAACTCAACTGAATTGCATGAGATCAATGAAGATACTGTCCTACGTTTCAGAAAGACGAGCGTGTCCTTCTTTAGAACTACGCACTCGATCCCTGATACCCTAGGTGTTGCGATCAAGACCCCTTCTGGTACTGTTGTCTGCACCGGTGACTATAAATTTGATCTAACTCCGATCACAAACCAAGCCCCTAATCTTCAAAAGATGGCGCGCTTGGGTGAAGAAGGCGTTTTATGCTTACTATCCGATAGTACTAATGCCGAAGTCCCTAACTTCACCAAATCTGAACGCTGGGTCGGCAAATCGATCAAACGGATCTTCGAACAAGTCGAAGGTCGGATCATCTTTGCGACCTTTGCTTCAAATATCTCACGTGTCCAACAAGCTGCGGCGGCTGCGATCGCTAAGGGACGTAAGATCGCAGTCTTTGGCCGTAGTATGGAAGCAGCTATCGTAAACGGACGGGAATTAGGTTATCTTGATATCCCAGATGATGCGATCGTTGATGCACGCGAGATCAATAGCTTACCCGCTAATAAAGTCATGATCTTATGTACCGGTTCGCAAGGTGAACCTATGGCTGCTCTAAGTCGGATCGCTAATGGGACCCACCGTCAAGTAGCGATCCAACCAGGCGATACGGTCGTCTTTTCAAGTTCGCCGATCCCAGGTAACACCTTGAGTGTCAACAAAGTCATCAACGAACTTGAAGAAGCTGGCGCCACGGTCATCCATGGTAAGGTCAATAATATCCATGCTTCTGGACACGGTGGGCAAGAAGAACAAAAATTGATGCTTCGTTTGATGAAGCCTAAATTCTTCATGCCAGTCCACGGTGAGTATCGGATGTTGAAGATCCATACTGAATTGGCTGAAAAATGCGATGTCCCTACCGAAAATTCCTTTATCTTGGAAAACGGTGATGTCTTAGCCTTGACTAAAGATTCCGCCCGTTATGCTGGGCACTTCAACGCTGAAGACGTCTATGTCGATGGTTCCGGGATCGGTGACATCGGTAATATCGTCTTACGCGATCGCCGGATCCTCTCAGAGGAAGGGCTCGTCGTTGTAGTTGCTACGATCGATATGCAAAAACGCGAGATCTTAGCTGGGCCTGATCTACTATCACGTGGATTCATCTATATGCGTGAATCTGGTGAATTGATCAAACAAGGACGTAAACGTGTTTATCGGACGATCAGACAGACTTTGAAAAATGAAAAAGTTACTGAAGCAATGTTGCGTGAAAATATCATTGCTGAGCTCCAAACGTTCCTTTTCGAACAAACCGAGCGTCATCCAATGATCTTACCAATGTTTGTTACAGTTTAAACGCCAAAAAGCAAGCCAAGAGTAGATTTTGGCTTGCTTTTTTGTGCTTGTCGCTTGCTAAAATATTAGCTATAATTGTTTAATAGTTACTAGCGCCTGAAGAAAGTTAATATGGATCAGGCTTTGCTTAGTTCGAAAATAAAGGAAAGGACATATATGATCTTTCTCGTTATTCCCATAACGTCCATATTTTATATCACCGCTCGTTTTGAAAACTTTCTTTATTATTGTTAATCCAAATGCTGATCATGGTCAAGCTGCTAACGTTTGGGAGCAAGTCGAACAGGTTTTGCTTACTCGCCAAGTTAAATATGAAGCGCATCAAACCACACATGTTGGCCATGCTAAACAGTTGATCCACTTAAATTTTGGCAAGCAAAAAGCGGAAAATCTCAAAGACCGTGTCGTTTTAGTCGTGGGTGGAGACGGAACTTTAAATGAGACGCTCAATGCCCTCAAACACGAAGCTCCTTTGGAAGTTCCACTTGCTTTTATCCCCGTTGGCCATAATAACGGTTTTGCCAAGGGGATCGGGACCGCTTCAGATCCTTTAGTTGCCCTAGAGCAGATCTTGGCTGCAACTGAACCGACTTACTATAATGTTGGGGAATATCAAGAAACGACTCATAACGAACAAGGATACTTTTTAAATGATTTTGGGATCGGCCTTGATGCTTATACGATCAGTCTAAATGCTAACGTGCATAAACATATGCGTTTACGTAAGATCTTGCTCAAGCTTCACTTGAACTTTTTGGCGTATCTCGTAAATGTTTTCACCGCTTTTTTAAATCAAGAAGCCTTTGCAGTTACTTTGAGGATCGGTGATAAATATGAGTTCTTTAAACATGCTCGCTTAGTCAATATCGCCAACCATCCTTATTTTGAAAATGGGATCATCTTATCCCCGGAAGCTGATATCAATGATCATCAGCTTGACTTGATCATCGCTGATAACTTAGGCTTTTTTAAATTTTTAGCATTGAGTATCGCGATCTATTTCCAAAAGCAACTTAAACTTCCCTATCTTCATCACTACAAAGATAAAAATATCCATCTGATCATCAATTCTTTAGAGTACGGTCAGATCGACGGTGAAGAAGCTGGAAGTAAATACTACGATATCTTTTTTGGGACGATCAAATATCCTTTCTGGATCAATATCCAAGGGGTACCTGTTACCAAACGCGATTAATGCCGATCTAAAACGAGGGTCCTACTATGATGCCAAAAACGCATCATAGTAGGACCCTCGTTTTGTAGACTACATTGACTCACTTTATTACCGCATGAAATCCGCCGGTGTCAAATTATCCATCCCGATCATCGGGTCGATCTCACCCGTTTTGACCAAAGCTGGCGTTAAAATAAACTTGGGCGCACTTCCCGCTTTAGTAGCTTCTTTAGTGTCCGAACTCTTCGGTTTACCCAAAACTTCCCATAAACGCGTCGTAAGCGTAGTTTTACGGTTTAAGGCTACAGTTTGAATACATTTAGCATAAGCTTCTGGTTCACCCAATAAGATAAGCTTTTCCTTGGCCCGTGTTAAAGCTGTATAGAGCAAGTTCCGGGCAAACATCCGTGAATACTGTTGGACCATAGGTAAGATCACGATCGGAAATTCACTACCTTGTGATTTATGGATCGACATACAATAAGCTAGTGTCAAGTTGATGAGATCTTTACGACCAAACTCGACTTCTTGACCATCAAATGAGATGATCACCTTATCTTCTTTGGGGCGATCTTTTTTCAACTCGATCCCGACTATCTTACCAATATCGCCATTAAAAATATTATTTTCTGGGTCATTGACTAAATGTAAAACACGGTCACCGATCCGAAATACGTTATTTCCAAACTTGATCTCTTTTTGTTGTGTTTTTTTAGGATTCAAGAGTGCCTGTAGCGTCTGATTCAAGTTAGTGATCCCGGCAGCCCCACGATACATAGGCGCTAAGATCTGAACATCATCACTCTTATTTTGCTTAGCTAAAGCTGCTGTAACGACTTGTTCGACCACTGAACTCACTTGATCGGCATGACAAGGAATAAATGAACGGTCATTGGTCTTTTGCATTAGATCAGGTGGGACGATCCCATCCTTGACCGCATGTGCCAATTTGATGATCGTTGACCCATCACCTTGCCGATAGATCTTGGCGAGCTCTTTTTGCGGTAAAGTTTCACTGGCTAACAGATCAGAAAAGACCTGACCTGGTCCCACTGAAGGCAACTGATTACGGTCCCCCACAAAGATAACTTGCATCTGTTCGGGAATACTTTCTAATAGTAACTGTAACAAGACAGTATCGACCATCGAAGTTTCATCAACGATCAATAATTGACCCTCTAGTACTTTTGTCTCTTCAGGCAATTCATCTTCACGACCATTCAAGCCCAATAGGCGGTGAATCGTTGAAGCAGGTAACCCAGTAGCTTCACTCATCTTCTTAGCAGCTCTTCCGGTAGGAGCAGCTAAGAGGATCGGCGTTTGACTCGTATCTGATAGATCAAGCTCGTGTAGCGCCGCAAACGTCCGCACGATCCCCATAATGATCGTAGTCTTACCTGTACCAGGTCCCCCGGTCAGTAAAAAGACTGGGGCTTTAACAGCCGCTTTGATCGCCGCTTTTTGATCAGGACCATACGTTATCTGGAGATCTTTTTGGATTGCTTGGATAAAGTCATCGATCTGGGTATCACTTACCTCTTGCTCACTTGTTTTAGTCGCCAAACGCTTGAGCTCTTCAGCGATCGTATATTCAGCTTCATAGTAGCGTCGTAAATAGATCCGACTATCATCTGAGATCACTTGGCCTTTTTCACCCATTTTCAATAACTGGTCAGCTAATAATTCAGGTTCGATCTTCTCAGGGCGGCTCTGCTCTAATAAGCGTAAGGCCTCTTTTAATAATGTGGGACCATCCGTATAAGTATTTCCCAAATATAGGCTCAATTGGGCCATGCTTTCAAAGATCGCCGCCGCTAAGCGAACTTCAGCTGTCGCAGCCACACCCAGTTTCAAAGCTAGCTGATCAGCACGATTAAAACCGAAGCCTTCAATATCATAAACTAGCTGATATGGATTTTCATGGACGACATCTAAAGTCTTTTCACGATATTTTTCAAAGAGCTTACCCGCCATTTTCTCGGAAAAGCCTAATGTACTCAAGCCGATCAGAGTGTGTTCAGCCCCATTATCCGCTGTGATCCCGGCTAATAGGTTCTCCTTTTGCTTGGCACTCAAACCCAACTCATCAGCAACTGTTGGATCATTTAAAAGCTTATCGACGGCATTTTCGCCCAACTGAGCAACTATTTTTTCAGCTGTCTTCTTACCGATCCCTTCAAAATGATCACCAGCTAAATACGCGATCACACCATCTTTTGAAGACAAGATCTCTGGCTTATAGCTGAGCACTTGGACTTGACGGCCATATTTAGGGTGTTCGGTGATCTTTCCCTTAAAATAGTAACTTGTTCCCTCAACGAGCTCGGGAAAATTCCCTGTGATCGTCACTTCACTGTCTAGATCAAGATCGGTCTCGGTGATGCCCACAAGCGCTACTTTATACAAACTTGCTGGTGCTTCAAAAAAGATATTTAGAACTTCGGCGACTAAATAACCTTCATTTTTATCCTCATCAAATAGTGTCAGTGTCTCTTGTTGCATCATCTACCGCCTTATTTTTTCTTTGTTGTTGCCTGCATCGTCTGTTCCACATCGTTTAGACGTGTCTTTAATGTTTGATAGAGCTTAGGATCACTTTGCTTGGCGCGCTCAAAATATGATGTTGGGTCAGCACCGTTCACAACTGCGAGCACACCCAACTGAAAATTGATCCGCGTGTCATTTGGTTCTAATTGCAAAGCCTGTTGGTAATAGTCCTTGGCTGGGCCAAAATTGCCCAAGGCTAAAAAACAATCACCCATCAAACTTAAAGTTGCTGCTGATCGCATCTTCTCACTTGCTGTCAAAGCAAAGACTAAAGCCTTTTGATAGTCAGCTTTCGCATAATAAGCTTGAGCCAACATCGTATAGGCTTCGGCTTGTAATTTTCCATCTTGGATCAAGTTGAACTGTGCGATTGCCTCATCATAGAGTTCACTTGCATAATAGACATTGCCCAGTCCATAATGCAATAATTCTGTTTTTTCTGTCCGATCACTCAAAGCATTGAGCGCTTTTTTAAAAAGTTCTTCCGCTTGGGCAAAGCTCTTTTCTTCAGTTAACGCCGTCCCTAAAGCATAATAACTCTCTTGGTCGTATGGATCAGCATCGATCTTTTGGATCAATTCTTGGATGACTTGTTGCATCTTTTCATCTTGTTTAGCCCGTTTCATCATTACACCTTCTTACACAATATCAGTCGGATCAAGTTTCTTTTTTAGATAATCTGTCTTATTCCAAGCCAGACACTTAAAGTTTTGACCATCTTTCGTCTCTAAGATCGTGGTACTTGTATTAGCTAATCCACCCTTAGCCCGGATTTGGTCTAACGGGACCCCAAGTAAATGTCTGATCTCAGCACACAAAGCCGCTCCATGACTGACAATAATGACATTATCTTTCGGATAACGTTCACAGATCGCCTTGATCTTTGGGGTCATTCTTTCAAATAACTCTTCAAAGCTTTCACCTTCGATCTTACTTGGATCGTATTTATCGGGGTGATGCCGGAAACCGTCGAGTTCAGCTGGATATTTTTCTGCGACTTCGGTAAATTTCATCCCTTCCATCTTTCCTAAGTTAAATTCTTGGAAAGCTACATCAGCCTCTAAATTGACCGGCTGTGCTAAATTAGCGACTAGCTTTTGTGCAGTCACTTTAGCTCGGCGGATCGGACTACAATAGACCTTAGCAAATTTAAAATCATTTAAATAAGTCGCCAATTCTTCGATCTCGCGATAACTCTCGGGTAGTAATGGTGAATCACCACGCGCCCCTTGATAACGCCCTTCTAAATTCCATTCAGTTTTTCCATGGCGTACAAAAAACAACTTTGTCAAAATCCATCCCTCTTCCATGTCTATTGTCTAAATTTTAGCATACCTAGCCCAAAGAAAAAAGGACCATAGCCTTAAGCTACAGTCCCTAAATCTCTAAACGTATTGTAATTGCTTGCCGTTTTGATAAGCGTGATCGATCGTTCCACTACCTAGGCATTCAGCGCCATCATAAAAGACAACTTCTTGCCCTGGTGTGATCGCTCTAACGGGTTCGTCAAAGATAACTTCTACCTCTGTGCGATCAGCGTTAAAACGAACGGTAACGCCCGAATCTTTTTGGCGGTAACGGAACTTCGCTGTACAATGGAACTCATTGCCACGATCCTCGATCGGCGCAACAAAACTCAATTCACTTGCTTTTAAGCTTGTTGCGTATAGGTACTCATTGTGATAGCCTTGTCCAACTAACAAAGTATTAGTTGCTAGATCTTTACCGACAACAAACCAAGGCTCATTGCTCTTAGCATCGCCACCGATCCCTAGACCACGGCGTTGCCCGATCGTGTAGTTCATCAAGCCAAAGTGTTCGCCCTTTACTTCACCATCCAAAGTCTTCATCAAACCTGGCTTAGCTGGTAAAAATTCACTTAAAAACTTGTTGAAGTCACGTTCACCAATAAAGCAAACACCCGTCGAGTCTTTCTTCTTAGCGGTTGCTAGACCAGCCTCTTCTGCGATCTTACGCACTTCTGACTTGTCCATATTCCCGATCGGAAACATTGCTTTTTGCAGATTTTTTTGTGTTAATTGGCTCAAGAAATAAGTTTGATCCTTATTTTCATCAGCCCCACGCAATAGATGCACCGTGCCATCTTCATCACGTGACAACTGTGCGTAATGTCCCATTGCGATATAATCGGCATCTAATTCCATCGCATAATCCAAGAAGGCCTTGAATTTGACCTCTTTGTTACACATCACATCGGGATTAGGTGTACGTCCCTTTTTATATTCATCTAAGAAGTAGGTGAAAACACCATCCCAGTATTCTTTTTCAAAGTTGACCGAGTAATATGGGATCCCGATCTGATCGGCTACCTTAGCTACATCTTGGTAGTCTTCAGTTGCGGTACAAACTCCGCTATCATTTTTGTCATCCCAGTTTTTCATAAAAACTCCGACAACATCATAACCTTGTTGCTTGAGCAAATAAGCCACAACTGACGAGTCAACGCCACCACTCATGCCCACAACAACTCTTGTCTTACTATTATCTTGCATGTAAGAACTCACCATCATTTCATTAGATTCTGAATCCAGACGATTTGAAGGTCGTTTTATTCAGTAGCTACCATTATAACGATTATTCCTAACTTTGACAAGGTTCGCTTACTTTTTTATATTAAATTTTTATGCTTTTTCGATAACATTACGCGCCACGAGATCAGCTAAGATATATTCCAATTGTTCTTGGTTAGCCGCTGCATCTTTTCCCTTGAAGATGTTGACTTCTTTTAAGCCATTAGCGGTCGTCGTTACCATTTTGAAACTTTTTAGATCAGCGGAAACAACGATCTTTAGTTTAAAGCCTTTAAATGGTGAGGCTGGATCTAGTGAACGTTCTAATTGGAATTTACCACCTTTAGTCTCAATAAAGCCCGTATCACGTAAAGAATACTTCCTAACATTTGGTGATAGTTGATATGTGGTCGTATCACCTAAAATTTTAGCTGTTGTACCATATGCCATAATTACACACCTCTAACTTATTTTTTGATACGTTGACTGATCTTAGTCAATTGAGCGACCAATTCATCGATCTCAGCTGCTGTATTGTATTTACCAAAGCTAAAGCGCAGTGATTGACTCACCCGAGCTTGGTCTTTACCATACATTGCTGCTAAAACATGTGAAGGTTCTAAAGATCCAGCTGTGCAGGCAGAGCCAGCGGCAGCTGCGATCCCTGCTAGATCTAAATTGGTCAACATCGCATCATTTTGGCATCCCTCAAACCATAGATTGATGATCTGTGGGAGTTCATCTGCTCCCATTTTACCATTTACCTTCACGTCCACGCCATTTTCAGCTAGCTTATCTACTAATTGGCGCTTGAAACCTTGGTAACGTGCTGTCAATTCAGCGCGAGCGTTTTGTTCGAGCTCGACCGCTTTAGCAAATGCTGCGATCGCCGGAATATTTTCTGTTCCTGCCCGTCTCTTCATTTCTTGATCGCCCCCCATAAGATGTGGTGCTAGATCAAGGCCATCACGTTCGTATAAAAAGCCCATTTGTTTTGGACCATTCAATTTGTGCGCTGAAGTTGACATGAGATCGATCTGATCGCGTTTGACATCGATATCTAAGATCCCATAAGCTTGAACTGCATCTGTATGAAACCATGCATTGCTTTTAGCCACGATAGCTCCGATCTCAGTTATCGGCATATGACTACCAACTTCATTGTTCCCAGTCATGATCGAAACTAAGATCGTATCTGGCCGTAGAGCTTGTTTTAGATCATCCAACGAGATCACACCATTTTCATCGACTGGTAAATAGGTCACCTCGTAGCCATTTTCCTCCAAATAAGCCATGGGTTTTAAAACAGCTTCATGCTCGATCATAGTCGTGATCAAATGCCGTCCCTCATTTTTTCGTTTCAAAGCAGTTTGGATGATCGCAGTATTATCGCTTTCGGTCCCCCCGCTCGTAAAAATGATCTCATTAGGATCTTGTGCATTGATCGAAGCAGCTATTTTTTGACGACTTTGCTCTAAAATACTATGCGCTTTGCGGCCAAAAGAATTGGTCGCCGAAGCATTGCCAAAGACATCGTTCATCATCTCAGTCATCGTTTTGATAACAGCTGGATCCATCGGGGTTGTCCCAGCATTATCCAAATAAATATTATTCACGTCTATTCCTCACTAATCTTGCATCAAATTTAAGATCATCTTAGCTGAACGCTTGCCAGCATCAATGATAAATTCGTCAAATGTTTGTCCAGCATCTTCATCACCGACATCTGACATTGCCCGGACGATAACAAATGGCACTTTAAATTGATAAGCCACTTGTGCGATCGCAGCCCCTTCCATTTCACAGCAAAGCGCTTCAGGGTAGATCTCTTTGATCGCTTGGATCTTATCACTTGAAGCCACAAATTGATCACCAGTGACGATCAAGCCAGTCTTAGTTGTCAGATCAGCTTTTTTAGCTGCTTTTTCTAAAGCATGCACCAACTTTTCATCAGCTGGATAGATCTGTGGTTGCTGTGGTAACTGACCTGGTAGGTA
This sequence comes from Ligilactobacillus sp. RTP31139st1_D10_RTP31139_211217, assembly GCF_040226755.1. Classification (NCBI taxonomy): domain Bacteria; kingdom Bacillati; phylum Bacillota; class Bacilli; order Lactobacillales; family Lactobacillaceae; genus Ligilactobacillus; species Ligilactobacillus sp. RTP31139st1_D10_RTP31139_211217. The sequence goes on from NZ_JBCOAR010000002.1 coordinate 95,817, forward strand.
GCCAAATGCGGTTGCATCAGCATCATGATAAGCTGCCCCAGTTGAAAAGACCACATCGCCGACACTAAGACCCGTACCGATCCCACCAGCGGAACCTGAGTTGATCAAGTGATCGACTCCAAATTCAACGATCAATAATGCTGTCGTCACACCGGCTTGAACTTTACCGATCCCAGAACGCACTAAAACAACAGTGTGACCATTGAGCTGGCCTTCATAAAAAGCGATCCCACCTAATGTTTTTTCAGTACTGTGGGTCAATTGAGTCCGCAATTCCTTGATCTCTTCTTCCATCGCACAAATAATTCCATACTTCATCAATAAACGACCTTTCTAACTTAGAAATTGACAAAACGCATAAAGAGAAAAACTAAAATGATCGCAACGATCAGACCGATAATGGCATAGTTCAGTTTTTTTGCTAATTGCTTTATCTTTTCTGCTTGGCTTTCTAATTTTTGTTTTTGACGCGTCTTAGTCCGGCTAAAACCAGTATCTTCTGGGGCTTCGACCGTTTTTTTACTCCGACGCAATGGTTTTTCTTCGGGATTGTTTTCTGTCATTGGCAGTTACCTAATTCATCAATTGCCAAAACATCACGGCCATGATCGTTTTACTATCACAGATCAGACCCTCTTGCATGGCTTTTAAAGCTTCGGGTAAAGTCAATTCTACCTTTTCTAAAAATTCATCTTCATCTTGGGGTAATTCAGTTGTTACAGGGCTTAAACCACTTGCATGGTATAAATAGATCTTTTCATCGGCAAAACCAGGTGATGTGTAAAATGGCATCACCAATTCCAAATTTTCCGCCGTGTAACGTGCTTCTTCATTTAACTCACGCGTTGCCGTTTCTAAAGGCGAATTTTGTTCATCGGGCTCGATCTTTCCCGCTGGGATCTCTAAGGTCACTTGCCCTAAAGGTGAGCGCCATTGCTTGATAAAGACCATTTTATCTTGTGGCGTGATCGCGATCACACCAACAGCCCCATGATGGCGGACGATCTCACGCAAGGCTTCTTTTCCATTGGGAAGCATCACTGTTTCACGATCAAGATCGATCACTTTACCATCAAATAAATGTTCAACATTTGTAACTTTTTCTTCAAAATCCATTTCGTTCACCTCACTTGTCATTATAGCAAAAAATACGATCCGGCTAAACATCAACAAGCCATGCTCTTGCCACGGCAAAAACACAGCTTGTTAGGAAATATTATTTTTCTAAGCCTTCTGTAACAGCTTCAGGGAAGTTGTCAGCTACGATCTTAGCACAGCTAGCACATAATTCCTTGAAACGTTCGTCAGTACCAACATCAGGTGTGATCCGACGGCAACGTGGGCAAGTTTCACCAGCTGCATGTTCAACTTTGATCTTAACTTCACCATAATCATCCGTATCTGCTGGAGCATCAGCTAGATCAGCGATATCTAATTGTGATACGATCAAGGCTTCACGCACGTCAGCTCCTAAGTTAGCCAACTCTTGTTTGACACCTTCAGAAACATAAAGTGTTACATGAGCTTCAAAAGATTTACCGATCAATTTTTGATTGCGGGCTTCTTCTAAACTCTTCAAAACATGGGAACGAATTTTCATGAAGCGAGTCCAGTTTTTCATGATCTGTGCTTCACTATCAAAATGTTCAACGGCAGGCATTTCAGCTAATTGCACATATTCTTCAGGTTCTTTGACAAAGTTCCAAATTTCTTCAGTTGTATGTGGCATTACTGGTGTCATCAACTTAGCTAAGCGGACAACTGTTTCGTATAAAACAGTTTGCATTGAGCGACGCTTCTTAGCATCCTTAGCTTCGATATAAACAACATCTTTAGCTACTGCCAAGTAGAAAGCAGATAATTCTGTCGTCACAAAATTGATGACTTTCTTGTAAATGTCCATGAAGTTATAGTTAGCATAGTCATCCAAGATCTCTTTTGTAAATTTATTGACTAAGATCAACATGTATTGATCGATCGCTTCGAGTTCGTCAAATGGTATGGTATCTTTAGCTGGATCAAAATCTGTTGTGTTAGCCAATAAGAAACGCATCGTATTTCTAAACTTACGGTAACTTTCAGAAATTTGTGCAAAACTTTCCATTGAGACACGCACGTCAGCTGAAGTATCAACACTCAAGACCCAAAGGCGGATGATCTCAGCCCCCATCTTCTTGATAACTTCTTCAGGAACGATCGTGTTGCCCAATGACTTACTCATCTTACGTCCTTCAGCATCAAGCGTGAAACCTTGGGATAAGATCTGCTTGTATGGAGCATGACCAGAAACCGCCACACTGGTGATCAAACTTGAGTTGAACCAACCACGATATTGGTCAGAACCTTCTAAGTAAAGATCAGCTGGATAGGTCAAGTAATCACGTTGAGCACAAACACCTTGGTGGGAAGAACCGGAGTCAAACCACACGTCCATGATGTCAGTTTCTTTAGTAAACTTGCCATTTGGTGAATGTTCGTTAGTGTAACCTTCTGGCAAGAGATCCTTGGCATCTAACTTGAACCAGATATTTGAACCGTGTTCTTCGACTAATTTAGCCACATGCTCGATCGTTTCTTTTTCCATGATAGCTGTTCCATCTTCAGCGTAGAAGATCGGAAGTGGAACGCCCCACACACGTTGACGTGAGATGACCCAGTCACCACGGTCACGGATCATATTGTAGAGACGTTTTTGACCCCATTCAGGTAAGAACTTAACTTCATTGATCGCATTCAAGATGTTGTCTCTGATCTTATCGACCGAAGCGAACCATTGTGGTGTTGCCCGGAAGATGATCGGCTTTTTAGTCCGCCAGTCAAATGGATAGCTGTGTTCATAATCCATTTCCTTTAAGAGTAAGTTAGCTTCACGTAATTTGTTCAAAGCAACTTCATTAGCATCTTCATAAAAAACACCGTCGAATTCAGGACCACATTCAGCCGTTAAATGACCAGTATCACTCACAGGAGCAAAGATCTCTAGGCTATACTTCATCCCCATCTTGTAGTCATCATCACCATAGCCAGGAGCCGTGTGGACTAAACCTGTACCAGATTCAGTCGTTACAAAGTCACCTAACATGACTAATAATTCACGATCTTCATAGAATGGATGTTGCGCTGTGATGTATTCGAGATCTTGACCCTTAACGACTTTCAAGGTCTTAACATCTTCCCAACCGAATAATTCAGCATTCTTTTGGATCAGATCTGCTGCCATCACGAATTTACGTTCTTCACCTGCTGGTTGGACCACTGCATAGTCAAAGGAAGCATCGATCGTGATACCTTCTGAAGCTGGGATCGTCCATGGTGTCGTTGTCCATACGACCATGTATGTATCTTCATCCAAGACACCTTTACCATCAAGAACTCGTTCTGCATAGAAAGCAGATGGTGAAGTTACGTCATGATATTCAACTTCGGCTTCAGCTAAAGCAGATTCTGATGACCAAGACCAGTAAACTGGGCGCTTACCTTTGTAGATAAGATCATTTTCTGCCATCTTACCAAAAACCCGAATTTGTTGAGCTTCATATTCAGGATCTAAAGTCACATATGGGTTATCCCACTCGCCTGCGACCCCTAAACGTTTGAAGTCAGTCCGTTGCTTATCAACTTGTTCTAAAGCATATTCACGACATTTTTCCCGGAAATCTGCTACAGATAAGGCTTTACGGTCGACCCCAGCTTTTTTGAGCTGTTGTTCGATCGGTAACCCGTGTGTATCCCAGCCAGGCACATATGGTGCTCTAAAGCCCATCATTGACTTAGCACGGACAATAATATCTTTTGAGATCTTGTTCATCGCATGTCCCATGTGGATGTTACCATTGGCATATGGAGGTCCATCATGTAAGACAAAAGTTGGTTTACCTTCGTTTAATTTTTGGCGCTTTTCGTAAACCTTATTTTCTTCCCATTCGTTTTGACGTTCTAATTCACGAACAGGCAAATTGCCGCGCATTGGGAATTTGGTTTTCCCTAAGTTCAAAGTATCTTTGATTCGCATACTCTTTACCCACTGTGCTCAGGTGGTAAGACACAGCTATCCTTTCTTTTTGATAAAACAAAAAGATCCCACCCACAAAGGGACGAGATCTCGCGGTACCACCCAATTTAAGAATTTAAATAAATTCCACTCTTTGATCATATAACGCGATCAACCGACCAAACCTACTTGCTTTCAGTTTGATAAAAAAGAGATGATAAACCTAAATTCAGGGGATGGCCGGTCCTTGCACCATTTTTCCGGCTCGCTGACATCGTAAAAAGAGGTCCGTGTTCTCTTATAATCTTAGCACTATATCTGTTAAGCTAGACGCCTAGTCGTTGTTGCTGTCATCAGCAAAGCGTTGTGAACTAGCATTGTCGTTAGAATCAGGGAAGATGACCACTGTTTCAGCCTCTTTTGCTTCTTCAACTGGTTCACTCACAGGTGTATTGTCAGCAACATAAACTTCATTTTCGGCGTCTGTATCATTTGAGAATGATTTTACTTCTTTTGCATTGGATTTGTCAAGGGTATCATCGTGACGAATTGCTTCTTGGATTGCTTCATAGCTCGTTGTTTCACCTTGTTGCAAAATATCGTCCCATTCACTACCTTTAACAACTTCAAGCTGGGATTCCAACATAACTTGAAGCTTTTGCCGGAAAATACGGGCTTGCTTGCGCAGATCGTCGGTCTCCAAAGCCAAACGTTTTGATTTCTTAGAAGCTTCATCGATAATATGACGCGCTTTTTCATTGGCTTGGTCAATAATATCTTGACCTTGCTTTTGCGCTTCACGATTGATGATCTCAGCTTCACGTTGCGAATTAGCTTTGACCTTATCAGCAGCTTCTTGGGCAACGATGATCGATTGATTCAAGGAATCTTTTAAATCATTGAAATACTTCAATTTTTCTTGGCTTTGTTTCAAGCTCTCAGTTAAATGTGCATTTTCTTTTAAGACTAACTCGTAGTCTTTGATGATCTGATCTAAGAAATCGTTGACTTCATCTTGATCATAACCACGTAACTTGGTATGAAACTCTTTATTATGAATATCCAAAGGGGTCAATGACATCCCCAACACCTCCAAATTTTTAAATCATTTTCTAATTACAGCAACTTCACAGCGCAACTTACCTCGCTTTGATTTGCCTAATACATCGATCAACTTGATCCGGCCAAAACCACGAACCGAAACGATATCTAAAACGCCTAATTCTGTATCTGGTTTGGTCAACACCATCCAATTTAGCTGGACTTTCTTGGCATTGATCAATTCCTTGACACGGTTACGCGATATATTATAGACCGCCGCGATCACCGTGTCGATCCGAAGCGAACTGGCCGAAACAGTCTCAAGCTCCCAATCATTATTAGGGACAAGTCGCTGGGTCAGTGGCATTTCTTCCAAGCGAACATTGATCTTACCGATCCGTTCGACTTGTTGGAGCAAATAATCACTGATATTTTTTTGAACGACGATCTGCCAGCGCTGTGAATCTGTGATAATATCGCCTAAAACTTCGCGCTCTAACCCACTATTTGCCAAAGTTCCTAAAATTTGTCCGTGGGTCAACGATACAAATTTAGTTGGATAATTTATCTCTAACAGTTGCAACTCAAAATCCTTTTCCTGTGGTTCATAATAGTCAGGATAAAATAAGAGCCGCTTTCTTTCTGCTTGAGCAAAACCTCCCTCAGCTTTGACTTTGATCATATCATCAGCCTGTAATAAGAACTGGGCAATATGTTGTTGTCTAGGATCTAAAAAGTGTGTCAAGATCGGGCGGTATTCATTTTGCGCCTGGTTGATATAATCGTTCAACGAATCGATCACCGGTTTTTCTTCTGCGCGAAAATGTTGATAGACCTCACTATTCACCACACTCCCCCATTTCACTAAAAGAGATAAAACAACATAAAGACCCCTTTTTCAACAAACTGTAAAACGATCAATGCGACCACTGGGGCAAAACTGATCCCGGCGATCGGTGGAATAAAATCAAATAACCGCAAATATGGTTGGCACACTTTGATCAATAACTGACCTAATTGTGTCTGATAAGCACCTGGAAACCAAGATAACAAACAGTAGGCAATGATCAAAAAAGAGTACAAACTAAATAAACTACTGATAAGACTTAATATTCCCAAATTATTCTCCTTAATTATACTTATAATCACCATTACGCATCGTATCAGTTAAGTTGCCCTCAACTTCAAAGTCATGCGGAGTACATAAAAAGATCTGTTCACCGATGCGTTGGATCTCACCATCGACTGCAAAAACTACGCCTGAAAGAAAATCAACGACACGATGTGCTTGTTCATCATCGATCCTTTGAAAATTAACGACAGCTGCTTGCCCAGCTAAAAGCTTGCTAGCGATCGCTTTAACATCAGAAAAGATCCGAGGTTCAAACAGCATGATCTTCTTTTCAAGCGGCCGACGTTCATTGTGCAAAGCCATTACGTTTCTCTCATCTCGACTTTCAGTGGTAGCCTTAGATTCTGGATAACTTTCCTCACGTGGCTCTTCTTCGTAATTTTCAAAATCATCATCTGCGCTGAAGAAACTACTGAGTTTGCTTGAAAATGACATTTTTCAGCCTCCTTGTCTTAATGACGACGCCGAGTAAAGAATGGTGGATTATTTAGATCGTCTTCGTCACTACTTTGTTCAGCTGAAGAATTGGAACCAAAGACGTTAAAATCCTTCTTCTCAACATTTTGAAATTCAGTTTCACGTTGTTGGGCTGCTTTTCTTGTACCATTGATCTCGCGTGAAAGATCCCAATCACCCAATGGATCATTATTTTGCGCTGGGCGTGCAGCCGTGTTGTTTTCTGGTGCACTTGGCGTTGGCGTGTTGAACGTCCGTGGTGGTACAACTTTAGATGTGCTACTTTCTTTTTTCTTTTTATCGATCCCAGTTGCGATCACGGTCACGACTACATTATCTTCCAAGGATTCGTTGATCGAAGTCCCAAAGATGATGTTGACATCACTTGTAGCCGCTTGGGAAACAATATCTGAAGCAGCTTGAGCTTCAAATAAGCTTAGATCTGGACCACCGGTAATGTTTAACAAGACTTGTTCTGCCCCATCGATCGAAACTTCGAGCAATGGTGAAGAGATAGCCTTCTTAGTTGCTTCTTCGGTCCGGTTTTCACCATTAGCGGAACCGATCCCCATCAAAGCAGAACCTTGATTTTGCATCACGGTCTTCACATCAGCAAAGTCCAAGTTCACGTAACCTGGTGAGGTGATCAGATCAGAGATCCCTTGCACACCTTGACGTAACACGTTATCTGCTTCTTGGAAAGCTTGTAACATCGGTGTTTTCTTATCAACGATCTCGAGCAAGCGGTTGTTAGCAATGATAACTAAAGTATCAACATGCTCTTTCATCTTGGCTACACCTTCAGCAGCAAAACGAGCCCGCTTTGGCCCTTCAAAACTAAATGGACGAGTTACGACCCCGACCGTCAAAGCACCTTGTTCTTTAGCGATTTTAGCAATGATCGGTGCAGCACCAGTACCAGTACCACCGCCCATACCGGCCGTGACAAAGATCATGTCGGCACCACTCAAGGCTTCCGCTAAAGCTTCTTCACTTTCTTGGGCCGCCTTACTTCCGATCTCAGGATTAGCCCCTGCACCCAATCCACGAGTCAATTTAGGCCCTAATTGGATCTTTGTTTCAGCGTTAGAATTCTTCAATGCTTGCACATCTGTGTTTGCAACGATAAATTCCACACCTTTAACGTCATCAGCGATCATACGGTTGACCGCATTACCACCAGCGCCACCAACACCAATAACTTTAATTGTGGCACCATGTTCCATTTGATCTGCGTCTAATGAAAATTCCATTCTATATTCCTCCATCTCCTAATCTTTTAGTCAAAGAATTTGTCAAATATCGCCTTGAATCGATCCATTCCCTTAGGTTTATCATCTTTCTTTTTATCCTTAGGTGTATCATACTCATCAGCTACCGGCTCAAAATCAGGCTTGATATCTTGTTGCTCATCTTCATCGAGCTGGTTTACTTTTGGTTTACTGATGAATTCTTGACCGTCGAGCGTTCGTCTGACGATCTGATCGATCTCATTTTCTTGCGTGACGTATTCTACGATCCCGATGACCTGTGCAAAAGATGGGATCCGTAAATTCATCTCTTGAGGAATAAAGACTTTAACATTGACCCCAAAGATCTTTTGGGCCAATTCTTTGACACCTGGTAAGGCTGCTAAGCCACCAGTTAATACGATCCCCCCAGGTAGCTGTAAAGCATTGATCCGATCTAGATCAGCTTTTAGCTTACCAAAGATCTGCTGTAAGCGCGCTTCAATGATCTGAGCTAGATACTCTTCAGTGATCATCTCTGGCTCTTGTTGTCCCACAACAGTTACTGGGAAAGTATCTTCATTTGAAGCTAATGTTTCATCGGCATAGCCATAATTGCGTTTTAAGATCTCAGCATTCTCGATCGAAGTATTCAAGACGATCGAAATATCACGGGTCACATAATCGCCACCCTCTTGATCGACATAAGTGTACTTCAATTGATGATCGTGGACTACAGCAGCAGTCGTTTGACCACCGCCAAGATCGATCAAGATCGCTCCAAAGTCCTTTTCGCCATCGGTCAAGGCAACTTGCGATAATGCAAGTGGGGCTACGATCATATCTCTGACCTTTAACCCTGCCCGTTCGATACATTTACGAGTATTATGTAAGATCGTCTTGGGACCTGTGTACATTACCCCTTGCATCTCTAATCTGACGCCGACCATCCCTCGTGGGTCTTGGATCCCATCAAAGCCATCAACGATAAATTCATCTGGAACAATATCGATCACATCGCGTTCAGGTGGTAAATTTTGGACCAAAGCAGCCTCGGTCACACGCCGAACATCAATGTCACTGATCTCTTTAGAGTTACCGTCTTCGTTTCCGATGGCGATCATCCCTTTACAACGCTCTATTTGAAGCATATTAGCTGGAACACCAACGCTCACCTCAGAAATTTGAATATTTGCCTTTTCTTCGGCTTGTTTCACAGCTTCTTTTATCGCCTTAACAACTTGGTCAATATCAACGATCACTCCACGATTGAGACCGGCAGAACGTGTATTACCGTAACCGATTATGTTGATCTGGTCTTTGAGATACTCAGCTATTATGACTTTAATCGAAGTCGTACCGATGTCTATGCCAACATAGATACTAGAGTTTCCCATCAATTTGCCTCCCTTATGATTTTAATAATGTTCTCATTGTTTATTATTTAAATTCAATAGGTTAATTTTAACACAAAAATATATTAATTGGCTACTTGTCAACCCCTCAAAATAAAAAATTTAGTTCACAATATTTTAGTTATTTCTAATTCTTAATTTTTAGGGTATGAAAACGCCCCAACTTCAAGGTCAACGATGCCTTTTTGATCCATTTTAGTCGCGATCTGAGGGTAATATTCCATCTTCTTTGTCAACGTCGAAAGATCGGCGATGACCTCATTGCCATCATTCATGTAAAGCTTGATCCGGTTTGGATTTACTTTAGATGGGTCATAATGGATCTCTGAGACGGACTTTTTCAATTCAGTCGGTAGTTCTTGCACTTTTGTGACTGCTAATTTCAACTTGGCCTTATCTTTAAAAGCATAAAATACGGGGTAACTGCCCTTGACTGAAGGAGTTCCTTCACTCAAAGGTTGACCAGTCGTTCCGATCTTATAATACTTATTATTCCGATAAATATAACCAACTTGGGGCTCTTCTTTTACGTCGATCACCACATTATTAACATTTACATAGCGCAATGTTGCCTGTTCGACTAAGCCTACTTTGTTCTGGATCTTATTCTCGATTTTGCTAGCATTGAACCACACATTGAACAGGGATTCATAGTAATGGAGTCCACTGGCTTTGATGACTGCCACGCGTAACTGCTTATCATTTGAATCAACTGTCACTGATCTAACACGACTGATCGGCAAGATCAAACAAAGCGTCAATAGTGTCATTATCGAAAAAAAGACTAACGGAAATAACGCTTGTTGACGCAATGCTTTTTTACGCTGTTCAGTCAGCCGGATCAATTTGCCATTGAACAGATCTTTGGCTGGTGGTTTTGGCTTTGCTTGACCGCGTTTTGCTTGTTTTTCGAGCCATGGTTGAAGTTTCTGATTAGGGACAACTGGCTTCTTTTTCTTCCAAAATCTGATCCTCTTCAGCCCCTCTCACTAACTACTAGTTTAGTAAATCTTCCATCACCTTGATCAAACGATCAGCTGCATCCGGTACCCCTGCTTTTTTAGCATTAGCCGCCATTTGTGCTTGCTTTTGTGGATCAGCCATCATCGCTTGGATATTTTCAAATAAGACCTTGCCGTTCAACTCACTTTCCTTGATCATCAACGCCGCACCTTTGTTTACTAAACTTTGAGCATTTTTAGTTTGATGATCATGTGTGACATATGGGCTAGGGATCAAGATCGTTGGGATCCCTAAAGCAGTGATCTCGGCCAAACTGGTGGCTCCAGCACGACCCACGATCGCATCGATCTCGGGTAAGATCGATGGCATGTCAGCAATATAAGGCTTGATCACTACATTTTTAGGCAGGTCCTTGACACGGCTATCTTCCATGATCTTATCATAATGGACGCGTCCCGTCACAAATAATACTTGATAGGGTTGATCTTTGAAATATTCGATCGCTTCTATGCTAGCATTGTTGATCCCTAAAGCCCCACGTGAACCACCAAAGATCAAGATCGTCTTTTTGTTAGGATCAAGCTGGTATTCGGTCGCCAAACGACCCGTTGGTTTCATCGTTGCTACTTGTTGAGCTCGTGGATTACCGGTAAAGACAACTTTTTTAGCTGGAAAATCAGCTCTCACATCATCAAAACAGATCCCAACTTTATCAACATAGTGACTCAAGAATTTATTCGTCACACCCGCAACACTATTTTGCTCGTGAATGATCGTTTTGACTTTCATTTTAGCAGCCGCATACACCACTGCCCCACAGACATAACCTCCCGTACCGATCACAACATCTGGCTTGAATTCTTTGATGATCTTTTTAGAGTCATGCACGCTCTTTAAAAAGAGGTACACCGTCTTAAAGTTTTCAGGTGAAAGTGAACGTTTAAATCCTTGGATCTCGATCGTTTTAAACGGGATCCCAGCATTGGGAACGATCTTACTCTCTAATCCCTTAGTTGTCCCGACATACAAGACTTCTGTGTCAGGTCGTTGTTGTTTGATAGCTTCGATCAGTGCTAGCGCTGGGTAGATATGACCACCCGTTCCGCCACCAGATACTAATAGTCGCATACTATTCATCCTTTTTTTCTAAATTTTCTACTGTTTCGATAAATTTATCGCCACGTTCTTCAAATGTCTTCCATTGGTCCCAACTTGCACATGCTGGTGACAATAAGATCGTATCACCTGGTCGACTGAGAGCATAGGCTTTAGGCACAGCGTCGACCGCATCTTTAGCCTCGACGATCTGTTCTAAGCCCGCCTGTTTTCCGGCTTCTTTCAATAAGTCTTTAGTCTCACCAAAGACGACTAAAGCACTGACATGTTCCTTTAGATATGGTACTAAACGCTCAAAGGTAAAGCCACGATCTAGCCCACCAGCTAACAAGACAACTGGGGTTTTGAAACCAGCAAGTGCCTTTTCAGTTGCTTCGATATTGGTTGCCTTAGAGTCGTTATAAAACTTGCGCTCATCAAACGTTGTCACGTATTGAGTCCGATGTCTGACTCCTGAAAATGTCTGCAATACTTCAACGATATCGGCAGTTGCTACCCCCATGAGTTTAGCGACCGCGATCGCTGCCAAAGCATTTTCAATGTTATGTGTGCCAGGAACTTTGATCTCATCAGCAGGCATGATCGCTTCATCTTTGAAATACAAGATCCCATCTTCTTCATAGGCTCCTTCTTTAGTAAAGGCTGTCCGTGAAAATGGTACGACTTTTGCTTTAGCTTGTTGGCTAAGTTCACGCCATTCAGCTTGGTCAAAATTGACTACAAAGTGATCAGCTGCAGTTTGATTTTTCAACAAACGCATCTTAGCCTTGACATAATTTTCACGTGAACCATGATAATCGGTATGAGCTTCGTAAATATTAGTCAAGACCGCGATCTTAGGGTGGAGCTTAGTGATCCCAAGTAATTGGAAACTGGAGAGTTCCATGACTAAGATATCGTCAGCCGTTGCTTTTTGGGCCGTTTCGACGGCTGAGATCCCGATATTACCACAAGCATACGCCTTATTTTTATCCTTTAGGTGGTTTAACATCAAGGAGATCAAAGTCGTCGTTGTCGTCTTACCATTTGTCCCAGTAACGCCCACTAGCTCAGCTTCAGAGATCTCATAGGCTAATTCAGGTTCGGTGATGATCAAAAAGCCTCTTTTTTGGGCTTCAGCGATCAAGGGATTCGTATATGTGATCCCAGGATTTTTGACGATCAATTCCGCATCATCCAATAAAGAAAGCGGATGTGAGCCAACAACGACTTTGATACCGGCATTTTCCAACTCAGCCAAGACTTGCTTATCTGCTGGAATATTCTTATCATTTACCGTTACATTTGCCCCGAGCTCTTTTAACAGATAGGCACTGTTGAGCCCGCTTTTACCTAAACCAACGACTAATACGTTTTTACCCTTATAATCTGTCACATTTTTCATGTCTAACGACTTCCTTTGATATTAAATTATCGTCATAACTGCAATGATCGCAGCTACTAGACCAATTGCCCAAAAAGTTAGATCGATACGCCATTCACTCCAGCCACATTCTTCAAAATGGTGGTGGATCGGACTCATCTTGAAGATCCGTTTACCCGTCAATTTAAAACTTGCGACTTGTAAGATCACACTAAGCGTTTCTAAGACGAAGATGATCCCGATCACCAACAACGACAACTCTTGGTGTAAGATGATCGAAACGGCTGCCAAAGCTCCCCCTAGAGCTAATGAGCCAGTATCACCCATGAAGATCTTGGCTGGTTTATGATTGAACCCTAAAAAGGCGATCAAAGCACCGATCACGGATAAACAAAAGATCAAAACATCGTATTGTGCTTGATGATAGGCGATGATCGCATAAGCACCAAAAGCAATGATCGCTTGGCCTGAGACCAACCCATCGATTCCATCGGTCAAATTAACCGCATTTGAAAAGCCGACCAACCAAAAAAGCACAAATAAAACATAAACGAAGCCTAAAGTGACCTCATGTCCAAAGAATGAAAGTGCAAAAGGCAACTTTTCATGATGATAGACAGCTAAAAAGATCAAGCCCCCGATTATTTGGCCCAATAATTTTTGCCAAGGCTTCAAGCCTTCATTTTGCTTTTTCCATAATTTGACGGAATCGTCAAAGAAACCTAAAAAGCCATATAACAGTAAGATAAAGTCTAAGACCAAGATCTTAGGACTTAGCATGTGCAAGCCTAGTGGGACCCAAAGCCCCGTAACAATGATCGCTAAATTAAAGGTAAAGCCCCCCATCGTTGGTGTTCCCGCTTTTACTTGGTGCCAACTTGGCCCTTCTTCGCGGATCATTTGTCCTTGCTTTTTTTTGTGTGCATAGCTGATAAACATCGGTGTAAATAAAGCAGTCAATACTAAACTGCTGATCACCGGGATCAACATTTGAAAAATAGTCATGTTATTTTTCCTTCCTCTTTTTTTCTATCTATTTTATTTTAACTCAACTGTCAATTTTGTTTGCTTACTTAGCTTTTCACCAGGTGCAACGCTTTGCTTAGTAACATAGCCATTCCCCTGAACGTCTAAGTCAATACCAGTCAGCTCGGATAATTTCATCACATCAAGGCGCGACCAACCAGTGATATCTGGCATCGTCAGCGTTCCATTTGTGACTAAGATCACACGCTCACCAGTCAACATGCTCGTGCCGGCAGTCTGTGATTGTTTAACGACCTTTTTACCTTCGCCAATCACTGCTGGTACTAAGTCGCTTTGGGTCATTTCTTCACTAGCTTCTTTAGGTGACATCCCCTTCACGTCTGGGACACTGGTTTGTGCCTTTTCATCATTTGAGTCATTTGCCTCATCCAAAACGCGTTTCATCAAAGGATCAAAAATAGAAGCTAACATTCCCGTTTCACCTTGATCAGCAAAGGTCTTAGGTTGTTTCATCGTGATGTATAAAATGTATTTAGGATCATTTATCGGCGCCATCCCAGCAACAGAGAAGATATAATTAGTCTCACCACTTAAATAACCTGTGCCATTTTCGTTGGCGATCTGCGCTGTCCCAGTCTTGACCCCAACATCATAACCATCGATCTTGTAGGCCGTCCCAGTCCCGTCTTTATCAGTCACAACATCTTGCATCATTTCACGAACTTCCTTAGCAGTTGAGCTTCTGATCGATTTTCCGACTACAGTTGGTGATTGCGAAAAGACCGTCTTACCATTATTTGGGTCAACAACTTTGCTTACTAGATAAGGTTTGACCATCTTACCATTATTAGCCACAGCCGACATTGCTTGGAGCATTTGGAAGACAGTCACATTTACTCCTTGGCCAAAAGCAGTGTTAGCTTGTTCGATCGGATATTTGTATTCGATACTACCAGCTGCTTCATTCCCTAAACCAGCATTTGTTGACTTCAAAAGACCAAATTTTTTGATGTAATTTAGCCACGTCTTTTCTCCCATTGCTTGTTCGAGCTTAGCCATCCCAACATTTGAAGAACGAATAAAGCCTTCACGATAGGTGATATCACCCCAACCAGTCGTATTCCAATCATTGATCCGTTGACCGTCGATCTGATAAGAACCTGACTTAAAAGTGGCGTTAGCATTATAATTTCCACTATTGATCGCTGCTGCCATCGTCAAGATCTTCATGATCGAACCTGGTTCATAAGTATCTTCTAACAAGATATTGCGCCACATATCATTTAGCCCTTCTCCAGTCTGAGGGTTAAAGGTCGGCCGTTGACTCGCCGCAATGATCTCGCCCGTCTTGGGATTCATCAAAACAGCTGTCATCGATTTTGGCTTATAAGTTTCTTGCGCTTTATTCATCAAAGTCTCTAAATAAGTCTGAGTCCGCGTATCTAAAGTGGTATAAACATTATCGCCATCTTTAGCGGGCTTACTTTGTGATTTAGAATTAGGCAAAGTCGTCCCGCGTGAATCGATCGCGAGCTTATTGACTCCGTTGACGCCCTTTAGTTGTTTTTCAAAAACCTTTTCTAAGCCCATGACCCCAACTAAGTGAGATTGTTCATTTTCTGCTAGACCAACTAAGTGAGACGCAAAGACCCCGTTAGGATATAACCGTGCTTGAGCAGGCGTAAATTTGATCCCACTGATCTTAGCAGCTTCGATCTTCTTTTTGGTCTCCATTGAGATATGTTTACCTTTGCTACCAAGCTCAACTTGATAGAGACCATCGTCGGCATCAAAGAGCTTGAGCAGGTCATCATAATTCATCCCTAAATTTTGACTCAAGACCTTAGCAGCTTTAGTCTTTTGTGAATCTTGCAAATAATCCGGTTTACCTTCAAGGGTCTTCGCCGATTTAGATAAGACGATATAGATCGAATAAGTCGTCGTATCTTCAGCGATCGGTTGATTTTGCGCATCATAGATCGTCCCGCGTTTGGCTTTGATCTCAGTTTGTTCGGCATACATTGCCTGTGCTAATTTGGTCAGATTTTTTCCGTGAGCCGTGTGTGTCAAACCCACATAAAAAAAACGACCAATAAATGTAAGAAAGACGATGATGACGATGAAAAATAACGCTCTTCCAAAATAACTGCGATTTCGCGGGTCTTGTTTTACATTTATCTGCCGTTTTTTAGTACTCATTTGGTAACATTCCTTATGTTTTTATCATTCATTTGTAAACCAACATCCTTGGCGATCTCCATCAAACGTGTCCGGCTAGACAGTTCGCTGATCTCTTCTTTCATGTTAGCATTTGAAGTCTGTAAAGTTGAGACTTTTTGATTGATATCTTGGATCGTTGCTTGGGTCTTGGTCACGGCCGTATTCGACCAGATCACCAAACATGACATGACCACTAATAATACACCTAAAGCGATCGCTGCATTGCGCTCTTGTTTAAAATACATCCTTCGCAACTGTCCAGCTGTATTTTGTGGTTGCTGATCTAGCGTAGTTTTTACCTGTGGAGCTTGAGGTGTTTCGAGTTTTCTTACTGCTTGTGCCAAAGTCTCACATCCTTTACTTTAATTTTTCAATTGCTCTTAATTTAGCCGAGTGTGCCCGATGATTAGCTTCGAGTTCCGCATCAGACGGTAAGATTGGCTTACGTGTTATCAATTTAAATTCTGGTTCAAGTTCAGCTGGGATAATTGGTAATCCGGCAGGAAGTTCTGGTAAACTCGCTTTTTCTTTGAACATCGTTTTAACTAAACGATCTTCTAACGATTGGAACGTGATCACACTGATCCGCCCACCAACATCAAGCACTTCAAACGCTTGATCTAAGGACTCTTCCAAAGCACCTAGCTCATCATTGACAGCTATACGGACTGCTTGGAAGACTTTCTTAGCCGGATGGCCTCCCTTACGTCGAGCTTTGGCCGGGATCCCAGCTTTGATCAGTTCAACTAGTTGGCCTGTTGTTTCGATCGGTGCTTGTTTTCTAGCGGCTTCGATCCGCCGAGCGATCGATTTAGCAAATTTTTCTTCACCATAGCGCATGAAGATCCGAACTAATTCTTGGTAGGACCAGTCATTGATCACTGTTTTAGCAGTCAAAGCTTGACTTTGATCCATCCGCATATCCAGTGTTGCATCGTGTTGATAACTAAAGCCACGTTCGCCAACATCAAATTGCGGTGAAGAAACTCCTAAGTCATATAAGATCCCATCAACTTTAGTGATCTGTTGCTCGGCTAAACATTCCTTTAGATTACGAAAGTTACTTTTGATAAAGGTCAATTTCTTACTGGCTAACTCATTTTGTAAACGTTTAGTATTGTAATCGATCGCAGTTTGATCTTGATCAAACGAGAACAACCTGCCCTTATCTGAAAGCTTTGACAAAATTAAACTGGTGTGACCCCCACCACCTAAAGTACAATCGACGTAGACGCCGTCTGGTTTGATATTGAGTTGTTCAACTGCTTCCTCT
This sequence comes from Ligilactobacillus sp. RTP31139st1_D10_RTP31139_211217, assembly GCF_040226755.1. Classification (NCBI taxonomy): domain Bacteria; kingdom Bacillati; phylum Bacillota; class Bacilli; order Lactobacillales; family Lactobacillaceae; genus Ligilactobacillus; species Ligilactobacillus sp. RTP31139st1_D10_RTP31139_211217. Next base: position 113,003 of record NZ_JBCOAR010000002.1, read on the forward strand.
AATAGTACAGTCACATGATTAAATTCCGTCATTTTCTAATTCCTACAGCTTTCATCTTTCTTGCTTCCAATGTATAACGACGATCTAAAAACGATCATCAAAATATGTATTAAATATATGTTATACAATTAGATATTACCATAGTTCTACGCTTTGAACCACAATAATAACTAACAAATTCGCGATTTTTATAAAACGTTTTAGATATTTACTAAATATTAGTCTGTTTGTACTTAACTCACATAATACCTAAAAAACTTGCGACCTGAATCAACAATAAAATAATGTACATCCCAACGATAAAAATATCTAACGTTCGCCAGTAGATCACAAAAAAACGGCGGACCCGAAAGTCATCTTCGGTATACACTAAATACACCGTCAAAACTAGACCAAAAGCACTAGCCGCAAATGCTAAAAACGGTAATAACGAAAGCCCCGTCAAAGTGACCGAAAGCCCGTGGATTCCTAACAATAACACCAACATCATAATATCGATGATCCTTAAGCGTTTAGGCCAATATTTAGCGAAATTTTTCTTTAAAAATGTCAATGCCATCCAAATGATCAAAATGACAATTGGCATGATATACCACGTTGCGATCGCTGTAAACATCACTACCATCCTCAATTAAAAATATTACCCCTATTATACCAAGCATTTTTGCTACAAATCAATTGTAGACACACCAAAAACAAGGAAAACTTAACGCTTCATCAAAAGAAACTAATAACTCACTTGTACTATGAGATTTGACAGCGACCGACCTTTAAAGGTATAGTATAGTAAAAATTGGAAAGGTGTCGAGTATCGTGAGAGAAAAAAAGAAACGCACAACATTTCAAAAGATCACCATGGTCGTTGTTTGGCTCATGTTGATCTTCACACTTGGTAGTGTGATCCTCGGCTCACTTAGTGCTTTCTTCTAAAAGTAATGATGAACTAAAAAGGAACAGCCTAAAAATTAGGTTGTTCCTTTTTAGTTCATATATTTAGCGACGAAAGCACCAACTTTTTCAGTATATACCGTTGGATCTTGGTAGTAAGACATTCCATGGGCTGCACCTTTTACGACCCATAATTCCTTTTTACCAGCACTGGCTTGATAGTTTTCATACACCATTTCCGTTGGAACGAAGCTATCTTTACTGCCGTGGATAAATAGCGTCGGCAATTTATTTTGTTTTAATTGCTCAGTTGCACTCCCATTTTTGAAATTAAATCCGATAAATGGATGAGCCATCCAACTGGCTGTTGTTAAGATCGGTTCTTTTGGCAAACCAAATTGCGCACTCAATTGTGTCCCTAATTCTTCATTGATCGATGAATAGCCACAATCTTCAACGATCACCTTGACTTGCTTAGGTAATTTTTCACCACTCATCATCATAACAGTGGCGCCCCCCATGCTCACTCCGAACAAGCCGATCTTGGAATCTTGTCCCTTTTTAGCAATGAGCTGCTTGAGCCAATTTTGATAATCTAGTCGATCTTGCCAACCAAAAGTTATATAGTGGCCTTCACTTCTACCAGCTCCGCGATCATCAGGCGCTAAGACATTGTAGCCGAGGTCATGAAACATCCGAATGTAACTTGCCATCCGCAAGCTATTTTCACGATAACCATGAGCGATCACGATCGTCTCATTGGTTGCCTTTTTAGCTGGTACATAGCGCGCTTTCAACGTCAACTTGCCATCAGCTGACTTTTCTGTCCAAGTTTGTTGCTTAGTCTGAGTCAACCAGGCCTGATCTTTCTTCAAGAGTTCGGCTTTTTTCGGTGCTGAGGCCCCTAAACTGGCTGAATCACGCACAAAAGCATAATTGACGAGATACCCATTTACCCCTACGTAGATCAACAACAATAGTCCAATGACCCCAATAATGATCTTTTTTCTGTGTTTTTTCATCTTTCTTTCCCTTTTGCCTACAAGATCGGTGATAACAATCTTGAAAAGTATTGTTTAAATTTACGCCAACGTGATTGACGTTCAAAGTATTCTGGTGTTAATTTTGTACACTTAGCTAAATCAGCTTCAAAGAGCTCCTTGAGTTTAAGTGCCAATTTACGATCATATCCAAAAGCATTAGCCTCAAAGTTCAATTTAAAACTTCTAAAATCAAGGTTAGCTGAACCAACAGAAGTGATCTGGGAATCGACGACAAATGTCTTAGCATGTAAGAAACCATCGTCATACGTGTAAACTTCGACGCCACTATCGACCAAAACTTTAGCGTAATATTCAGTTGCCCGATAAACAAAAGCGTGGTCTGGCATACAAGGGATCATGATCTTGACTTTGACCCCAGATAAGGCCGCTACGACTAACGCTTCTAACACCGAATCGTCTGGTATCAAATACGGAGTTTGGATGTAAATGTAGTCATTTGCTCCGCTGATCAGTTTGAGATAGCCCTTCTTGATCGCTTCAACTTCACTATCCGGACCTGAGGAGATGATCTGAAGACCAACATTGCCTTTTTGTCGTTGCAATGGAAACAAACTCTCTTCATATTTTACTGGTTCTTTGCCCCGAACATTTTTGATCGTTGCATTCCAATCCATCAAAAAGCGCGATTGCATGGCAATAACAGCATTACCGACAACGCGGAGATGCGTATCGCGCCAGTGACCAAATTTCTTGGAACGACTGAGATATTGATCACCGATGTTAAAACCACCGATATAGCCGATCTTACCATCAATGATCGCTAATTTACGGTGCTCACGGTAATTGATCCGGGGACTGTGGATCCAAGCTTTTTTATAAGCAAAGAATGGTTCTGCCTCGCCACCAAGTTTTTCCAATTCATCAAAGAAATGCCGTTCTTGGCCCCGTGACCCCATGCTATCATAGATCACACGGACTTTAACACCACGTTTAGCGGCTGCTTCAAGACTGGCTAAGATCTTATTACCGATCCGATCACTGAAAAAGGAATAATATTCCAAGTGCACGTGATGTTTTGCAGCATCGATATCGGCTAGTAATTTAGCAAACTTATCGTGCCCGTCATCGTAAATATCGACTTGATTATTTTTGGTCAAGATAGCTTGATCAGTCTCCAGTAACAAGCGCACCGTTTGGCGGGCTTCAGGCGTACGCAAGCCTTCTGGCAAGAGCTCTTCTTCTTGCCATTGTTCCTTTTGCAACTCAACGAGCTGATCGATCCCGAGTCGTTCTTGCATCTTGAGATCAAACATCTTTTCTTTGGAGATATTTTTACCAACTAGTAAATAGATCCCAAAACCGATCACTGGCAATAGATTGAGCACCAAGAGCCAAGCCCAAGTTGCCGTAATATCACGTTTTTCTTTAAAAACAGTGATGATTGCTGCAATAACGTTCAATAGTAAGATCACTGTCAGCACACTAACTAATGTGTCCATTATTAAATTCTACCCCTCCATTATATGATCATTAACCTAGTATACACCTTAGTTTTAAGGCTGTCAGGGTCAGTTTACATTTTCCCCGAACCATTTACGGTTCAAACGTTCTAACGTCCCATTCTCCTTTAAAACTTTAAACGCTTCATTGATCTTCTTTTGTAGGGTCTTGTCACCCTTTCGCATTCCAACTACAAAATCTTCAGACGCAAACCCTGCGTTTTCTTTCCGATAACTAGCCGGATCTTTTTTATGCGCAATATAGTAGTTGGCATAAACGCTGTCGATCAATAGTCCTTGGATGCGATCAGCATCTAGATCCATGAAAGCATTGTTGAAGGTGTCGTATTGGATCGCTTCTTTGACATATTGTTTTAAAACTTTTGGTTCATCCAAGTAGGCTTGATAGCCCGAAGATCCACTTTGTAAACCTAAGATCTTGCCTTTCATGGAACTGTCATTTACGATCTGTTGGCTTTTTTTACTTACTAAGTATTGTTCATTCTTTAGGTATGGCTGACTGAAAGCCACATTTTTAGCACGTTCATCCGTCTTGGTATAGCCATTCCAGATCAGATCGATCGTTTGGTTGCGCAATTCAGTTTCTTTCATTGACCAATCGATCGTCTGAAAATCAGGCGTGATCCCGTATAGTTTAAAGACTTCCTTAGCTAGATCGATATCATATCCAACGAGCTTACCATCTTTTTGGCGAAAACCCATCGGTACAAAACTATCATCTAGTCCGATCACGACCCGCTTTTTTTGCTCGATCTGTTGCCAAGTATCGACCGTATCGGCTCTTTTTTTGACATCATTGCAGCCCGAAACGACTAATAAGAGACTTAGACCTAAACCAAGCGCTAGTAATTTTAAATATCGTTTCATCTATCTCAATTCCTTTAATTAGCCAGTGGTTTCACACGTAAAATATCATCAGCGATCTCTTCAGCAAAATCAATATCGTGCGTAACGATGATCTGCGTCATTTTATCTTTTTTCAGATCCAAAATGATCTCTTTGACAGTATCGCGCAGACCTGGATCTAAGGCTGAAGTGGGTTCATCATAGCACAAGATCCGTGGTTTCATCGCTAGAGCGCGGGCAATCGCGACCCGTTGCTTTTGTCCCCCTGATAGTTGCCAAGGATAAAGTTCACCTTTATCACCAAGCGCTAACTTTTGTAAAAGCTCTTGGGCTTCTGCTTGCGCTTCTTTCTTATCTTTTTTTAAGACCATCGTTGGAGCTAGCATCACATTTTGTAACACGGTCAAATGCGGGAAGAGATTGTATTCTTGGAAAACCACCCCGATCACAGCATCATTGGTACTATTGACGTATGGATCAAAGGCGACCCCATCTACCAAGATCTGCCCGCTGTCGATCCGTTCTAAACCACTGATACACCGTAAAAGTGTGGTCTTACCACCACCAGATTGCCCTACGATACACAAGATCTTGCCATCTTCTACAGTCAGATCAACATGATCCAAGATCGTTCTATCGCCAAATTTTTTAGTTACTTCTTTTAGTTCTAACATGTTGATCACTCCTTATTTCCAATAACTATAGTGCTGCTCGATCTTTTTCAAAACATAAGTGAAAAAGGCCGTCATCATCAAATACATCGCGCCCACTAGCAATAGTGGCACTAAAGTCACATCCCGACTTGTCGCAACATTACCTGCGCGCAAGAGATCACCTAGACCGATCACATAAACTAAACTTGAGTCCTTGACTAAGTTGATCACTTCATTACCGATCGAAGGGATCACGATCTTGATCACCTGTGGAGCTACGACTTTGCGGATCGTTTGCCAGTAGCTCAAGCGTAAGACCTTAGCACTTTCATATTGCCCTTTATCGATCGATTGCAAGCCCCCACGAAAGATCTCAGCAAAATATGCTGTGTAGTTCAAAATAAATGCCACCAACGCAGCTTCATACCGTGGTAACACGATCCCTGTTCCTAACAGCGGAAGTCCATAAAAGACAAAGATCAATTGCAATAACAGCGGTGTTCCTCGCATCAGCCAAACATAGATACCTAATATTTTTTGAAGTATCTTAAATCGTGACATCATCCCTAAAGAAACGATCAAACCTAAAGGCAAAGAACCAACTAAGGTCCAAAAAAATACTGATAAGGTCACTCCCATCCCTGAAATCAACGAGGGCATGACTTCCATGATATAATCCATCCCAAATTCCTCCATTTTTTAACTTACTGGTAAAAGAAAAACACCCTCTTGGAAAAAATCCAAGAGGGCGTTTTACGCGGTTCCACCTCATATTTACTCCTTTCTCACAAAAGGAGTCTCAGTGAGTTAACTTAACTCAAGTGTAACGGACTTCTGACCGGATACACCTACTACTTTAGGTTCAGTGTACCAATTCACGGATGTGGTTCAAAAATGCCACCTCTATCCTTTTCAGCTCCCGGATAGTCTCTTTTTCAGGTAAACATCTTCTACTCTTCCGCTCGATATCGTTAAATAATTTTTCATAAAGATTAACATTTATCGGTAAAACTGTCAACAACAAATCTGGCTTATTTGCGTTTGAACCAAGAACTCATCTTCTTGAAAAAGCCACCTTGTTCGTCTTCTTTAAGTGTCATCAACGGGATCGTTTCACCCTCTAAACGCCGTGCGATATTACGATATCCCTTAGATGCTTCACTCTTTTCATCTAAAATAACAGGTTCGCCCTTGTTCGAAAAACCAATTACATTATCATCATCAAAGACGATCCCGATCAATTTGATCGATAAATGCCGCGTGATCTCATCAACATCCATCATTTGACCATCATGCATCATCTTCTTTTTGATCCGATTGATGATAAGCATCGGTGGTTCTTCTAAATTCTGTTGTTCAAGCAACCCGACTACCCGATCAGCATCTCGAACGGCTGAGATCTCAGGTGTCGAGACTACGATTGCTTCATCCGCACCAGCTACTGCATTAGCAAAACCTTGTTCGATCCCAGCTGGGCAATCGAGCAACACATAGTCAAACTCAGATCGTAACTCATCAACGATCTGTTTAGCTTCTTCCGGTTCAAGGGCCGATTTATCCGTATTTTGCGCTGCAGGTAACAGGAATAAATTGTCGCCAAAACGCTTGTCTTTGATCAAGGCTTGGGGTAACTTAGCTCTACCTTGCGCCACATCAATGATATCGTAAATGATACGATTATCTAAGCCCAAAATAACATCTAGGTTTCTTAAACCGATATCTAGATCGACCAGACAGACTTTTTTGCCCATCAAAGCCAAGGCTGTTCCGAGATTAGCAGTCGTAGTTGTCTTACCAACGCCGCCTTTTCCCGATGTAATAACGATCGATTTTCCCATTTAAAACCCTCCTATTTGTGTAAAAATTTTAGGCCTAAGTGTTTTTAATTCAGCAAGCGTCGTATAGCTTAAAGCATGCAGGTCATTGACATAAGCAACGACTTTATCGGCTTGCATATCTGGCTCGATGATGTCTACTAGATCACTGATCCGAACTTGTTGTGCCCGTTTAAAATTCCCAGCGATCACTGAGATCACATTATCACTATAGCCAGCATGTAAGATCCCTTCGACATTTCCTAAAACAAAGATACTCCCGGTCGCTTGCAAAATGCCACCCTTATGGATATTGCCTAAAAACAAGACGTCACCCTTGATCAACTTGACTTGACCGTTACGGATCGTATCACTATTGACATGGACGGTATGTTCTTCCATAAATTCAAGTGCATCTTTAGTATCTACCACATCAGAAACAAACTTATAGATCGAAAAACGAGGATAATTTCCAACTAATTCTTCGATCTTTTGCTTTTGTTTTGCACTCAACAAGCGTCTTTCGGTATTGACCGTAAACGAGATCTGTTTTTCTTCACCGACAGTATCAAGTTGTAGTTTTCGAAATAGGTCTTTTAATTCGGACAGCGCCTGATCAAAATCTGCATTATCACGTATGATCAGTTCATATCCGTCTTTGTAGCCCTTTAACACAGCTGCCTGCATCAGCTTGCACCTTCCTTATTTATCGAGAAGAATACTTCTCAAAGAAATTTTTGACTGGGATAAATAATAGCGAAAATACCGCCAAGTTATACGCCAGTGACGGCCCTAAAGTTTGCACCACAAAATCAGCTGAACCAGTTGTCGTCAGTCCGATCAGGGAGTTGGCCCAATATGCCAAAGCCGTAACGAGCGTAACATCTATCAGATATATTAATAGTACCACAATAAAGTTAGAAGTGAAAAAACGATACACTTCTCGGTTCAAATAAACGATCAAAGGAAAAATGATCATAAAGATCCCTAAGATCCCCGTATAGTACATATCAAAAATCAATCCAGCAATAAATGCCCATAGCATCAAACGGTCAACTTCACCATAGAAAATCGCCATCACTAGCCATAACAAGGTCAAGCGACTCTCGATCGAAATTGAACTTGTAAAAAAATACTGAGCATATAAGCTACTAAGTGTCCCATCCAAAACGATGCAGATGATCAACCCTAGAGGAAAATAATATTTTAGCTTGGAATTTGCCATCATTCTGCCCCCTAGTCTGCGCGTTTAGCCACAGTCACAACACTAAGATCTGTCATATCAGCAGCTGGCTCGATATAAACTTTTGTCGCTAACCCATCATCATCATCCGTTGTTTTGACGACTTTTCCGATCAATAAGCCCTTAGGGGTATTACCACCCATCCCAGAGGTAATGACCTCAGTATTCTTCTTGATCTTCTTCTTAGAAGTGATCTGTCCCATGATCAACTGATTTTTTTGTCGGTCATAGCCCGTGATCAAACCGTTGATCACTTCGCCATCACTTTCCAATTGGACTGCAAAACGGTTAGCCGAATCATTTTGCGTCGTGAGCAATTCAACTTTACTGTTGGTCTTATTGACTTCCACGACCCGTCCGACTAAGCCCTTACGTGATAAAACGGCAGCATTTTTAGTCACACCTGCAAATGATCCCTTTGAGATCACGATCTGATTTTGCCAAGAAGATGGTGTCCGAGATAAAACATGGGCACTGATCTTTGAATAATCAGTCAAGCTTTCATCTAATTTCAACTGTTCTTTTAATTGTTTATTTTCCTTACGTAAGGTTTGGTTTTCAACTTTATCGGCTGCCAAACTATCGATCTGTTGCTTTAATTTCTGATTTTCCTCATACGTGTTGAGTAGATCAGAAACAGAGCCACCTACATGCGCGACTCCAGCAACTGGAAAACTGATGACCCGATCAACTAGACCAAAAGCTTCATTACCAAACTGTTGCACAAATGTTGGCATCGATCGATTATTACGCACTGTGATCGAAAATGCGATCAGTAAAAAACTGATGATCAAAGCGACCAGTGTAATAACAAGTTTTTTATTGAAAAAAAACTTTTGCATAAAAAACCTCCTGAACTCGATAAGATCCGCATTAAAAATTAAGAGGCTGGACGACTAAACCCCAACCTCCTAACTTTAGACTTTAACCGCCTATTTATCTTTTCTTCATTACATCAATGCTCTTAAGTGATTCGCCTGTCCCAACAGCCACACAGTCAAGTGGATCTTGAGCCACGAATACAGGCACTTTTGTTGCTTCAGAGATCACATCTGGTAAGTGGCGTAATAACGCACCACCACCAGTTAAAACGATCCCATGATCGATCACGTCAGCTGCGATCTCAGGAGATGTTTCTTCTAATGTTTCTTTGATAGCTGTGATGATCTCTTGCACTACTTCTTGGATCGCTTCAGCTACATCTTCGGGGCGGATCTCGATCGTCTTAGGTAGACCTGTCACTAGATCACGTCCACGGATCGTTTGACTATCCAATTCCTTAGCAGCTTCAACAGAAGCAGAGGCAACGTTGATCTTTAATTGTTCAGCTGTACGTTCACCGATCAACAAATTGTAATTTTTACGTACATAGTAGATGATCGAATCATCGATCTTGTCACCAGCCATCCGAATCGAACGGCTAGATACGATCCCACCCAAGGAGATCGTTGCAACGTCAGTCGTCCCACCACCGATATCAACGACCATGCTACCAGTTGGATCCATAACTGGTAGACCAGCACCAATCGCAGCTGCAAATGGTTCTTCGATCACGTAAGCATCTTTAGCCCCTGCAACTCGAGTAGCATCGATCACAGCACGCTTTTCAACTTCAGTTACACCACTAGGTACACAGACCATGACATATGGCTTAGCAGTCTTGCTACCAACAGCTTTTTCAATATAATATTTCATCATGGAGACAGTTGTATCATAATCAGCAATGACACCGTCTTTCATTGGACGGATCGCTACGATACTTGCTGGTGTGCGCCCGATCATATCACGCGCTTCTGAACCAACAGATACGACTTCGCCAGTTTTAGTATTTTTAGCTACGACAGAAGGTTCGCGTAATACAATTCCCTTATTTTCAGCATAAACGATCGTATTAGCAGTCCCTAAATCGATTCCGATATTTTTTGTTCCGATTCCGAACACGTTGTTTCATCCCTTCGCAAACTCTAAATGAGTACTTAATTCAAGATATTTTAATTGTAACATTGAATCGCCGTGTTTCCAACATATTTTCATGTTTTACCTTGGCAATGACAAATAAAAAGAAAAAATTTTGATCCTTTTTTGAAAAAATTTTCCTCTTACTCGAGCAGTTGCTCCAGCTAGCCAAAAATTTTATAAATTGTTGAAATTGATTCTCTTCAATTTCAGTATTATATCATAAATCAAAGCTTAATTTTTATTTAATCTAGATAAATTTTCATTTCAACTAATTTTTTTAAAATATCTTAACCTTTATAGGATCGTGACTAAAGCTGCTTGAAAGCCTTTTTTACCTTCAACTTCAACGAATTCAACTCTTTGACCTTCTTCTAAGATCTTATAACCTGATTTTTCGATCGCCGTATAGTGGACAAAAAGATCCTCTTTTGGCGCATTATCAGGGGTGATAAACCCGTAACCTTTATCCTTATTAAAACGACGTACTGTTCCTTTTAACATGTAATTCACCTATCTAATTAATATTTTTTCTTCACGCATACTCAAATATGTATGCTCACCAACAATAATGTGGTCCAATAACGCGATCCCTAAGAGCTCACCACACGCCTGTAAACGTCTAGTCAAGGCGATGTCATTTGGGGAAGGTGTCACCTGACCACTAGGGTGATTATGGACCACGATAAAGCGGGCTGCGCTATACTTCAGCGCTAATTTCAAGATCTCCCTTGGATGGACCGTGGCTTCATTTAGCGTTCCCACAAAGATCTCTTCTTGAGCCAAGATTTGATTTTTGGTATCTAAATAGACACCCCACAGGACTTCTTGCTTACGCAGGGCCAACTTCGCACTCATATACTCGCCGATCACCTTACTAGAACAGATCTGCCCCAATTCTAACGGTGGTTTTAAAGCATAGCGCTTAGCAAATTCGCATAAAAGCAATAAATAATCCTGGAGTTTGGTATCAATGGTCAGCTTAGTCCAATCAGTGACCCCAAAATACTGGAACTGCGCTAGCGAATCAGCTTGCGCAAAGTAGCGGTCGACCACTTGACCAGCTGCTTGCTTATCCAGCAAAAAGCCTAATAATTCACTTAAAACGATCTTATCTGTTAAATTTTTTAAATTCATTTTCAAGCCCCCTTACTTTATAAAATTCGCAAACGGGCCTAGAAATAATTTATTTTTTGATGAGATCTCGCACAGCTACTAGATCGGGCAAGATCGCTACCGTATGTTCTTTTTCATATGCGGTCGGTTGAATGATATCTGGCACCATAACGACTGGGATCTCAGCATTATTGGCTGCTTTGACGCCATTCAATGAATCCTCAATGATCAAAGTTTCATTTTTAGCTGGACAGCCAGCTTTTTGCCAAGCTTTTTCAAAGATCTCTGGGGATGGCTTAGCATGGGTCACATCGTCAGCTGAAACGATATGCGCAAAGCGACCTGAAATATTTGTCTTTTCCAAATAGTATTCGATATCTTTTCTAAAATTACTTGAAGCGATGACATAAGGGATATTTTGTTCATCCAAATAAGCGGTCAATTCTTTAAAACCTGGTTTTAATTCTAATTTTCCAGCTTCTACGATCGGATAAACATTATCCATACTCATCTGGTAAAAACGATCAACTAACTCACGGCTACCATAATCTTTAGCCATTTGAGCCAGCATAGGTTCTGTCCCTGCTCCGATAAATTGCTTGTAATATTCCAAAGTGTAGTTTGGCATTTGGAGTTTTTCAGCCGCTAGCCTGTTAGCTTCAAAGTATACTTTTTCAGAATCAAATACGACACCATCCATATCAAAGATCACTAATTTCAAATCCATCTCATATCCTCACGATCTAAATAAAATAATTTCTTACTTCCGACACAAAATACAACGAACCCGTAAATAATAGCATATCATCACTTGAGATCTCTTGCATGACCTCAGCCAAAGCTTCGGGCCACGCTTCATAGAAACGACCTTGTTCATGACTGAGTGCACGGGGCGCATCAAAACTGACCGTAAATAGTTCGACATTAGGTAACTGCTCTAATTTATTTACCATTGTCTTAGCCTGCTTATCAGCCAAGACCGACATGATAACATAGATCTGTTTATCGGCAAAATTTTGTTTTAATGTTTGGACCAATTGCTGGACCGCATCTGCATTGTGGGCTCCATCCAAGACGATCAGTGGCTCATCATTTATCTTTTCAAAGCGCCCCGCCCAGGTCGTCTGTTTTAAAGCGATTTTGATCTCGCTTAGCGTTGGCGAAAAACCCGCTCTTTTAGCCAAGACCAAAAATGCACTCACAGCTAAACTAGCATTGGCGACCTGATATTGACCTAACAATGAGATCGCTAGCTTATCCTTGAGCCCAAAGCCTTGATATGTAAAGCTTTCACCCCAAACACTAGCTCTTTTTTCAGGTAAGAACGTATAATCTACTCCCGCTTGATACAAAGGAGCATTTCTTTTTTCAGCCTGTGCTTGAATAACAGCCAAACATTCTGGTGCTAATTTTCCAACGACGACCGGCCGATCTTGTTTGATGATCCCTGCTTTTGCCGTGGCGATCTTAGCCAAAGTATCGCCTAAGATCTGAGTATGGTCTAACGCAACTTCAGTGATTACCGCTAACTCAGGGGTCAAAATATTAGTCGAATCATAGAGTCCGCCGATGCCCACTTCAACGACCGCATAATCAGGGGCCATTTTAGCAAAATATAAAAACATCAGCATTGTGACGACTTCAAATTCCTTAGGTCCCTCACCGGCATATTCTTCATCGAGCCGTGAAATGACCGGTAACAACTCGTTTAACAGCTCGACCAACATTTGATCACTGATCGGTTCGCCATTGAGTGCGATCCGTTCGTTAAAGCGCGTGATGTAAGGCGAAGTGAAGGTTCCCACCGTAAATCCTTGACTTTGCAAAAGTTCGCTCAAAAAAGCCACCGTTGACCCTTTGCCATTGGTTCCCGTGACATGGATGAACTTGGTCTTTTCTTGTGGATCACCCAGATAATGAGCAAACCGGCGCATCCGCTCTAAGTCGGGGGACTTTGTAAATTTGCGACGTCCATGAATAAATTCGACCGCCTCAGTATAGCTTTTGATCTGCATCTTTTCGCCTCATTTACCTAAAAATATCTTATTTCCAGTATAACACAAAGCACGTAAAAAAACGCTCACCCCGAAAGGCAAGCGTTGTTTAAAAATTAATCAACTTGAGCTTTTAGATCTTTGATCCGTTCGTTAGTTGCGCTTAATTTTTCACGGTAACCCGCTAATTTTTCTTTTTCTTTAGCAACAACTTCAGCTGGTGCATTAGCAACAAAGCGTTCATTGCCAAGTTTCTTTTCACCACGTGTTACTTCAGATTCTAATTTCTTAGCTTCTTTTTCTAAACGTGCGATCTCTTCGTTTAGATCGATCAAGTCAGCTAATGGCAAGTAAACTTCAGCGCCTGTGATCACAGAAGTCATTGCTAAAGCTGGAGCTGTCACGTCAGAGCCGATCTCAAGATGTTTTGGATGGCAGAAGCGTTCGATATATTCTTGGTTATTTTCAAAGACTGCTTTAGTCGTTTCAGAAGTCGTCTTGATCAAGATATCGATCGCTGAAGACATTGGTGCATTAACTTCAGCCCGGTTGTTACGCACAGCTTTGATCAATTCGATCAAGTTATCCATTTGTTCTTCGGCAGCTTGATCATCGAATTCTGGGTGTTCAACTGGGTAAGCAGCTGTTACCAAAGATTCGCCTTCATGTGGCATTTCTAACCAGATCTGTTCGGTCACAAATGGCATGATCGGATGTAAGAGACGTAATGTTTGATCCAAGACATAGCATAAAATGCTTTGCGTATTTTGCTTAGCCTTAGCATCGTCACCCGTCAAGTTTTCCTTAGCCATTTCGATGTACCAGTCACAGAAATCGTTCCAGATGAAGTTGTAAAGGGCACGACCAGCTTCACCAAATTCATAGTTATCAAAGAGACGCGTTACTTCTTTGACAGTATCATTCAAGCGGCTCAAGATCCACTTGTCAGCTAATTGCCATTCTGCTTTAGCTGGTAAAGTAGCAGTCGTATCTTCATCGAGGTTCATGATCACAAAGCGGCTAGCATTCCAGATCTTATTGATAAAGTTCCAAGCTGCATCCATCTTCGTATAGGAGAAACGAACGTCTTGGCCTGGTGCTGAACCGTTGGATAAGAACCAACGTAAAGCATCAGCACCATACTTGTCGATCACGTCCATTGGATCGATCCCGTTGCCAAGTGATTTACTCATCTTGCGTCCTTGTTCATCCCGGATCAAACCGTGGATCAAAACATCCTTAAATGGACGGCGACCAGTAAATTCGATACTTTGGAAGATCATCCGTGATACCCAGAAGAAGATGATATCATAACCTGTGACTAACGTATTAGTTGGGAAGTAACGCTTGAAATCAGGCGCATCTGTATCTGGCCAGCCCATCGTTGAAAATGGCCATAAAGCACTAGAGAACCAAGTATCTAAAACATCAGGATCTTGTTCCCAATTTTCGATATCAGCTGGAGCTTCTTCACCAACATAAGTTTCACCCGTATGCTTGTTATACCAAGCTGGGATCTGATGGCCCCACCATAATTGGCGTGAAATGACCCAATCATGAACGTTTTCCATCCATTGAGTAAAGGTCTTTTCAAAACGTTCTGGCACAAAGTCGACCCGATCATCCGAATCTTGGTTAGCCAAAGCTGCTTGAGCTAATGGTTTCATCTTAACGAACCATTGTGTTGAGAGACGAGCTTCAACTGGCACACCTGTCCGTTCAGAGTGACCCACACTGTGCGTGATCTTTTCGATGTTTAACATGTAGCCTTGATCTTCAAGGTCTTTAACGATCGCTTTACGAGCATCAAAACGGTCCATGCCGTTGTATTTACCAGCTCGTTCATTCATCGTACCATCATCGTTCATCGTGTTGATCCGTTCTAAGTCATGACGGTTACCGACTTCAAAGTCATTAGGGTCATGTGCTGGGGTAATCTTCACCATCCCAGTCCCAAATTCAGGATCAACATATTGATCGGCGATGATCGGGATATGACGCCCTTGGAGTGGCAAGAGCACTTCTTTACCGACCAAGTCTTTGTAGCGTTCATCTTTTGGATTAACTGCTACAGCCACGTCACCCATCATTGTTTCAGGACGTGTCGTTGCGATCTCAATGTAATCTTTCCCATTGAATGTTGTTCCATCAACAAATGGATATTTCACATGGTAAAAGGCACCTTCGTCATCTTGGTGGATAACTTCGATATCGGATAAAGCAGTCCGAGCCTTTGGATCCCAGTTGATGATGTATTCACCACGGTAGATCAAGCCTTTTTCATATAACTTTACAAAGACACGGCGAACAGCATGCGATAAGCCTTCATCCAAGGTAAAACGTTCACGATCATAATCCAAAGAAAGACCTAATTTAGCCCATTGCGCATGAATGATATCAGCATATTCGCCTTTCCATTCCCAAACCTTATCGATGAACTTTTCGCGTCCTAGATCGTAACGGGAGATCCCTTCTTCAGCTAAACGTGCTTCAACTTTAGCTTGTGTTGCGATCCCGGCATGGTCCATCCCAGGAAGCCATAAGGTATCAAAACCTTGCATCCGTTTTTGTCTGATCAACATATCTTGTAACGTTGTATCCCAAGCATGGCCCAAGTGTAACTTACCAGTTACGTTTGGTGGTGGGATCACGACCGAATATGGTTTAGCTTCTTTGTCGCCATTTGGCTTGAACAACCCAGCATCGACCCATTTTTGATAACGTCCTGGTTCAACTTGACTAGGATCGTATTTGGTTGACATTTCGATGTCACGTGCCATTATTATCTTCCTTTCTTATCTTGACCGGCTCTAAACAAAAAGGCACCGCCATCCGCTTAGGACGACAGTGCCGTGGTACCACCTAAATTGGGTTTTTACCCCTCTTTGATCTGCGTTAACGAATAGATATCCGGTCTTACTTACTTAGTTTCAGTAGGACAGCTCACAAGCTACTATCTGATCGTCTGTTAAAGCGTCGCACCCACCCGCCTCTCTCTGAAAACAGTTAGCGATCAAAACCTCTTGTTCAAAGCTTATAGATGTATTTTAGCCTTGAAACAAGCACGCGTCAAGCGCTTTTTATAGCAATTCAGCGAAATCTGCTTGTTTTTCGTTCATAAATTCATCACCGATCTTGATATCTGTGATCGTGATATTTTCCATTGCCCGAGCTAACAAGCCTTCAACATCAAGGCGTTCTTCGTAATAACGTGCCTTATCGATCTTTGGCTTAGTCTTTGGAGCTGGTGGTGCAAAGATCGTACAGCAATCTTCAAATGGTTGGATGGAAAGATCGAATGTATCGATATCTTGGGCTATCTTGATGATCTCATTTTTATCCATTGAAACTACTGGACGTAAAACAGGCATCGTCGTTACATCATTGATCGCAGCCATACTTTCCAGTGTTTGTGAAGCTACTTGCCCTAAAGCTTCCCCGTTGAAGATCGCTAGACCATTGCGCTTTTTAGCGATCATTTCACTTAAACGCAACATAAAGCGCCGTTGGATCGTCATCAAGTAACCAGATGGCACTTTTTCTTTGATCGTTTCTTGGATCTCAGTAAATGGCACAGCGATAAATTGGATCCGACCAACATATGGAGTCAACTTAGCCGTCAATTCCTTAGCCTTATTCAAAGCTTGTTCACTGGTGTATGGTGGGCTAAAGAAGTGGACCATTTCGATATCCACCCCACGTTTCATCGCTAAATAACCAGCAACTGGTGAGTCGATCCCACCAGAAAGCATCAACATCGCTTTACCTGCTGTCCCGACCGGCAGACCACCGGCACCATCGATCGTTTCAGAAGAAAGATAGATCCCGTTAACTCGAACTTCAACGCGTAAGATCATGTCCGGCTCTTTCATCTTGACTTTGATCCCTGGGACCGTCTTTAAGATGTGGCCCCCCAACATATCATTTAATTCGTTGGTATCATGTTGGAAGTTATGATCAGAGCGACGCGTGTTGATCTTAAACGTCATACCTTCGTGGAACTGTTCAGCCACCATTTGTGTTGCGACCTTTTTAACTTCTTCGACATCACGAGCGACCCGGATCGAAGGTGAGAAGTTTTGGATCCCAAAAACTTGTTTCAAACGTTCCATGACTTTAGTCGAGTCTTCACCGTTTAATTGGATGTGCATCCGATCACGATGAGCTTTGACCACTAATTTTGGAAAATCATGCATTGCTTGTCGAACATTGAAACCTAAGCGATCGATAAAGTTACGTCGGTTTTTACCCTTAGTTGAAAGTTCGCCATAACGAACCATAATTTCTGTATATTGCATCTTGCTCCCTTTCTGTTTTTACGAATTGATCTTTAAAAATTTTTGATAGATATCATCGAAGATCTGATTAAATTTATCTGCTTCAGACAGCGTATTATTTTCATCTAGACTGACACGGACAGCCGATGTGGCGATCTTATCATCGACTTGCATTGCGTGTAAGGTCGATGAAACTTGGCCTTTTTTAGATGAACAAGCACTCGTCGTTGAGATAAAGACGCCTTGATCTTCAAACGCATGGACGATCGTTTCGCCACGTACGCCTGCGATCGCAAAGCATAAGATATGTGGCGCAAACTTATCATCTAGCTGTGAAAAGAGCGTTACTTTATCAAACGCTTGTAAATGCTCAAAGATCTTTTGCCGGATCGCCTGCTCATGGGCGACATTTTTTGTTTCATTTTCCAGCAATAAGCGTAAGGCTTTAGCCATTGCAGCGATCGCCGGAAGATTCTCTGTACTACTGCGTAAATTCTTCTCTTGGCCACCACCAGATAAAAGTGGCGCTAATTTTCGTCCGGATTTCTTATACAAGAAACCAACGCCACGTGGAGCGTGGAATTTATGCCCTGAAAAAGTCACTAGATCGACTCTTTCATCCATGATCAGATCCGTTAAACCTTTACCTACCGCTTGAACTGCATCGACATGAAAATGAACTTTAGGATGATCAGCCAAGACTTGAGCGATCTCTTTTATCGGTTGGATCGTGCCGACTTCGTTGTTGACCGCCATAACTGATACTAAGATCGTATCCTTACGTAAAGCTTGTTTTAGCTCTTCAACCGATACTCTGCCATTTTCATCAACTGGTAGATATGTGACTTCAAAGCCTAACTTTTCAAGTTGCTTCATCGAATTGAGCACCGCTGGATGTTCAACTTGTGTCGTGATCAAATGTTTACCATAGATCCCTTTTTCGAGCGCTGTGCCTTTGATCGCCCAGTTGTCGCCTTCTGTGCCCCCACTAGTAAAAAAGATCTCTTCTTTTTGACATCCAAGGAGTTCTGCGATCTGCGCCCGAGATTGTTCAAGTAGATTATAGGCATTTTCACCCATCTTGTGTAACGAGGAAGGATTGCCCCAGATCGCTTCGCTGACTTTTGTATAGGTCGTTAAAACTTCTGGGTGAACTTTTGTCGTTGCACTGTTATCAAAATATATCATGCTGACCCCTCTTTAATAATTTAACTTACTTATTGTAATTTATAATCACAAAAAGTACAAATTAATTTGCCATTACAAATTATAAGGACTAAAGCTTAGTTGTGCAACTTAGCTTTAGTCCTTAGTAAATATTTAGATGACTTCGCGGCGATTATTTCCCGCCTTATAGTCATTTTCGATCCGTTTATAACATCCCGGTTCAACTGTCTCAAGTGCCTCAGAGATCACATCTAAAGCTCCCATATAGTCATAATTCTTGTTGAAAAGCTCGACTGCATGGGCATAGGCAGATGCAACTTCTGGATATCGTGTCCGATAGCGGTTGGAATATTGTAACATCGCTTCGGTCAAAGTTGAACTATCGATGATCTCTTGGGTCTTTTGTGCCAAAACATCAAGATCTGATTGCGTATTGATCAGATCACGCGCGATCTGTTCCATATCGATCTGGATCTTATTCAAGTCTTGATCCAAACTTTCGATCTCACGTCCGACTTTAAAGAAGTACTCAATGTAATCACTTGGCAAGCCGGGTAAATTCAAGATCTCTATCTCGCGCTTCAAACGGTGGATATCGTTATCAAAGCCTTGGACCGCTGCTTGGGCTTCTTTTTCTTCTTCAAAGAGATCAGCCACACTTTCACCGATCTCTTTTTGCTTGAGTTCGATCTTCTTTAAAGCTTCCAGATCAGCCGTTTGTTGTTCCAAAACTTCGGAATAAACGATCACATCTTTTGGCTTAGCTTGCATATAAACGGTAAAATTCTTGTCGATCTTCTTTAATTGTTCATTCAACGCATGCGCTTCTTCCATTTCATTATGGTTGAGCGTATAATTTTGGCTCAAGCGATCCAGTTCGATCAATAATTCTTTTTCTTGATGCTTGGCATGTTCGATAAAGTCAGCTAGATGTTTTTCTTGCCGTGTCACTTTAAGCTTAGCGTTATACTCATTTTCCATGATCTCATAGGCTTCATCGATCATATCGGCGATCTGTTGGTCAAGGGCTTCAGCTTTAGGTACATCAGCTTGTTTTAAGTTAGCTTCATTTTCTTTGCACTTTTGTTCGATCGCTTCCAAGTGCTTGGCTAGATCCTTTTTAAAGCCATATTTCTCAGCTTGCAATTTGGAATAGCCAGCTTTTAATTCCTGCAACTGTTCTGGGAAAATATTCTTTAAATTGCGATAGATCGGTGGCAATTTCTTTAGCGCGATCTTCAATAAACGTGTTTGTTGCTTGAGCTTTTCTAAAAGTTCACTTGATTTGGCATAGTCGCCTTCTTCAGTCACCTTAGAATACTCGTCAAAATCTTTTTCTAATGTCGCTAATTCTTTTTCTAACTCATCGATACTTGGCCCGTAAGAGAAATTCTTTGCCAATAAAGCCTTTCTGATCTTTTGGTACTCTTCTTTGAGTTCGCCGATCGCTTTTTTGTGGATCTCAGCCGTCTGTTTGATCTCAGCTAACTCAAGCTTTAATTGCTCATATTGTTGTTGGGCTTTAGCTACCTGAGCTTCATTTTGCTTGAGCTCTCCGTTGATCTTCCAAAAGCGGTACTGCTCTAATTCAGCTTGCAACTTGTTCAAATACTCTGAGATCTCAGGTAATTGTTGGTTCACCAAAGCATAATAGGAGTGTTCTACCGCTTCAAATTCACTTAGACTATCTCCTGATAAGGTCATTTTTTTAACTTCCTCGAGTTCCTTCTCAAGCGGTGAGTCGAGGATCTCTTCTATGCTACTTTTAGCTTTTGTGATCCGTTCTTCAAATGAACGTTGAAAGAAAAGTACGCTTGCATAGATTGCGACTGCAACTAATACAATTGTAACTAAAACTACTACCATCTGATGTCCCATCCTTTAAATTGCTAGCTTAAACTTTATCACTTGCCAGAATCGGCAATTACGTATAAAATCTAAAGCTAATTATATCATAGTTACTGATATTGATACACTATAAACGCTACAATCGACACGGAGGAAATAAAATGTCTATTTTAAGTGCACAAATCGATGCTTTATTGGAAAATGAAACGAACCGGACCGCAAATCTCGCCAACGCTTCAGCTTTGTTGAACGATACACTGGAAAATATCAACTGGGTCGGCTTTTATCTCTACGATGAAACGACTGACCAGCTTGATCTAGGACCTTTCCAAGGTAAAGTTGCTTGCATGCATATCAAAAACGGAGCAGGTGTCTGTAGTACTGCCTTTCAAGCAGGTAAAGTTTTACGCGTCGCTAATGTCCATGAATTTGCGGGTCATATCGCCTGTGATTCGGCTTCAAATTCAGAGATCGTCTTACCTTTGATCAAAGACGGGAAAAAAATCGGCGTTTTAGATATCGATTCGCCTGAATTAGATCGTTTCAGCGCTGAAGATGAAGCTTTGTTAAGTGAATTTGTCGAAACGCTATGTAAACATCTCTAAAATGGAGGAAAGTATGGAAAAACATCTAACTGGTTTTACCAATATCCAAAAACTCGACCCTGAGATCTTGGTCGATCTAAAGTACGCTACGCCTGATAACTTTACTGGGCAAGTCATCTATGATTTCACCACGGCAATCGCTCGCACTGGAACAGCTCATAAGTTGGCTAAAGCTAGTGAACTTGTCAAAGCACAAGGTTACCGCCTCAAAGTCTGGGATGCTTACCGCCCCGTCTCAGCCCAAAAGCGACTCTTTGAAGTCTACCCTGACCCCAATTTTGTGGCTGAACCTGATCCAAATTTCAGTCATCAAAAAGGCGTGACCTTTGATCTGACTTTAACCGATCTTGAAGGCAATGATATGCCGATGCAAACTGCCTTTGACGACTTTTCTGCAGCGGCTTTTCGTAACGCTAAACGGACCGCTAAACAAGAAAAATACTACACCATCCTAAACGATGCGATGACGCAAGCTGGCTTCGTGGGTTATGAAAATGAATGGTGGGATTATCGCGATAGTCAAATGGACGAATACGGCCCCTTGACTGCCGATCCAAACGACTATT
This sequence comes from Ligilactobacillus sp. RTP31139st1_D10_RTP31139_211217, assembly GCF_040226755.1. Classification (NCBI taxonomy): domain Bacteria; kingdom Bacillati; phylum Bacillota; class Bacilli; order Lactobacillales; family Lactobacillaceae; genus Ligilactobacillus; species Ligilactobacillus sp. RTP31139st1_D10_RTP31139_211217. Next base: position 134,500 of record NZ_JBCOAR010000002.1, read on the forward strand.
AAATGATCATATAAAATAACGAAGGGTCCACCACGATATGATGTGGCGGACCCTTGTTGTTTATGGTTGCAATAATTTAGCAAAAACTTCTTGCGTCATATCTGGGACCACTCGTTGTCTGTGCAATTCATAAAGCCCCTGTTCTGCGTTAGCTAGGCCTGGCTTAGTCGTCAAATCCAGCTTGTAGCCACTTTCCTTAGCTACTTTTGGTGAAACTTCATTGTAACGTCCTACAGGATAGACCAATAGATCTGGTTTTTGATGTAGATCTTGTTTCAACCAAGTCCGTGAAGCTTGCATCTCTTCTCTTTGGCCAGCTTCATCGAGGCGATTCAATTCTTGGTGATTTTGAGTATGGCTAACAAAACTCACCCACTTGCTCTTCTTCATTTCCTTGACCTGTTTTAAGGTCAGCATCCCTTGGGTGTCGACTTTACTTGTGATCAAGCCGATCGTTGCATGGATATGATACTTCTTCAAAAGTGGATAAGCCGCGGTATAGTTATTTTCATACCCGTCATCAAAAGTCACCATGACCAGTTTCTTGTGCTTTTTGGGTACCTTATTTTGCGCCAAGATCTTATACGCTTCAGCTGGTGTGACTGTATAGTAGTCCTGCTCATGTAAATATTTCAACTATTGCTCTAACTGCTCAGGCGGTACACACAAACCATTACCCGGCTTATTTTCCACACTGTGATACATCAAGATCGGCAAATTGACCGGCGCACTGGCCTTCTCCCATTTAACGGTATGTTTTTTGCTGGCAAACTCGGTCTGAGTCAACAATGCTCCCCCTAATACGAGTGCTAAGCTCAATAAAATAAGACGTTTAAACATTTTTATCCCCCAATATATTAATAATATCGACTAATATTATACTCTATTTGCATAAAAATAACTGATTTATTTTTACTTGACACTAGTCTTGATAATTGCTACAATAGCGTTTGTGTAAAATAATGCAGCAGTGAGCGGTAAGCTCGTCAACATTTTATTGCCAGTTTGGTTCGCCAAGTACCCCTTCGGCTGCAAGGGTGAAAGTCGCAAAATAAAATGCACGAATACTAAACTCACACATTATTTTACTCCAAACAAAATATTGGAGGAATTTTTAATGTCTCGTTATACAGGTCCTTCCTGGAAAGTTTCCCGTCGTTTAGGGATCTCTCTTTCAGGTACAGGTAAAGAATTAGCTCGTCGTCCATACGCACCAGGCCAACATGGTCAAAACAACCGTCGTAAGTTGTCTGAATACGGTTTGCAATTGCGTGAAAAGCAAAAGCTTCGTATGACATACGGTTTATCTGAACGCCAATTTGCTAACCTTTTCTTAAAGGCTGGTAAGATCCGCGAAGGTAAGCACGGTGACAACTTCATGGTATTGTTGGAACGTCGTTTGGATAACGTTGTTTACCGTTTAGGTTTGGCTACAACTCGTCGCCAAGCTCGTCAATTGGTAAACCACGGTCACATCACAGTTGATGGCAAGCGCGTGGATATCCCTTCATACGAAGTAAAACCAGGCCAAGTTATCTCCTTGCGTGAACGTTCAAAAGACTTGAAAGTTGTTAAAGAAGCTTTGGAAGCAATCGTTGGTCGTGTACCATTTGTTTCCTTTGACGAAAACACAATGGAAGGTTCATTAGTTCGTTTACCAGAACGTGACGAACTCGATGCAAACATCGACGAATCACTCGTTGTTGAATACTACAACAAACTTTAATATCAATTTTGATATTATTTCAGAGCTCAGTTTTGACTGGGCTCTTTTTATTTTACTTAAAAATCTGCTATACTTTATCATAGAAAGGTGGTTAAAAGATGAGTGGATCAGATGAACTGCAAAATCACATGAATAAAGGGATGTATGGTACACCCCAACTCAAACCTGATGAAAAGCGCAAATATCTTGGGACCTTCCGTGAACGGGTCGAACTAACTTTGACCTTTGAACAGATCAAAGATCCCGAATATCTCGCTGATCTCAAGCAGGAATTGACCCTCCATCCCGAACTACACGTCATCATCAATGGTCAAGTAGAAAATCCACTTCTAAGTGAGTTGATGCAGCTCGCCCAAGAAGCAAATGTTACCTTCACATGTAACACTGATCAAACGTTGCATCATGGACCAAAAGATCTAGCGGTCGTTGTCTGTGATAAAAACACTGCACTACATGTTGAAGAAGTTGACGTCGCCAAGCGTTACCCTAAAACAACGAAAGCAGAAGAAAAGCCCGAACATAAAAAATCCCCACTTGAACGTCTGCATAAATTATTTGAATAAACAACAAAAGAGGCTGTGACAAAACATTATGTTGTCACAGCCTCTTTTGACTATTTAAATTGGGCGATCACTTTTTGTGCGATCGGTTGTTTTTCTGTCTGTAATAAGACATATTCATTCAAAGCTAATGCCGGATAAGCATGCGCATTTAAGAAGGTCAATTGCGCTTGTTCCGTGTATGGTTGATAGATGTTTGGAATGATGATGTCTAAAGCCCCATCGTGGAGTTGCAAAGCCTCAGCTAAACGCTTGATCTCAGTCAAATATGAACTATCGACTTCATCTAAGACCTCATAAGCCTGCAAACCAGTATTAAACGTCGCATCATAACGCAAGAGGACTTGGATCCCACGTGGAATGACACTTTCTAGTTTCAATCCTTGTGCTTTTAAGGTCTCACGTTCGACCTCACCTAGCGTGATCGTCTCAAATTCAGCTCGGGCCCGCGCATTTTTACGGTTGATCAATTCCTTTAAAGTTGAACGTCCATCCCCAACGACATTAGCTGGAATGCGCTCAACTAAACTTATGATCTCATCATTGACGACTAAGGCACGGTAGACTGAACCTTGAACAACTTGCTCGATCATAACTTGTGTGGTCTCTTTGGCTTGCTCTTCAAAAGCACGGGTCAATTCCGCTTGGGTTGGCGGTAACCTAAACAACTGTGTCTGCGCTTTGGAATCTCCGACCGCATTTTTGACGATCACAGCTTTCCCCTTCAGCGTTGGATACAGTTGCTTGAGTTCTTGGCGGTTATTGACGATCCAAGCTTGTGACGTATTGACTGCCTGTCCACTGAGATATTGCTTAGCCAACTGCTTTTGTTGCCAGAGTTCAGTCATGATCGCACTTTCTCTTGTCGTCTGGATCCCACGTTTGAGCATTTTGCCATTTACCTCGATGATTCCTTGACTTGGCATCACTTCTTGGTAACTAAGCCCTGAAATGATCGCTTCATCCAAGATCGTTTGCGTATTTTTATCTCGACTTGGTTCTTTTAATAAGGCGGCTTCTTGGTAATTTTGCGCTAAAAAGACACCATAGTCAGCTAACGTTTCGTGTTTGCCCTGTGTTCTTAACAAACGCGCACTTGGAGTCTCAGCCGGCGTTTCTAGACGTTTCTTTAAAACATCAAAGGTCCCTTGCCACTTAGCATAACCAAATTTTTGCGCAAATCGGTCTAATTGTTTCAAGAAAGTATTAGCTTGGACGAAGATCTGGCTCTTGGCAAATGGATTCTCACGCGCCACTTCCTTAGCTAAACTTTCAGCAGCTTGAAGATCACTTGGTGTCGTCGTGCTTTCATTCAATAAGAAATAACCTGCCATCACTTCAAGTAAGCGCAACTGGTGGGCAGTAACACCATTTTCGTGGAATGGATCAAAGTCTAAGAGGTCAAATTCCATATAGTGAACACCTTTAGTTTGCATCTCACTTGGTTCTTGATAAGTCCCACTGAGTTTGATCCCAGTATCAGCTAGCTTAGCTTGAGCAGCTACACTGCGCTTAGGTGATACTTGGCTCTCACTTGCTTTTGTCCCCCAGGCATAAGGAGTCGCGCCAAATAAATAGATCAAAAATGCTTTTTTTAGGCTAAATTCTTCCAATAATTTGTGGTAGACTTGATTTCTAAAAGTCACATACGAGATCTTTGATTTACTGAATTTAGCGGCATAGAGTTCAGTGAATAGCTGTTCGGGCAAAGCTAAGCGGATCTTGCTTCCGACACCCTTAGCTAAACTTGCATGTAGTTTTTCCGAAAATGGCCACAATACGACTTGGCTACCTAACCGTTTGCGTAAAGCTTGGCCTTGCAATTCCATGTCGGTCAAAGCACTCTCTAACGAAAGATTGGCTTTTGTTTTTAGTGTCAACTGTGCCTCTTGGACGGTGACATATTCATTTTTAGTTCCAACTAAGGGCAGTGCTTGCGTATTTAAATTTTTTTGTCTATCTAAGATCTGCCAGCGCCGGATCACTTGAAATGTGAAAGCATGCAACGCTTCTGTCAGATCTGAATCAATAATTTGATCACCAATTTCATCAAATTTCATCTTGTTCATCCTTTACAGTTCTCATTTTTACCATTATAACAAATCCCTTGCCGTCCTGCGATCGCTATTTGCTTGTCAGTTGGTGTCGGTTTGCTATAATACTACTATTAAGCAAACGAAAGGATGAGTGTTTTTGAAACCATTAGCCTATCGGATGCGTCCGAAAAAACTCGAAGATATCGTGGGACAACAACACCTTGTCGCCCCCGGGAAGATCTTAGCTCGGATGGTCTCAGCTAAATTATTGTCTTCGATGATCTTATATGGACCACCAGGGACCGGCAAAACTAGTATTGCTAGCGCGATCGCCGGTTCGACTAAATACGCATTTCGCATGCTAAATGCCGCTACCGACTCGAAAAAAGAACTCGAAATGGTTGCTGAAGAAGCCAAGATCAGTGGGACTGTGATCTTACTACTCGATGAGATCCACCGCTTAACTAAACCAAAACAAGATTTCCTCTTACCCCATTTGGAAAAAGGCAGTATCATCTTGATCGGCGCCACGACCGAAAATCCCTATATCACGATCAACCCGGCGATCCGCAGTCGCACTCAGATCTTTGAAGTCAAACCCTTGACCGAAGCTGATATTGGCCAAGCGATCGACCGGGCCCTCACCGATAAAGAAAATGGGCTGGGCGAGCAAAATGTCGTGCTGACCGGCGAAGCCCGCCTGCATTTGACCCGTGTTACCCATGGTGATCTGCGCAGTGCGTTAAATGGGCTGGAATTGGCGGTAATGTCAACAGAGCCCGATGATTCGGGAGTGCTCACGATCGATCTACCAACAATCGAAGAATGCGTCCAACGGAAAGCCTTGGTGCAAGATAAAGATGGCGATGCCCATTATGACGTGATCTCGGCGTTTCAAAAATCGATCCGTGGTTCAGATACGGATGCCGCTTTGCATTACATGGCACGCCTCCTTGAAGCGGGCGGTCTACCTTCAGTCATCCGACGCTTACTGACGATCGCTTATGAAGATATTGGCCTCGCCAATCCCAACGCCTGTGCCCATGCGGTCCAAGCGATCACAGCTGCCGAAAAGATCGGATTGCCCGAAGCCAGGATCCCCCTAGCCCAAGCCGTGATCGAACTTTGTCTTTCACCTAAATCAAACTCGGCGATCATGGCAATCGATGCCGCTTTAGCCGATGTTAGAGCCGGCAACTACGGGGATGTGCCCGATCATTTACGGGATGCGCATTACCAAGGTGCTAAAAAATTAGGTCGTGGAATTGGATATAAATATCCTCACGATTACCCGCACGGCTGGGTAAAACAACAATATCTCCCTGATAAGCTTAAAACTAAGCACTATTATGCACCTAAAGAAAACAGTCGTTATGAGAAAGCCTTGCAAGAACAGTATGAGCGTTTGAACAAATTTAAAAGCTAAAATTTTTGATAACGCTTCATTTGGTTTCATTGCATTCCTAAAAAAAATGTGCTACTATGATAATGAACTTCTGAGATGTACGCGTTATCCTATAAATGTAAGGTTGACCGAACAACTTTAATTTTTGTTATTCGCAATGTCTAATAGCTGGCAGACCTTTACTGGGAGTCAAAAGTTAGACTAGGGATACATTTTCCTGCTTACACGCGGGTTCAACTACAAGGATGATTAACGGCATTATCGGATATTCTAAAGTTAAAAGCTTTGGATAGCGGTTGGGATTTTATCTTGACCGCTATCTTTATTTAGAGAAAGGAATTTTTGTCACGTGAAAGAAATGCTAACTTTAGGTCTAACGCTCGTTTTAGGCTTGATCTTATTTTACATGGGCTTTTATCTCTTCACCCACCGCACTAAAACGCTCTTTGGTGTCTTTTCTCCAAAGGATGATCCGGCCCTAAAAAAAGCCATGACATTATGGGCATATATCTTAACGATCTTGGGTGTTTTAACGATCATCGCTGCTTTCTTAGGCATCCTCGCCTTTCAGATCACGATGCTCATTTTGGATGCGATCTTGGTCTTTATCATGTCGATCTTAATGCCGACATACTTACGCATGCCGTAGTTGTTCTTGCTTTCATTTTTCAAATAAATAAAGTAAAATAGAATTGATAAAGAAGAAAGGGTGATCCTGATGTTACAAAGATATAAAAACATTCTTGTGCCGGTCGATGGCTCACATGAATCTGAATTGGCGTTCAAGAAAGCTGTTGCGGTCGCTAAGCGTAACGGTGACGATACTAGTTTGTATTTGGTCCATGTAGTTGATACTCGTGCATTCCAAAATATCTCCAGTTTCGATACAGCAATGGTCGAACAAGTGACTGAAACTGCGAAGAAGACAATGGAAGGTTACGCAAATCAAGCTAAAGAACAAGGTCTTAAGAACATTTCTTATTCAGTAGAGTATGGTGCTCCAAAGGCAGTTATTGCTAAGGATCTTCCTGAAGAAAAAAATATCGATCTCATCATGATCGGGGCAACTGGTTTAAATGCCGTTGAACGTCTCTTGATCGGTTCGGTAACTGAATACGTGACCCGCACAGCTGATTGCGATGTTTTAGTAGTCAGAACAGACTTAGAAAACAAACCTGCGCTCAACAAAAAAGACAAGAAATAATAATATTTAAGCTTCGTTATCCCAAACCTGGGACAACGAAGCTTTTTTCTTTATGCCTGGCAGCCAACCAAATGATCATTGACCAACCCTGCTGCTTGCATCAGTGAATAGACTGTCGTTGGTCCTAAAAATCTAAACCCCTGCTTTTTTAATTTTTTAGCTAACTCAAGCGAAGTTTCCGTCTTAGCAGGAACCTGTTCTGGTTTGGTAAAGTAGTTGATACATGGCTCATAGTCAACTATCTGCCACAATAGCTCATCTAAACTCGAGCCTGCTTGTTCTAACTGACAGACGACTTTGGCATTATTGATGATCGCTTCTAGCTTCAAACGATTACGAATGATGCGTTCATCTTGCAGTAAGCGTGTGACATCGGTTTGATCCATCTGACTGACCTTTTGGATATCAAAATCATAAAAGACTTCTCGCAAAGCAGACCGTTTGTTCAAGACAGTTTGCCAACTCAGCCCGGCTTGCATCAACTCTAAACTCATCAATTCAAATAATTTTTGCTCATCATATTCGGGACGACCCCATTCTTTATCATGATAAGCTTGCATTTTGGGGTCACTATCCGCCCAATCACAGCGTGGCATTAGATCATCCCCTTTAGATATAATTTTAGATTGGCTTTCAAATATGTTTTTGAACTGCGATCAGCTAAACTTTTTTCGATCTTACTTGGTACATCTGTGATCACACCATCAGCCCCCAAGACCCAAGCCATCAAAGCTTGTTTAGGCGAGTTGATCGTCCAAAGATAGACTTTTTTTCCGTTAGCATGCGCTGTTTGGATAAAGTTTTTAGTTGCTGTCTTATATTCAAGTGAATAAAAATCTGCCTTATTTTCAGCCAAACTAAAGAGATTGAATGGCAAAATATAACCCGCCTGCATTTTAGGAAGGCGTTGTTTTAATTCATTGATCGCAGCTAGGTCCATCGAATGAACAGCATCTCTTTTAGCTAGCTTTTTCCCATATAATTCACAAAAATACTCACTAAATTTTTTCCCTGTCCCTTGATTGATCTTTAATTCTACTAAGAGTGATTGCTTTAGTTTTTGAGCTTGCTTCAAATAGCTGTCAAAACTGGTCACATAAGCCACATGTCCGTTCTCTTTAAGCTTGACTTGGGTCAGTTGTTCTAAGGAATTATCAGCGATCACTAAGTTCTTATGCGCTAATTTACGGAGATTTTCATCATGGCTCACCACAAACCGACGATCAGCGGTCTCTTGGATATCCAATTCAACATAAGCTGGTTTGGCGGCGTGCGTTGTCTTATCCAAGGCAGGTAACGTATTTTGAACCCCATTTTTACCATCGACTCCACGGTGTGAGATCACGAGAGGTAGTGTGCCCTGATCAACATTTAACGCTTTATGTGCCAAATTTACCTGGATCCCCAATGCTAAAAGCACTAAAACTCCTGCCCCCCACTTTTTCCAATTAGCTGGTAAAGCAACAGCTGGCCTACTTATCAGCTCACTTTTAATGCTCCAAAAGACTAGGCTCAATAATAAGATCTGTTTGAGCGTCCAAAAACTAACCGCATAGATGATGGCTACGCTTTGAGTAGTTACCAAAGTTGTTGCCCATAGCCCTAATAGATCAACGCCCCAAAGACTTGCCCCACCTAATACAATATATTTAGCATAATGCCAAAAATGGTGCTTGGTCTTAGAAAAACTCTGCTTGAGTGTCTCCTTAAGTGAAGCTGAGGTGGTAAAGTACGGGATGATCCCCAAAAATGAACGCAAAGCTAGATAATAGAGCACTAAAAAGATCAGCAGCCCTATCCCCAGTATGATCCGCCGATTGGTAAAGATCCAAGCACTGAGCGGTAGCGAAAGGGCTACTTGATTCAAGCGCTCTAAACTAAAACTTAGTGCACTGAAAGGTAACCATAAAAACAACAAAATAACGATATAAAATAATTTGGCTAAATAGTTCTTCCCGGTTTGTTTCGTCAAAGTTGTCGCTAAAAGTGGCAAGAGTATGAGACTCACAAGACCAAAGATCGGCCAGCGCAACATCAAACTATTCAAAAATACAATAATACAACCTAGGATCACTAAATTTTGATCCAATTTTTTCAAAATTTCTCACCCCACAAAAAAAGGATACGGCAAAACCGCATCCCCTTGTCAAATATAACGATTATTTCTTATCTTCGTCTGTTAAAAGACCTGCACCAAGCTTTTCAGAACCTAATTCTTGGAAGTCATAGTGTAACTTAGCATTGTCATCGAATTCAGCGATCGCTAAACGGATCAATTCATCGATCAAGGCCTTGTAGTTGATACCAGAAACAGCCCAAAGTTGTGGATATAATGAAATGTTGGTGAACCCTGGTAAGGTATTAACTTCACCAAAGTAAGGAACATTGTTTTCATCAACTAAGAAGTCCATCCGAGCCATACCACGGTTGTCTAACACGCGGAAAGCATCTAAGGACATTTGTTGGATCTCTTTTGTTAGATCTTCTGGTAATTCAACTGGAATTTCAAAGACCACGCCTGAAGCATCCACGAATTTGTTGTTGTAATCGTAGAAGTCATCACCTTCAGGAACTACAACTGCACCTAATTTAGATGCCTTAGCTTCACGGTTACCCAATACGGAACATTCAACTTCACGTGGGCTATTGATCGTTTCTTCGATCAAGACCTTGTAATCATAACGAAAAGCATCATCTAAAGCTGCTTCAAAATCTTCTTTGTTAGCAACTTTGTGGATCCCAACGGAAGAACCTTGGCGTGCTGGTTTGATGAATAATGTTTCACCTAATTTGGCAGCACATTCTTCGTATGGATGATCAGCACGTGTTTCTGGTGTGACCACCACATATTTAGTATTGCGGATCCCATGTAAAGTCAAGAGTTGCTTAGTCAAGTCCTTATCAAAGGAAACACCTGAAGAAGCGATCCCGCTACCGATATAAGGTTTGTTCAATAAACGGAACAAGCCTTGGACAGTACCGTCTTCACCCATGTTACCGTGGATAACTGGGTAGAAAAGATCAACATCTTTAACTTCTGAAAGATTTTGTAAGTTAGCTAATGGGTTGGAAAAATCAACATCTTTGATCGCTTCGGCAACCACTTCATCTTCCACAGCACCATTAAAAATCTTCATTGAGTCTTCGTTGCCAAGTAAGAAACCATCCTTAGTGAACATGAAGACTGAAACTTCATATTTGTCCTTATCTAATGCGTCGTAAACTGTGTGTGCGGAACGCTTTGAAACATCGTGTTCAGATGAGTTTCCGCCAAAAAGCAATGCAATGTGCAATTTTTTATCTGCCATAATGGTATATCCATCCTCTTATATATAATATTATTATACGGCTTTTTATTGTCCACAAATCAGCCATAACAGCGGTCTTTTTGTCTCCAATAACTAAGAAAATGATACCACGAAAAGCCTTTTCTTGTCATGTATTTAAGAAAAAAATAACTCAGTACGTAAAATACGCTCACAATTCAAGGACAGCCGTGCCCTGTTTGATAGTTTCGAACATTTCATGAGCCATTTGACCAAATTTTTGCTTTTCATGGGTCAAGTGAAATTCCAAAATGTCCAAAGCACACCAGAATAAAAGGCAATGTTGCAGACTATAATTCGGGATCTCAAGTTCTTTTTGACTGCGATAACCGGCGATAAATTCATTTCGCAGATCAAGTTCTTTAACTTCATTGAAGAAAAACTTGATCAGATCCTCGTAAGCCACTCCCATATGAGCCCGTTCAAAATCGATCAACACTTCATGATCACCATATAGCATCAAGTTACGGATACTAAAATCACCGTGCAAAACGACTTTGGGCAATAGATCATAGTCTGTATCAGCTGGAGCTAAGTCTTCTTCTAAGAGCGAAAAGACCTCATTAACTTCAGTTTCATACGCCGTACCAGCAAATTTAGCCACCTGCTCTTCCAAACGTTGTGACAATACACGTTTATCATCAGGCACAGCAACTTCTCCGATCAATCCAGCATGGAACAGCGCTAATTTTTCGCCAAATTGATAGGCTTTAGCCGGCGTTAGATCTTCTTTTTCAACGTCATTCATCACTCGATCCTTCAAAACGATAACGTAATTATCCTCATAGATCACATTATCAAGGTAAATATCTGGACAATAGACTTGATTTACATGTTGCTCTGCATAAAACTTGTCTTTGTCCTTGAAGATCTTAACGAATAGATCACACGCAAATCGCTCACTGTGACCTGTCAAATGCTTGTTTCCCGCTACATCATGGATCGTTTCCAGATCAGCTTGATAGTATTCATTTAAAAAATCGATCAACATTAATCTCGCATCCCTTTTCTCATTACTACTACCGCCTATTATACTTATTCATTGCTGGTACGTCCATAATCTGCTAAAAGACTATTCCGTAGTTTCAAGGATCGCTTGCGTCAATGATGCAGAGAAATTAACACCCAATTTTTTGCCGCGCTCATCTACCCATTTAGGAATGGATAGTTTTTTCTTAACTAATTTATCTTTTTCAAAATACTGGCTGACATCAACAGCCACTAACGTCACAAATTCTGATTCCTTATGCTTTATCATATTTATCGGAGAAGGCGCATTAAATTTTTCACCATTTTGGATAAATTCAGACAACATTATTCCTAAAACTTCACTTGCCATTTCTAAGCCAAGTGGAAGATCATTTTCAGAAATCCCGGTATAGACCCCTTCTAGATTGGGAAATTCAATATAGTATCCCCCCGTTTTCTTCAGCTCTAAAAATCGCTGGATAGGCCATCATAAGCTTTTTAGACATCGGCTTTCCTCCTTTACTACTATGTACAGAAACACCCAATCTGCACTTCTTTAAATCATGCTTTCTAAGAAATTTCAGCATTTCTTTACCGGTAAGTGGCATCGATATCCCTCTCTAAGCATATTTTAGAACTTAGCAATACATATTGTAAATTACTATATCTAAGCCTATTTTTACATCTTATACCTGATTCACCCTTGCAACTTATCTTTAGTTAGGATATTCTTTGTAGGTATGATTATTTTATGTAAAAAGGAAGGTTTATTTTCATGGACAACACACAGACACACGGAAAATATATCAGTTGGCCGATCTTGACATTGATGGCTTTTGTGACCGTCATCGGCTTTGATGATATTATGTATAACTTTAAAAACCAAGGTATGACAGTTATCACATCTTGGGTCTTGATGCTTTTCTTGTATGTTATTCCCTATTCTCTAATGGTCGGACAACTCGGCTCGGTCTTCAATAAAGAAGGTGGCGGGCTTAGCTCTTGGATCCGCGGAACTAATGGTGAATTTCTTGGTTACTTTACTGCTTGGACTTATTGGGCTGCTTCAGTGCCTTATGTCGTTGACTCAGCTAACTCAGTCGTCGTTGGCTTTGGTTGGGCGTTTACTGGTTCGGACAAATTCCAAGACACCATGTCAAATGCACAATTTACTCTTTGGACTTTTATTATTTTCATTATCTTTATCATCATTCAACGGCGCTTAGCTAACTCAATGGAATTTCTAAGCGTTGTCGGTGGGGGCATGATGTTTGTCATGACGATCCTCTTTGTTGTTTTAGCCTTTGTTGGCTTAGCTAAAAATGGTGGGCATATGGCAACACAACCGATGAATGTACATACGATCATTCCTAATTTTGATCTGAAATATTGGACGACTGTCGGGATGTTGATCTACGCCGTTAACGGGAGCGAATTGATCGCACCATACGTAACACAAATGCGTAAACCACAGCGGGAATTCCCGAAAGCGATGATCGCCTTAGCTATTATGACAGCCTTTCTAACGATCTTTGGTTCTTTTGCCTTGGGGATCTACTTTAACGCTTATCACTTGCCAAATGACCTTAAAATGAATGGTTCCTACTATGCTTTCCAAGCTTTGGGCGAACAATTTGGGCTAGGCGATGTCTTCATGTATGTCTACGCTTGGACTTCGGTCGTTTACATGTGTGCTTTGTTAGCGGTGCTACTGGATGCAATGACACGGATGTTGATCTCAGATACTGGTGATAAATACATGCCTGAATTCTTACGTAAGACGACCAAAGATGGGCTTCCGATCAACGGTTACATTTTGACCTGTACGCTATGTGCCTTCATCATGTTCTTGGGTGTATTCTTACCTGAGATGAACGACGTCTTCAACTGGCTTTTGAACTTAAACGGGATCATCTCACCTGGGGTAACTTGCTGGATCTTCTACGCTTTCATGCGGATCCGCAAAAACTCCAGCAAATATCCATCCCAATATGTCTTCATCAAAAATGATAAATTGGCATATCTTGTTGGACTTTTATTGTTACTCGTTACAGCCTTGGCTACCCTACTTGGGGTCGCTCCACAAGACGTGGAACAATTTAGCCACACATGGTGGTACGAATTAGTCATCAATATCGTCTCGATCGTGGTCTTGATCGGACTTGGCGCCTTGTTACCTTCGATCAGACGACGCGAGCTCAAGTATGGGACTGCTTTTGATCGGTCACAATGGTATCTAATGATCGCACTTGTTGTCTTCTCCGTAGTCTTTGATGTTTGGCTCGGCGGAACAAAGATTGCTTTGCGGTTAGTTTATATCATCATTGAAGTCGTGATCGCACTGGCTTTACTTGTCTTGATCGCACATAAAAAACCTAGTCAAAACTAGTTTCTTTCCCCTATTTAGTCCGTAGACTGAGTGGGGGATTTTTTGGTCTACACTTATAAGATACGCAAATTGAGCCAAAATACTTTTATGTAAATTCCCCTAAAATTCTCTCACAGAAACTTTATTTTGTTCGGTAAAGCTAGCTCTGAATAACACTACTAAAAAAGCTGATGAGTATTCACCAACTTTTTTTCTACGTCATTTTACCCCAAAATGACGTAGATAATTATTTTATGACGTAGATTTCTCGATAAAAAATGGCTTCCAGAGATTCAATCTCTCTGGAAGCTATAAACTATTATTCGGAAGTTCCTGTTTTTAATTTACTTGCGATCTGCTCTATAGTTGCACGCTGTTCGGCTGTCGAAAAGTAGCGTGATTTTAATTCAGCGATCGAAACCGTATGCTCAACTACACGGGCCGTTGCCGTAGATCTTCCACCACTGGTATCCTTGGTCCAGTACTTCATTTTATCACCGTCTTGTTGCAATAAGATCGTACTTGCCGATGTTCCTTGACCAATACCATAACGTCCCGAATCCTGCATATAATATAAATCTAAAAAGCCATTATCTGCTGCAACTTTTGCACCATTTATATCACCATCCCCATAACCAATGGCATACGTCATAACAGCTAATTCGTTAAATGATGGTTCACGCTCTTTTTCATCACTACTTGTAGTTGTATTTTCACCTGCGATCCTTTGGAAAGCTTCTCTAACATCTGCATTCTTAGTTTCTGTCACACGAACTTCACCTTCACGTGATTGATCAACTAAAGCTACAGGTTGACCATTATGAAATGCGAATAGATAGGTGATATGATTTGGCAACGGTGGTTGAGTCCCATCATGATTATAGATCGCTACGACATTATAATCATACGGCCCTTCACCAGTTGGACTATATCCTATCGAAAGTCTGGAGTTATTCATATAAACACCATTTCCGCTGAAAATATCCGGATAAGTTGTTCCAGTTGATGCTTTTAGTGAATTTTGTCCATCATATTTAGTATATGACTGTCCCATTTTTCCCTGCCAACTACTGATAAAGCTTTGTAACTGTGCATCCTTATCTGCATTCCAAGGTGTTGAACTTTGGGATTCACTAGCCTTTTTATCTAGTGTCGTACTACTTGCACTGCTACGTGAACTTTTGGAGCTACTACTATGTTTTACCTGAGATGATGATTCTACCTTTTTAGTCGGTTCACTTTTTTGAGCACAGGCAGTGAGCAACACCCCCACACTACAAAGTGATAAAATAACTGCTAATTTTTTCATAATTACTATTACCTCCTCTGCTTTACTACTATTATACTGTGATAATAATTTACTCATGTATATCTCTATCTCATTTTAATTATACCAAGGAACACATTCCAGTAAGATCACAACAATTAATTTATAGAGAGTATCCATATCAATCGTCATATCATATTCCCAATCCAATTTACCATTCCTATATTTTTTAATTGTCTCATGACTTAGATAATCATTTAAATTTACCATTGTAATATACCCTATTTTCTTTCACAACTTATTCGGGAAAAACAGGCAAAGATTTATTCGGGCATTAAAAAAAGTCACTCGGGTACTCCGAGTGGATTATAATAAAAAGACCTATAAAAGTAGCCACCTAAACTCCTCTTATAGATCTTCTTAAAGATTCTCACTTTTCACACTATCTCAATTGAAATCCATCACAAATTCAATAGATTCTTCCTAATTTGCAACAACTATACCTATAATCCCCTAACAGTTGCTACACTACTGAAAATCCCACACTTTTTATCCTACATTATTAATCACAATATTCCCCAATGAATCATCAAGCTCAACACTAGCTAAATCTCTAGCCAAATATCTCAATCACAAATTTTTAACCAATCTAACAAAATACTCTACTATCTCATTCACAACATTATTTTATCACACAACTATTTACGAATAAATAGTTCTTTTCAAAAAATACAAATATATTATTACAAACTAAAAAACTCCCCCAGGTTAAAGTACCCAGAGGAGAAAAGTTATTCAATTATGAACGTCTACGCCGTGAAACAATAGCTGTATCTAAAGCAGTTAGCGTTGTCATCATTCCTAAAACTACACCTGCTAGGCTATTCTTATCACCCATTTGTGGTAAGACGTTATTTTTCTTAGCCGGTTGTTGTTTTTCATTTCCAACCGTATGCACATTTAGCTTACGTGCTGGATTTTCACTTTGAGCTGCTTGATATGCTTTTTCAAAGTTCATCAATGTCATCTGTTCTTGCTTAGCCTTAGCTAGTTCTGCTTGAGCTTGTTGCTGCGTTTGCTTAGCGGAAGCAAGTGTTGCTTGGGCAGTTGCTAAATCAGCTTGTACTTTATTATAAGCAAGTACGGCTTGATCGTAAGCAGTTTGAGCTTGAACTAAGTTCTTATCAGCGTTAAGCAGTGATTCGTAATGATTATTTGCTTTAGTAGCGTTAGTTTTGGCTGTTTCAAGGGCTTGTTTAGCTTCGGTCAACTTAGTTTGAAGCTCTTGTAGTTTAGCAGATTCAGTATCGAAAATCTTTTGAGCTTCGTCTTTTTGTGCTTGTGCTTGAGCCAAGTTAGTTTGAGCTGTAACTAAATTTTGTTGAGCTGTTACTAAAGCTTCTTGAAGTTCAGCTGGGTCTTGATCAGCTTGTTTTTGTGCTTCTTTTTGCGTACTTGTTGCCTTATTAAACGCATCCTTTGCTACTGCAAGTTGATTTTGAGCGTCTTTTAATTGACGTTCAGCGTTTAGATAATTGATGTTGGCGTCAGCTAAGTGGGAGTTAGCTTTTGTTTGTAACGCAACTAAGTTATCTAATTCGGCTTGTTTTTGCGCTAAAGTAGTTTGTGCTTGTTTGAGCGCTTCTTGTTTAGCAGCCGTATCTTTTAAGCTATCAGCATAAGCTTGTTTGGCTGAATCAAGTTTTGTTTGCGCTGTGGCTAAGTTTTGGTCAGCAGTTTGAAGGGCTGTTTTAGCTGTGGCAAGCGCTTGATCAGCGTTAGTTTGTTGTTTGAGTGCTTGATCATAAGCTGTTTGAGCGGTTTTTACTTGAGCGTTAGCGGTGTCGAGTTTTACTTGAGCTTGAGTCAAGGTATTAGTCAGCGATTGTAAGTGACTGGTTGCTTGATCAAATTCGGAACGTAAAGCAGTAGTATCATTTGTTGTATTTTGGAACAACGGTGTTTGATCAAATTTTGATTTGTCAGTGATCATACTTTGGGGAATAAAGATGAAGCGGGTTGATACATTGATGTCGTTTTTTCGATTAGGAAAATCGGGGTGAGACCAACCAAAGTATTGATCTTTATTTGTATTATTTTTAGCTTGTTTAATGAGATTTGGTGTGATCCCTAAGAGTGATTTACTTTCAAGTCCTACAAGATCATGATCATATAGAGGATTACCATTTCGATCTGTGACAGTTTGTCCGTTTGGTAGTAAAATGCCTAATGAAATATATTCGTTTAAATTATAAGCAAGCATACCTTTTACGTATGACATTTTCCATGGTAAGGATTGTGCTACGAAGTTAAAGAAGAATCCATATCGATCGATCAATAATTCATTTCGCAATTTTGAGTAATCTAATCCATATTTATTTGCAACATCTTTTGTTATATTAGCATTGGTTGTTGCAACTTCATTTTTTCCAAGTTGATTAGCAATATTAATGGCGTCTTGATTGACAATAACGTGTCCAACTTTATCACTAATGCCTAAAGCATCACGCATGGCGTTGATGATATCAGCTGTAAATTGTTCTAATTCTAGTAGTTGTTTATTGGTTAGATTTCCCACAAGTTATTTTGACGAAGCATATAGTGGATGATTATTATGTTGTTCCATTAATTCTTCATCTTCAGATGATGGAATATAGTTTATTGATAAGGGTCCACCGTTGTTTTTAGTTTCAATTTTAGAATTTGATCCAGATCCTGTGATATCAGTATGTGGGAATCCATATTTTTTTGGATTTGTTAGTGCATCTTGAATAGCTTTAGCATCGTTATTGAGCGTTGTTTTATCAGCGTTAGCATATACATCGTTAACATACTTTTGAACAGCTTGTTTCAATTCATTTGTAACGTGAATTTGAACGTTGGTCTTAGTTGCTGTTTGGTTTGCTTGATTCAATTTGTTTTGTAAATCAGTGACAACGTTGGCTTGAGCTTGTTGTTTTGATTTAGCATGGTCAACAGCCTCTTGTAACAAGCTTTGCGTATCTTTAGCCGTAGCAAGATCTTCTTTTGCAGGTACGACAGCTTTATCGGCATTTTCTTTAGCAGTTTGTTTTTCGGTTAGATCTTTTTGAGCGTTTGCTTGAGCTGATTTCGCAGAATCAAAATCGGTTTGAGCTTGATCAAGTTCGGCTTTTGAACCTTTTGTATCAAGCGCTTTTTGTGCTGTGTCAACAGCATCTTTAGCAGTTGAGACTTCTGATTTCTTAGCTTCGACTTGTGAATCAGCTGTTGTTTTATTGGTGTTAGCATCAGCTAAGTTCTTTTGGGCTGTATCAAAATTAGTTTGAGCTTGATCGACACTGGTTTGTGCACTGTCAAAGGCTTCTTTAGCTTGGTTAGCATCTTCAGTCAATTGCGGAAGCTTTTGTTCAGCTTCTTTTTACGCATCAACGTCATGTTGGGCTTGATCGACAGCGTGTTGGGCGTCTAATTCATCTTTTTGTGCTGTTTGTAAATCAGATGTTTTAGAATCTAAGTCTTGTTTAGCGGAGTCGACAACTGCGCTTTGATGTTCAACGTCTTGTTGAGTTTGATCAACAGTAGTTTGAGCTTAGTCTTGAACTTCTTTAATTGAATCAGCATCTGATTTAGCTTGATCGATAGCTTCAGGTGTTGCTTGATCTTTTAGATCTTTGGCTGAATCTAGATCAGATTTGGCACTATCTAAGTCAGATTTTGTTCGCTTGACAGTTTGTTGGGCGGTATCGACACTTGTTTGTGCATCGGCAACTGCTTTGTCGGCTGTTGCAACTTTATTTTCAGCAGTTTTAGTTGGTGATTGTACACTAACTTGAGCTACATTTGCAGTCGCATTGTCATTTACACTATCAGCTTGTGCTGTTACCCCTGTTGCGATAGTGGTTGCTACAGCTGTAGCACCAAACAATAGTTTCTTCTTTTTCATTAAGAGCACTCTCCTTTTATTAGAATATACCGATATTATACTACTGTTATATGCACATATAAACAGTTTTTGCATTTTTTATTGCACTAAATTAATATATTCACATAGTAATAATTTATTTTTGTAAAAGTATTCATTTATGCCGTTATACAATTTTAAAATTTTAATTACTATTAAAAGAGATAAGGAGGTCTCAAAAATAGTAAACATTGGAAATAACGTTAGATACTTTCGTAAAAAATATCACTTTACCCAAGAACAACTAGCCGAAAAAAGCGGACTTTCCGTTAATTTTATTTCACGCTTAGAAAGAACTAGTGATCAAAATGTTAGTATCAAAACACTTATAAAAATTGCAGAAGCATTCGATATATCGCTTTCTGATCTAGTTGCCGTCGCTAACACAACCTCTGAACTTGAATCAAAACGAAATATTGTAGAACTTACCAATAAACTTGGAAAATTAGATGATGAAAAAGCTGATAAATTTAGTCAAGCTTTTATTCAACTCTTGGAACTCTCTGCAAACGATTAGCTTAAATTTTCAAATTAGTGCGCAAAAAGCAGCCATCCGGCTGCTTTTTGTTTTGGGGCGAGAAACTCGCCCCTTTTCTTTGTGTGTAGTACTTTAATTAATTGGAGGTAATCAATATGCACACATTGTCATATTCTCAAGCTGAAATGGAAACATTATTAACGAAGGTTTTAAGCCACACATGTAAACAACAGCTACTCTCACCTTCATCAAACAATATCTCTTAGACACAAGGATCATCCCTAATCCTTACGATATCGCTTAATTACCCTTTCCCTGACCAGTGTTTTCTGGTCGGGGATTTTTTTCATCATCAATGCTTAAACGTAAACTGTTCACTAATGCTTCTAAATTTATTTCTTTGAAAAACTCTGCTACTTCTTCTGCAGTAAATGAAAACTTCTTTTCATCCAAGTCACTCACCTTCTTTGCCACTATAATACTTCATCTATCATTGCATGAACAAATTTAAATTTTTAGCCAAAATAAAAACACATCCCAGCCAACGCCAAGATGTGCTTTCTTTAACCCACTGAGTCTTCCATTTGATATTCGATCAAGCGGTTCAACTCAACAGCATATTCCATTGGTAATTCTTTGGTGAATGGTTCAACAAAGCCCATGATGATCATTTCAGTCGCTTTTTCTTCGGAGATCCCACGGCTCATCAAGTAGTAGAGCTGTTCTTCGGAGATCTTAGATACTTTGGCTTCGTGTTCCATGGAAACATTGCCGTTCAAGATCTCATTGAATGGGATCGTATCACTTGCTGATTTGTCATCCATGATGATCGTATCACATTCGATATGGGCAAATGAACCGTCTGAATGCCGGCCAAAGCGGACTTGTCCACGGTAGTCGACCCGGCCCCCATCTTTACACAGAGACTTCGAAACGATCGAAGATGAAGTATTTTTAGCATTGTGGATCATCCGAGCCCCGGTATCAGAGTCGATATCTTTACCCGCAAAGGCGATCGAGAGCATCGTTCCACGCGCACCACGGCCATCTAAGTAGACACTTGGGTATTTCATAGTAACCTTTGAACCTAAGTTACCATCGACCCATTCCATCGTCGCATTCTCCAAAGCCCGTGCCCGCTTAGTCTCTAAACTGTAGACGTTATCGGACCAGTTTTGGATCGTGGTGTAACGACAGTAAGCATCTTTTAAGACATTTACTTCAACGACCGCTGCGTGCAAGCTATCTTCAGAATAGTTTGGTGCGGTACAGCCTTCCACATAATTGATGCTTGCTCCTTCATCGACAATGATCAAAGTCCGTTCAAACTGCCCCGAGTTACCCGCATTGATTCGGAAATAACTTTGGATCGGTACTGAGACTTTGACACCTTTTGGCACGTAGATAAAGGTCCCACCTGACCAAACAGCCGAATTCAACGCAGCCATCTTATTATCAGTTGGTGGGATCAATTTTCCGAAGTATTTTTTGACTAATTCAGGATATTCTTGGACAGCTGAATCAGTATCCATAAAGACGATCCCCAAGTTATCAAAATCTTTGCGCATATTGTGATAGACTACTTCGGATTCATACTGCGCCGAAGAACCCGCTAAGTATTTACGTTCCGCTTCGGGTACTCCTAGGCGGTCAAATGTCCTTTTGATCTCTTCGGGCACATCATCCCAATCACGGGCAACGCGGTCGGAATCACGTCTAAAGTAATTGATATGTTCAAAATCAAGGGGTGACAAGTCAGGGCCAAAATCAGGCATTGGCAACTTGCGGTATAATTCATAGGCTTTCAATCGAAAATCTAACATCCATTCTGGCTCATTTTTAGCAGCCGAGATCTGACGGACGATATCTTCAGTCAAACCTTCCCCTGTTGTAAAAAGCGGTTCAATATCATCTTTAAAACCGTATTTGTATTCGCCACCCAATTCAGGCATTGTATTTTCACTCATGGGCTTTGTCCTCCTTCTCTAATGCTTGGTAGATCGCTTTCCAGGCTAAAGTTGCACACTTGATCCGTGCGGGAAATTGAGCGACCCCCTCTAAGACGACAGCATCGCCTAATAAGTCTTCATAATCTTTATCTTCATTTTTAGTGATCATCTCGGAAAAAGCCTCGACCATCTCACTGACCTGTTCTGGCGTCTTACCGATCACTTCATCGGTCATCATTGAAGCCGAAGCCTGCGAGATCGTACACCCGGTCCCACTAAAAGCAATGTCAGCAATCTTGCCTTCATCATCGAGCTTGACTTCTAGCTCTAACACATCCCCACAAGTCGGATTACGCAATTCGATCTGTTTGTCGACTGCGGGAAGATTACCATGATGATGGGGACGGTTAGCATGTTCTAAGATCATTTGACGGTATAAATTATCTAAACTGGATAAACTCATCGAAAGAACTCCCTTGTTTTGATCAATGCCTCCACTAATTTATCGGCATCTTCTTTAGTGTTATACAGATAAAAGCTGGCTCGGGCCGAAGCTGCGATCTGTAATTTTTTCATCAACGGTTGGGCACAGTGATGACCAGCCCGGATCGCAACTCCCTCCATATCGAGTGCTGTCGCTGTATCATGTGGATGAAGTCCTGCAAGGTTAAACGAGATGATCCCGGCATGTTTGGCTGGATCAGCTGAACCGTATAATTCAAACCCATCGATCGCTTGCAACTTAGGCAAGACATATTCCATCAACTCGGTCTCATGCTGGGCGATATTGGCTAACCCAACTGCTTGCAGATAGTCGATCGCCTTGCCTAAAGCGATCACTCCTGCGATATTTTGGGTCCCACCTTCAAATTTCCACGGAACTTCTTTAAAGGTCGAATGCTCTAATTCGACAAAATCGATCATCTCGCCTCCAAAATCAAGCGGTGACATCTGGTTCAATAATTCCAGCTTGCCCCACAAGATCCCAGTCCCCGTTGGCCCTAGAATCTTATGGCCGGAAAAAGCTAGAAAATCAATGTCTAATTCTTTAACGTCTACTGGCATATGAGGTACTGATTGCGCCCCATCCACGACCATGATAGCACCATTTTTATGCGCTAATTGAGCGAGTTCTTTGATCGGATTGACAGCACCTAGGACATTTGACACCTGTGCTAACGATACGATCTTGGTCTTTTCATTGATCAATTGCTTAGCGTTCTCTAAGTCAACTTGCCCATCTGTATTTAGATCCAAATAAACTAGCTTTGCCCCTGTTTTTTCGCAGACCTGCTGCCAGGGAACGATATTGGAATGATGTTCTGCATAGGATAAAACGATCTCATCGCCTGGCTGCAAGATCTTTTGGGCGTAACCCCGTGCGATCCAATTGAGACTTTCCGTCGTGCCTTTAGTGTAGACGACTTCACGCTCACTATCGGCATTGATCAGTTCCTTGACCTTTTGGCGCGTAGCTTCATAGGCTTGCGTTGCTCGTTGAGCTAAGGTATGCACACCCCGGTGGACGTTAGCATTATCATGTTCATAGTAGTCCACTAAGCTTTCGATCACAGCTTGGGGCTTTTGGGTCGTAGCCGCATTGTCCAAATAGACTAACGGCTCACCGTTGACTTTTTGATCTAAGATCTTAAAATCAGCACGAAAATCATTTTTCTTCTTGTCCATCGATAAGCTTCCTTTCGATCATGTCGGAGAGCTCTGCTTGGACTTTTCGGCTTGGAATAGCTGTCAAAACTGGGCCTAAGAAACCACGGATCACTAAACGTTCAGCGATCTCTTTTGACAAGCCCCGACTCATCAAGTAATACAATTGGTCTTGATCGACCCGCCCAACACTGGCGGCGTGACCAGCAGTAACGGCATTGTCATCGATCAATAAGATCGGATTGGCATCGCCACGCGCTTTAGTCGAAAGCATCAAGACCCGACTTTCCTGTTGCGCATCGGCTCCCTTGGCACCATGAATGATGTGGCCGATCCCGTTAAAGACTAGCGATGACCGCGATAAGATGACTCCGTGTTGGAGAATGTGGCCGATCGAATGTCTACCATAGTTTGTCACGCGGGTATCGATCCCTTGGACTTGTTTACCCGTTGAGATCGCAACGACTTTAGTTTCGGCGTGAGAACCATCACCGATCAGATCAGAATCAAAGTCACCAACGATATTACCGTCATTCATCATCCCCATCGACCAGTCGATCTTAGCATCTTGCTCCAAATGCCCCCGGCGATTGAGATAGGCGGTCGTATTTTTACCCAAGCGATCGACACTGGCAAATTTTACGTGACTACCCGCCTTGGCAAAGACTTCCACGATCACGCTGGCTGTTGTCTTTTGTTCACCGTAAGTCTGCAAATTCTCCAAATATGAGACTTCACTGTTGACATCAGCGATCAATAAAACATGGTGCACAAAGTCTTGTTCCGTTGTAGCATCTTGAATGAAATACGACGTCAATGGTTCTTCTAGGACGACATTTTTAGGCACGTAGATCAACAATCCACTGGTAACGTTAGCCACATGTTGCATATTCAAGCGATTTTCATCGTCTTTGACCGCTTCCATGAAATACTCTTCGATGAGTTCTGGATGTTCTTGCAGAGCTGTTTGCCAATCACAGACGATCACCCCTTGAGCTTTTAATGCTGGATCGAGTTCTAATTTAGCAGTTGTTTGCCCAAATTCGACCACAACATTATTTTGGATCGTGATCTCAGCTGCCTTAGCTTCAGGCAAGTCATTTTGGAGCACTTGCACCGGCTTAGTCACTTCGATCGGCCAGCGTTTATATTTGATTTTTTCAAAGCGTGGCATCTCAAGTTCTTGAGCTTTTTCTAAAGCTTGGGTCCTTTTTTGGGTAAACCAGCTAGGCTCATTAGTTTGCTTACCAAACTCTACTAGTGCCTGGGCTTGTGTTGTTAATGCACTCATTTTTGCCACCACCTAAGCTTTATCTTCTGCTAGCTTGATATCAAGCCCTAATTCATCACGGAGACCCGCATAGCCTTCTGCTTCCAAGCGCTTAGCTAGATCAGGGCCACCAGTCGTTACGATCCGACCATCCATCATGACATGCACGACATCTGGTACGATATAGTTCAAGAGTCGTTGGTAGTGGGTGATGATCAACGAGCCAAAATCTGGACTGCACATCTCATTTACCCCCTTAGAAACGACTTTTAAGGCATCGATATCCAAACCAGAATCGATCTCATCTAAGATCGCAAATTTAGGCTTGATCATCATCAGTTGCAAGATCTCATTGCGTTTCTTTTCCCCACCGGAGAAACCTTCATTGAGGTAGCGCTCTGCCATGGAAAATGGCATGTCTAAAAAGGCCATCGTTTCTTCGAGGTCTTTTAGATATTTTCGTATCGAGATCGGTTCATCTTTAGGCAAACGCGCATTGATCGCACTGCGGATAAATTCAGCATTCGTGACCCCTGGAATCTCAGCTGGATATTGCATCGCTAAAAAGAGCCCTGCGCGTGCACGTTCATCAACTGCCCAATCCAAAATATTTTCACCATCTAATAAGATCTCACCTTTAGTGATCGTGTAAGCTGGGTTACCCATGATCGCCTCTGATAAAGTCGACTTCCCAGTTCCGTTTGGGCCCATGATTGCATGGATCTCCCCCGTCTGCATCTTAAGATCAAGGCCTTTCAAGATCTCTTTTCCATCGATCGAAACGTGGAGATTTTTTACTTCAAGAGTTGACATTTTTCATTCCTCCGCTAAACTAAATAAGTATACTATCATCATTGTAGTCTAATTGAGAATTACTTTCAATTGGAAAACCTTGTTCAAAATATATTTACGAAAGAAGGCATCTACGTGCAACCAATCATTGGCATTATCGGAAATTTCAACGGCGCCTTGATTCCCGAACACGCGAACTTACCTATCTCCTATATCGGGCAAGGCTATTTAGATGCCGTTAAAAAAGCCGGTGGGATCCCAGTGATCATCCCACCTAAGAGCTCACTTGAGAGCATCAGTACTTTGATCGATCGGATCGACGGTCTCTTATTGCCCGGCGGTAAAGATATCGATCCTTATTTTTACGATGAAGAACCCAGCTTAAAATTAGGTGCGATCGACTCAGCGCTTGACGCTTTTGAGATCGAATTCTTACGTCAAGCCTATGAACGCGATCTTCCAACTTTAGGTATCTGTCGCGGACTCCAACTCGCGAATGTCTTTTTAGGTGGCAGTCTCTACCAAGATCTAAGCGACTACGATAAGCTAGCTGTCAAGCACAACCAATACCAGACAGCACCTTGGCAAGCACTGACACATTCGATCGAAGTCAAAGAAGACAACTTGATCCAAGACTTCTTTGGCACTTCGGCACGCGTAAATTCATTTCATCATCAAGCGCTAAAAGATATCTCTCCGGAGTTGATCCCGGTAGCTTACAGTTCAGACGGGATCGTAGAAGCGGCAGTCGGTAAGAACTTTAATTTCTTAGGTGTTCAGTGGCATCCCGAAACACTTTACCAAGACCACGAGAATTCCTTAAAGCTCTTCATCCATCTTGTCGGTGAAGCTAAAAAATTTGCCGAACAAAGATAAAGCGTGTAAGACAATGCGGTCAGCACCGTATGAATAACAGAGGCCTTATTATGATGCGGATCTTGTATCATAGTAAGGCCTCTATTGTTTACTAAACGCTGCATTTATCGAATACGTTTCAGCTACGCATCAATATCTCTTACGGCTGTCCTTTCTAATTTCAAGACTTCTGTATATGATCCCCCTATCTCTGTTTCTGGATCCTTACTCTTACCATAATTGCTTCTTATTATTTATATGTAAACTGTGGTGAACATTTCGCCTCGAGTTCTTCTTTATTTACTCAATAATACTGCTTTTATTTCTTACGGAAAATAAATATATACTCCAAATAAAAAATTTTCTCCCCCGCTCAATTCATCGGACGGAGCGCCTTTTTTAGTGCAAAAAAATTACCCTCTGACAAATATATGTCAGAAGGTAAAACTGGTTCGCAAGTGATCAGCTTGCATTATAGAGCTAGGATGAATCCATGCTCTCCACACCACTATCATATAAAATTTATTTCAACCTGTCAATATACTAAAGAAGTACGTGAAGTCTGATCAACTTCAATTAGTACAAGAGAGAGGTGAATGCTATGCTCTCCACAATCCTAAGCTTGATCTTGGCTATCCTAGTCAATCTGGTATCAAGCATTATCTATGACTGGTTGAAAGACCACCGATAGATAAGCGTGCCCCAGTTGCTTGTCGGCTGGGGGATTTTTTATAAAAAAGTAGCACCCTGTAAAAATAAATACATCACTAGGCCGTCCTAAAGCGAAAAAAATAACCGTAATTCTACGCTTACCATGCTAGAATTACGGTTATTTGATCAAAGCCAAGTTTCTTGATAAACTTCAGGCTTAAAGCCACAAGTTACGGTCTTTTCATCGACCATCAGCGGACGTTTGATGAGTTTGCCATTTTCCGACATCATCGTTGCCGCTTCTTCTTTTGTCATTGTGGGAACTTTTTCTTTTAAGTTCAACTTGCGATAGTCTTGACCACTAGTATTGAAGAAATAACGCAATGGTCGGTCACTTTTGGCAAAGATCGCTAAGAGCTCCTCTTTAGTCGGAGGATCGGCAACTAGATCTTGCTTGTCAAATTGAACTTGATTTTCCAAGAGCCATTTTTCGGCTTTTTTACAGGTACTACAACGTGCATAACAATAAAATTTTTTCATTTACACTCACCCTATCTAAAATCTGTCCCATTACTAAACATATAACTCTTATTGTGATAACGCATCGACATCACAAATCCGACCCCGATCATGTTCCCGATCAGAGCTGATCCCCCTTGACTGACAAATGGCAATGGAATACCTGTCAAAGGCAAGAGCCCGATGTTCATCCCGATATTTTCAAAGACGTGGAACAAGATCATCATGATGACCCCAGTCGAAATATAAGCATAAAACTCATTTTTCGTATCAAAAGTCACCTGGATCATTTGAAAGATCAACAATAAGTAGATAAAGATCAATAAACAACAACCGATAAAGCCAAAGTTTTCTCCAATGACCGAAAAGATCATATCTGATTGGCGCACCGGCACATAAACATTGGAAACATTGAAGCCTTTACCTAATAGTTGTCCTGAGCCGATCGCTTTCATACTCTGCCAGAGCTGATAACTACTACCACTAGTACTTCCAGAAGGATCGAGCCAGGAATCGATCCGTTTGAACTGGTAAGCCTGAAAACCGATCTTTTCAAGTAAAGTCCTATCGTAAACAACTAAAAAGATCGCTAAACTACCTAAAACAGTCACGGCTCCCGCGACCGGCGCAATGATTTTCCAGGTGATACCTGAAACTAAGATCATCCCCCCTAAGATCGCAAAGAACACGAGCATCGTCCCAAAGTCATTTTGCAACTTCAAGAGGACTGCCACTGGGATCGTCCACGCAAAGAGTTTACCTAACAATAACCAATCCGAACGCGTCGTGTGTTCCGGATATTCACTGTTATGTTGCGAAATGACTCGCCCCATCATCAAAATAAAGGCAGGTTTCATCACTTCGGAAGGCTGAAATGATAACGAGCCGATCGCAAACCAACTCTTGGCCCCGTTTAGGATCGCCATTCGCCGACTATAGAAGAATAGCACTAAGATCAATAAGAAGATCCCTAGTCCATAAGCCAACGGGGCGATCTTCCACAACTGTTCAGCATCAAACTGCATGATAAAGATCACAGCCCCGATCCCTAAGATGTACCACATTGCCTGAGTGATCATCGTTCTAGTCACACTAGCAGTACTTGTATCATGGGTCAAGGCAACATAAAGCGAGATCATCCCGATCACGGCTAACACAAGGACCGAAAAGATAATGCCCCAGTCGATACGAGCATCATCGTCTTCATCACGGTGTAAGAACTGTTGTCGCGCCATTAAAAGTCACTCCTTTTATTTGATTCCTACTAATTATATACAATTTGCCGACTGAAGAAAGGCTCAGTCGGCAAACTTATTTTTTTATTAACTTATCCGCGGTGTAAGTGGTAATCACGCAAGAGATAGTCAACAGCTTCATTTCTTGAGTTGAGCTTTAATTTTTCGCCATTGGATAAAACGGCAATATAGCGCATTCCGTCTTGTTTGACACTACCGATCACTTCATCTTGGATCGTCAATTCTAAGACTAAATTACCATTCACCATCTTTTCATTTTCAATGATCTGAATATTACGTTCTTTTTTCGACAAGGTATATCCCCCTATGTTAATTCACTTTTTCGGATTTTTATTTCTACGTAACCTAAAGTGATCCGGAACTGGATCATAGCCACCTCTAACGAAAGGATTACACCGTAAAATACGAGCACATCCCATCAGCAAGCCCAATAAAGCGCCGTGTTTCTCGATCGCCTGGATCATATAAGTTGAGCAGGTCGGATAATAACGACAACTCGGTGGCAATAAGGGGGAGATCCCCTTTTGGTAAAACTTAACCGGTAAGATAAGTAACTTGCTAAAAATCTTCATTATTTACTCTTTTTTAGTTTTTCGATCTGTTCGAGCAATTGACCTGAACCGACTGCCACATCATCAAGTGGTGTGTCTGCGATCATCACTGGGATCGTCAATTCTTCTGCAAATAAAGTGTCGATCCCGTCAAGCAAGGCACCACCACCAGTGATCACGATCCCACGATCGATTACATCAGAAGCAAGTTCAGGTGGAGTTTCACTCAACACTTCTTTAGCAGCTGCGATCATAGCATCCATCGTGTCACGCATTGCCTCAACCGTTTCATCGGACGTGATGCGGATCGATTTTGGTAACCCGCTAACGACATCGCGGCCACGCACAGTCATTTCCTTGTTGCGGTGACCCTTGATGACACTGCCGATCTCGATCTTGATCTTTTCAGCTGTATGTTCACCGATCATCAGACCGTATTCTTGGCGAACGTAATTAGCAATGTTTGCGTTCAACTTATCACCGGCACTGCGTAAAGAACGACTGATCACGATATCACCTAAGGAAAGGACTGCAATATCACTGGTCCCACCACCGATATCAATGATCATATTGCCATAAGGTTGGAAGATGTCGAGTCCTGCACCGACAGCCGCCACTTTAGGCTCTTCTTCCAAATAAACATCGCCCCCGCCAGACTTTTCAGCGGCTTGACGGATCGCTTTACGTTCAATGTCAGTCGTATTAGTTGGGCAGCAGATCAGAATGGCCGGCTTCGACATCACACCTTTAACATTTAACTTCTTGATGAAATACGATAACATCTGTTCTGTCATGTCAAAGTCTGCAATGACCCCATCTTTTAATGGGCGGATCGCACGAATATTACTTGGTGTTCTGCCGACCATCTTGTAGGCTTCCGAACCCACTGCTAGGACCCGGCCAGTTTGCGTATCGACAGCTACAACGGAAGGCTCATTTAGCACAATGCCCTTACCCTTGACATTGATCAATACATTTGCCGTACCTAGATCGATACCGATATCTTTAGCCATAAAATTTTCTCCTTTTGTTCTTAATTAAACATGTAAGTAGGACTGAGAGTTGATCTCAGTTCAATTCATTTTAAAATACACACAGCCAATTATAGCATATTAATTGCACCTGAAAAACCGTGTTCCCCCAATCAAATTGGTTTAATTTTAAAATTTTTTATTAAAAAAGGCTGCTAAGATAACTTGCAGCCCTGAAAATTATTATTTGATCTTTTTCTTGGAAATAACGTATTCTTCGTTTGTGATATCGTCGATCCGTTTGATCTCTGCACCTAAAGCAGCTAATTTTTGGTGGAAGTGGTAATAACCACGATCCAAATATTGTAAATGTGTGACTTGAGTGATCCCACGTGACAAAAGTCCAGCTAAAACTAAGGCAGCAGCAGCCCGCAGATCAGTTGCGGCTACTTCAGCACCTGAAAAATCAGTTGGCCCGTAAATGATGACCGAATTACCTTCGATCTTAAAGTCAGCATTCATACGACGCATCTCTTCTAGGTGCATGAAACGATTTTCAAAAACAGTTTCGGTCAAGATGCTCGTACCCTTAGCCGCTAACTGCAAGATCGAAAATTGTGGTTGCATATCCGTTGGGAAACCTGGATGTGGTAAAGTCTTGATCGTTGTTGGCTTCAATTGTTCTGGTCCAATGATACGCAAACCATTTTCTTCTTCTAAGACTTGAACGCCCATCTCTTCTAATTTAGAGATCAACGGCTTGTTATGTTCAGCTACGGCATCTTTGATCAAAACATTACCCTTAGTCAAAGCAGCTGCCACCATGAATGTCCCGGCTTCGATCCGGTCTTGGATGATCGCGTGTTCTGTGCCATGTAAAGTCTCGACCCCTGTGATCTTCAAGGTCTCAGTCCCAGCACCTTTGACTTTAGCCCCCATTTTATTCAAAATGTTAGCTAAGTCAACGATCTCTGGTTCACGCGCAACATTTTCGATGATCGTAGTCCCTTTGGCTAAAGTAGCTGCCATCATGATGTTTTGCGTTGCACCAACACTTGGGAAATCAAGGTAAATATTAGCACCCTTGAGTCCATTTGGTGCAAAAGCTTCAATGTAACCATCATGTCGGTTGATCTCAGCCCCTAAAGCTTCAAGCCCTTTCAAATGTAAGTCGATCGGACGTGAACCGATCGCACAGCCACCTGGCATCGCAACTTTAGCACGACCTAAACGCGCCAAAAGTGGTCCTAAAACAACGATCGATGCTCGCATCTTTGAGACATACTTAAATGGTGCTTCATAAGAAAGTTCATTAGTTGCGTCCAATGCAATCGTTTTATTTTCTTCGTCAAAACCAACCTTAACGTTTAAAAAGCGGATCACATTGTTCATCGTATAAACGTCAGATAAGATCGGAACATTTGTTAAAAAGGTGCGGCCTTCACTTGGTAAGATACCCGCAGCTAAAATCGGTAAGACCGCATTTTTTGCTCCTTCGATCTCTACTGTTCCATTCAATCTATGCCCGCCACGCACAATAATCTTTTCCAATTGTTACTCCTCCGAAAATTACTATATTTATTTAAATCAGATATGATAGATGTACCACATTGTCCACAAAGCTCGTAAAAAACGAACTGCAAGCAAAACCAAGAGCTACCGCGACCATGACTAAGACAAGCCGGAAGCTATTTTGCCGTGCCGGTTCAATGTAGCGATCGAGTCTCAAAGACTGGAGCCCCACAAATGCCAAGGCGATAAAGACAAAATGACTGATGATCGTCAAAAGCGCCATTATTCCTATATATTGCATCTTTTTTCCCTCTTCTCTTTTACTCAATCCGAAATAATCATAGCATAATTTTTCAGTTCAGTCACTCATTTACGGCGAATCTCTAAAAAAATATAGCTATATCTACGCAAAAATCAGATAAAATGCTTACCCAGTTGTTAAAAAAAGATCCTTGCCAAAATGACAAGGATCTTTTTGATTATTTCTTCGAAACACTCAAACGGTTGATCGCCCGACGTAAAGAAACTTCAGCACGTTGTAATTCATTATCATCGTGGTTTTCTTTAGCTTTAGCGATCCGTGCCTCCGCACGCTTACGCGCCCGTTCAGCCCGTGAAGTGTCGATCTCTTCTTTTCTTTCAGCTGCTGATGCAACTACAGATAAAACATTGTTTGAAAATTCGATGAATCCACCGCTAACTGCGACTTCATCAAAGGTATCTTCACCTGTCTTGACTCTGATTTTATCAATTGCCAGTGATGCCAACAAAGGTAGGCGGTTCGGCATGATACCGACTTGCCCGACTGTTGTTGTACAGATCACTAAATCAGTTGTATTTTCATAAACTGATCCATCAGGCGTAACCACATTGACAGTTAATACAGGTTTTTCATCCATTGGACGCTACCCCCTTAATTGCCTTGTGTCATCTGTTCAGCTTTTTTCACAACATCTTCGATCGGACCACAGCTCCGGAAAGCATCTTCTGGAAGATCATCGTACTTACCTTCAAGGATCTCTTTAAAGCCTTTAACTGTTTCTTCAACTGGTACATAAGAACCTGGAACACCAGTAAATTGTTCCGCAACGTTAAAGTTTTGGGACAAGAAGAATTGGATCCGGCGGGCACGTGAAACGATAACTTTTTCTTCATCAGATAATTCGTCCATACCTAAGATCGAAATGATATCTTGTAATTCACGGTAACGTTGTAATACGTGTTGGACTTCAGTCGCTACACGGTAATGTTCTTCACCCACGATCTCAGGTGCTAAAGCACTTGAAGTAGATGCCAATGGGTCAACAGCTGGGTAGATACCTTGTTGAGTCAAGGAACGTTCCAAGTTAGTTGTAGCATCCAAGTGAGCAAAGGTCGTTGCTGGCGCAGGGTCAGTATAGTCATCGGCAGGCACGTAAACGGCTTGGATAGATGTAACAGAACCCTTCTTAGTTGAAGTGATACGTTCTTGCAATTGACCCATTTCAGTTGCCAATGTTGGTTGGTAACCAACGGCAGATGGAATACGGCCTAACAAGGCGGAAACTTCAGAACCAGCTTGAGTAAAGCGGAAAATGTTATCGATAAACAATAACACGTCTTGGCCTTCAACATCACGGAAGTATTCCGCGATCGTCAAACCAGTCAAGGCAACCCGCATCCGGGCTCCAGGTGGCTCGTTCATCTGACCAAAGACCATGGCTGTTTTTTCTAAAACGCCTGATTCCTTCATTTCAAAGTAAAGGTCATTACCTTCACGTGTACGTTCACCAACACCAGTAAAGACGGAGATACCGTTATGTTCTTGTGCAATATTGTGGATCAATTCTTGGATCAAAACGGTCTTACCAACACCGGCACCACCGAACAGACCGATCTTACCACCCTTGATATAAGGAGCTAATAAGTCGATAACTTTGATCCCTGTTTCAAGAATTTCTGTACTTGTGTTTAATTGGTCATAAGCTGGCGCATCGCGGTGGATAGGATCTCTGCGATGGTCGGCACTAATTTCTGGACCATTATCAATTGTTTCCCCTAAGACGTTGAAAACACGTCCCAAAGTATCATTACCAACGGGCACGCTGATAGCTGCGCCGTTATCAACAACTTTTGCCCCACGTTGAAGGCCATCAGTGGAATCCATCGCGATCGTACGCATTACGCCGTCACCCAATTCAAGAGCAACTTCGATCACCAATTTTGTTCCATCTTCACGTTCAACTGTTAAAGCATTGTTGATATCAGGTAAGGATTCACTAAGAGGGAATTGGACATCGACAACTGGGCCGATTACCTGAACTACTTTACCGTAACTCATCTAGTTAATTCCTCCTAATCGTTCTAATCTAAGGCAGCTTGCGCACCTGTGATTTCCGTAATTTCAGTTGTGATCGCACTTTGACGTGCACGGTTATATTGAAGTTCTAACGCAGAAATAATATCTTTAGCGTTATCAGAAGCTGACTTCATCGCAGTCGAACTTGATGCATGTTCAGAAGTCTTAGCATCTAAAATAGCTCCATAAACCAAACTTTCCGCATATTGAGGCAAGATAACTTCTAAGATCGCATCACGTGAAGGCTCTGTTTCATATTCAATATGATACTTTTGATCTTCATCAAGTGCAGTCAAGTCATCATCACCCATATTTTCAGCTGTGATAGGTAACATCTTTTCAGCACGGAAAATAGAGGTCAAAGTGTTAACAAAGTGGTTGTAACAAACAAATAATTGATCGTACAGACCATTGCTATACATCGTCACGATAGCTTCAACGATCGGACGTACTTCTCTAAATGTCGGTACGTCTTTGACACCGCGAAATTCATACGCAACGTTGTAACCACGTTTACTGAAAAATTCAGCCCCGGTACCACCAACTGCGATGATCACAACATCATCTTTGGTGTGGCCGTTTTCTTTGATCAGATCAAGCGTTTGTTTGATAACGTTGCTGTTGTAGCTACCAACCAAGCCACGATCTGAAGTCACAACGACGATCCCGGTCTTTTTCACAGGACGTTGTTTTAGCATACCTAAGGTGTTGAGTTTGCCCACTTGGTCTTTTCCACTTTCAACTGCTGAAGCAGAATCAAGTAGATGAGATTGTGCCAAATGGGTAATCACGCTACGAATCTTCGAAGCATAAACTTGATAACTTACAGAGTGCTTTTGGATCTGACTCAACTTAGCAGTCGAGACCATTTGCATCGCACTTGTGATCTGTCCAGTTTTCTTAGTCGAAACGATTCGACGCTTAACTTCTTGTAAAGAAGCTGGCATTAGCTCTCACCACCCTTTCTTATTTTGAATTTGCTTGGAAAGAAGCAGCAAATTCTTTGATTGCTGTATCTAATTTATCTGTGTCTGGTAATTGACCAGTCTTAGCAATGTGATCTAAGAGATCTTTGTGGTTGTTATCAAAGAAATCAAACATTTCATCTTGATAACGCAAGATCTCATCAACAACAACAGAATCTAAGAAACCGTGTGTCAAAGCATATAAGATCAAGACTTGCTTTTCAACTGGAAGTGGCTTGTGAAGTGGTTGCTTCAAGACTTCAACTGTCCGACGACCACGATTCAACTTAGCTTGTGTTGCTTCATCAAGATCAGAACCAAATTGTGCAAATGATTCTAATTCACGATATGAAGCTAAGTCCAAACGTAATGTACCAGCAACTTTCTTCATCGCTTTGATCTGAGCCGAACCACCAACACGGGAAACAGAAGTACCCGCATCGATAGCTGGACGAATACCAGAATAGAAGTTATCGCTATCCAAGAAGATCTGACCATCAGTGATGGAGATAACATTAGTTGGAATATAAGCTGAAACGTCACCAGCCTTAGTTTCGATAAATGGTAAAGCAGTCATTGAACCGCCACCTAATTCATCACTAAGTTTAGCCGCACGTTCCAACAAACGTGAGTGAAGATAGAAAACATCCCCAGGATAAGCTTCACGACCAGGTGGACGTCTCAAGATCAAGGAAAGTTCACGGTAAGCATCAGCTTGTTTTGAAAGATCATCATACACGATCAAAACATGCTTACCGTTGAACATGAATTCTTCACCCATAGCAGCCCCAGCATATGGAGCTAACCAAAGCAATGGCGCTGGTGAAGATGGCCCAGCTGAAACAACGATCGTGTAGTCCATTGCACCATATTTACGCAATGTTTCTACTTGAGTACGAACCGTCGATTCCTTTTGACCAATAGCGACATAAATACAGATCATGTCTTGGTCTTTTTGATTTAAGATCGTATCGACCGCAACTGATGTCTTACCAGTCTTACGGTCACCGATAACTAATTCACGTTGGCCACGACCGATCGGCACAAGTGCATCGATCGCTTTGATACCTGTTTGAAGTGGTTCATTAACAGATTGACGTTCCATAACGCCAGGAGCCTTACGTTCTACCGGACGAGTCTTGTCCGTTTTTATCTCCCCTAAACCGTCGATCGGTTGGCCTAAGGGGTTTACTACACGGCCGATCAAAGCTTCCCCAACAGGGACTTCCATGATCTTACCGGTACGTTTTACCGTATCGCCTTCACGAATGCCTTTATAAGCACCTAAGATAACGATACCGACATCGTTTGATTCTAAGTTTTGTGCCATTCCGTATGTACCATCTTCGAATTGAAGAAGCTCACCAGAAAGGGCATTATCAAGACCATTAGCACGAGCGATCCCGTCACCAACGTAAGTAACTGTACCAACCTCATCAACGGTAAGTTCGTCTTTATAGTTAGCTAATTGTTGCTTGATAAGAGCACTGATTTCCTCAGCCTTAATGCTCATAAAAGTCTCACCTCTTTAAAAATCATTTTAATAACAGACGTTTAATGTTTGCGATTTTCGACTTGATGGAGCCATCAAACACATAGCTACTTGATTTCAAGACGACCCCGCCAATGATCTCGGGATCAACTACTGTTTCAAGTTCTACTTTTTTAGCTCCGACTACCTTAGCAAAGGAAGCTGCGATCTTATCTTTACGAGTTTGATCCAACTCGACCGCAGTTGTCACCGTTGCACGGACTGTCTTTTCGTCTTCATCAGTTAATCTGTTGAATTCATCAATAATATCTTCTAAATTGGCGATCCGTCTGTAATCGTATAACATCGCTAACAAGTTAGATGTCAATTCAGAAGTACCACTTTGTAGATTTTTTAACATTTCAAGCTTAGCATCATGTTTTATTGCTGCACTTGTCATGAAATCAACAAATTGTGGTTCTGCTTGCAAGACTTGTTTGATCTGAGCTAATTCACTAGAAGTTTCTGTCAAAACATCTTGTTCCTTAGCTGTTTCAAACAAAGCTTTTCCATAACGTTTAGCTATTGTTTGCTTATCTAATGCCATCTTGCTTCCCCAACCCTTCGATATAAGAGTCGACCAAGGCTTCTTGGTCCTTAGCACTCAATTCCTTTTGAATGATCTTTGAAGCAATTTCAACAGATAAAGCAGCTACATCGTTTTTAACATTGGAGAGCGCTTCTTGGCGTTCTTGTTCAATGTCTTTTTTAGCATTCTTTTTCAATGTGCTGACTTCTTCTTGTGCCGAATTTACGATGGTAGCTTTTTGCTGTTCACCGTTCTTCTTTGCACGATCAATGATTTTTGAAGCTTCAACATGAGAATCTTTAAGCGCTGATTCACGTTTAGCTGCGAGCTCTTCCGCTTTTTTACGGGCATTTTCTGCCGAATCAATGTCGTTTGCGATCTTATCGGCCCGTTTTTCCATCATTTCGGTCACAGGTCCCCAAGCAAAATGCTTAACGAGTGCGATCAAAATCAAGAAAGTACAGAGATAAAATAAGAAGTCGCCCCATTGTACACCACCTTCAGCAGTAGCCAATAGTAATGCTGAGTTCATTCATTGACACCTCCTAATCTTTCAATAATGTGACAAAGTTATACTGATAGATCAGAGATTATTTAGCCATCAACATGAATGAGATAACGATAGCGATGATCGGCACAGCTTCGATCAAACCGACCCCGATAAACATTGTTGTCCGTAATTGGCCTGAAAGTTCAGGTTGACGAGACATACCTTCTAAAGTTTTTGCGATAACCAAACCGTTACCAACACCTGTACCGATAGCAGCAAAACCTGCGGCAAGACCCGCACCAAGTAAAGCTAAAGCTGTTGTCATAATAAAAATCCTCCTTAAAATTAATCCTATAAGTTAATTATTCTTTTTCGACCTTTTGAGAAATATATACCATTGTCAATGTTACGAAAACGTAAGCTTGGATCGATCCAATAAAGATTGAAAATCCCTGCCAAATCATTTCGAGTGGAATCGCTGGTAAATACGTCCACGGTGTATGTGATTTAGCCAACTGTTCATAGATAACAGTCAACAACACTTCACCAGAATAGATGTTACCGTAAAGACGTAATGCCAGGGTCAAGAAATTCGTAAATTGTTCCAAAACATTAATTGGGAATAAGGCCGGCATTGGACTAAAGTACGAATTCTTGACATATCCCTTAAAGCCAAACTTCGCAACCCCCATGAGATGTGACAAGAGCAAGACTAGAAATGCTAATGTCAAAGTCGTCGCGGGCGAAGCAGTTGGACTTTTAATGTAGTTTACACCATTAATTGGAAGCTGAATAGCCAATCCTATTTGGTTAGAAACAAAGATAAACAAGAAGAGAGTAAAAATAAGGAGTCCATATTTTTTCCCCTGTTCATCAGGCATGGAGCTTTTGACGATCCCATTTGTAAAATCGATCATCCACTCGATCATATTCTGCTTACCCTTTGGCTTCATTTGCAATCTGCGTGAAAACCAAAAGACGAGCCCAAAGACGATCAATGCTGAAACCAGTCCTGAAAGGCAGTTACCTACATTAAAAGGAATACCAAAAAGCTTCAAAACTTGAGCTTCTTCATTCACCAAGTTTCACCTCTTTTCAATTGTGATCAATACGGTTGAACAAAATGGTCGAACCATAAGATTAAGATTCAAGCATAGATAGAAAACTATTTTTGAATACAAAAGCAATAATACCACCAAATCCCCCAAAATTCAAAACGAAAATGAATTTATTTCAAAAGTTGGAGAAATGGAGCAACAACCGTATTTAAAGCGTTTGACTAATTTAGACTACGCGACACATTGCGTGACTTGTCTACTTAGTACCAAACAAGCGGTCACCCGCGTCACCTAAACCAGGAACAATATAACCATTTTCATCAAGACGATCATCTAAAGCAGCGGCGAAAATATCGATATCTGGATGTGCTTTACGTAAAGCTTCCACACCTTCTGGCGCAGCAACTAAACACACAAACTTGATCGATTGCGCACCGCGTTTCTTCAAAGCATCTACAGCCATGATAGCTGAACCACCGGTTGCCAACATTGGATCGACCACAAAAACTTCTCGACTAGCTAGATCGCTAGGCATCTTAACGAAATATTCGTGTGGTTGCATCGTTTCTTCATCACGATACATCCCAATGTGACCAACTTTAGCAGCAGGGATAAGATTCAAAATACCTTCTACCATCCCAAGTCCAGCCCGTAAGATCGGTACAACGACGACTTTCTTACCAGCCAAACGTTTTTTGTATGTCTTGCCCATCGGTGTTTCGATCTCAACATCTTCTAACGGCATCTCACGTGAAACTTCATATGCCATCAAAGTTGCGATCTCATCGACACATTGACGAAATTCCCGTGTCCCGCAATCCTTGTCGCGAATGATCGTTAGTTTATGTTGGATCAATGGATGATCTAAGACTTCAAATTTACCCATTGTTAAAATTCCTCCTTTGTCTAGCTCTGCTACTTATTTTAGCCGAAAACGCGCCTATTTGCTACTATTCGCGTTAAATTATTTATTCTTACTGAATTCCTTAAAGAAAACATTTCCAGCTGCTTTCTTTAAGCGGTTCATATAAGCTTCACCTAAACCTGTCTCGGCAACGCCTGCACATAAAATGTAGTCTTGGCTATCAAAAGTTCTGAGACCCGAAAAGAGCCGACTGCTAGCACTCTTGACGTTTGTGCCTAATGAGTAGCCTGCGATATTTTCTGGTAGCTTAGACACTTTAGCTACTTCTGGCTCAAAAGCCATCACGCCGATCTTAGCCGTTTGTGCCTTAGCCCAAGCCAAAGCTTCTTCCCACTCAGCAGCATTTACGATCAAGACCTGAGCATCAGGAGCATAGTGCTTGTATTTCATCCCGGGAGCTTTAGGTGTCT
Source organism: Ligilactobacillus sp. RTP31139st1_D10_RTP31139_211217 (assembly GCF_040226755.1). NCBI lineage: Bacteria > Bacillati > Bacillota > Bacilli > Lactobacillales > Lactobacillaceae > Ligilactobacillus > Ligilactobacillus sp. RTP31139st1_D10_RTP31139_211217. The sequence goes on from NZ_JBCOAR010000002.1 coordinate 174,019, forward strand.
CGGCTTGACCAACATGATGCTTATCTGAACGCACTTCACAACCTAAAATTTCGCTGATCTGCTCGGGTGTGACTGCTCCTGGACGCAAAACAGTCGGCACAGCGGTACTTAAGTCAACGATCGTGGATTCGACCCCAACCGTAGTCGGACCATCATCAACGATCCCTTTGATCTTACCTTCCAAGTCATGAAAGACGTGTTCGGCTGTCGTAGGGCTCGGTTTGCCCGAAGAGTTAGCTGATGGTCCAACTAATGGGACTCCAGCTTCTTTGATCAATTCTAGCGTTGTTTGATTGTCAGGCATCCGAAAGGCCGCGGTCTTTAAGCCACCCGTGACTGCATCGGGCAGTGAATCGGGTTTAATCGGCAAAATGATTGTCAACGAGCCCGGCCAAAAGGCATCCATCAATTTTTGGGCTGCTGTAGGCAATTTTTCGACGTAGCGTTCGACCATTTCCCGTGAACAAACCGTCACGATCAAAGGATTATCTGACGGACGTCCTTTAGCAAGATAAACGCGTTTGACCGCTTGAGCGTTAGTTGCATCGGCCCCTAGCCCATAAACGGTCTCAGTCGGAAAAGCGACCAACTCGCCCAACTGTAGTTCTTTAGCGGCCAAAGCAACTTTATCTGGTGTATAGATCTCAGTTATCAGCACTATTATTTCCTCTTTTCTATTAAAAACTCACTTTTACCATCCGGTCATGTCCGGTGATATCCTGGCGTAATTCGACTTTAGCTGTCGGATAAGCTTGGCTAAAGATCTCGACTACACTTGGACCTTGTTGAAAGCCGATCTCTAAATAGAGCTTACCGTGTTCTGTCAGATGTTGGCTGAGCTTTTCAGCTAATTTCTTATAAAGATATAAGCCTTCATCTGGCGCAAATAAAGCCGTTTTAGGTTCATGCTCTAAAACACTTTTATCCATTAATTCTGCCTCTGATTCGGCAATATACGGGGGATTTGAGACGATCACATCAAATTTGCCCGTGATATTTTGGAAAAGATCACTTTCGATCAACGTGGCCTCTAGCTTCAAGGCTTGCTTGTTTTCTTTAGCAACTGCTAGGGCTTGGGAAGAAATATCACTTAAAGTCACTTCCCAAGCAGGACGTTCATGTTTCAAACTTAGCCCGATCGCTCCGGTACCAGTCCCGATATCTAAGACCCGCAGCGAAGTTTTAGGCTCGGCTTCCAAGATCCACTCGACCAATTCTTCTGTCTCTGGTCGTGGGATCAAGGTTGCTTCGCTGACTTTGAACTCCAAGCCAAAAAAGTTAGCTTTTCCTAGCAAATATTGGGCTGGGTGATCTTGGCAGTATAATTTGACATTGGTAAAAAAGCGCTCTAATTGTTCAGCTGACAATTGCGTCTGATAGTTCATCAACATCTCTGTTGTACTCCAATTCATCTGGCCTTGCAAGAGCAGATCAGCGGCACTTGGATCTTTCCCATGATCTTTGATAAAAGAAAAAGCCCATTGCTGAGCTTTAAAAACTGTCATTTTATCCATTTTGTAATTCTTCTAAGGCTTTAGTTTGATCGTAAAGAACTAAAGCATCGATCACATCTTCTAATTCACCGTTCATGATCCGGTCAAGCTTGTTCAAGCTCAAGCCGATCCGGTGATCAGTCACGCGGTTTTGTGGATAGTTGTAAGTTCTGATCCGTTCAGAACGATCCCCAGTACCGACAGCAGATTTACGGTTTTCGTCATAAGCACTTTGCTCTTGGGCAGCATAATAGTCATAGACACGTGCGCGCAAGATCTTCATTGCTTTTTCACGGTTTTGTTGTTGTGAACGTTGATCTTGCATAGCAACAACGATCCCCGTTGGCAAGTGAGTCATCCGCACAGCTGAAGATGTCTTGTTGATATGCTGACCACCGGCACCAGAAGCGCGGTAAACGTCAACTCTGATATCTTTTGGATCGATCTCGATCTCAACATCTTCTTCTTCGGGCATGACAACTACAGTAGCCGTTGAGGTATGCACTCGACCTTGAGATTCAGTTACAGGGATCCGTTGAACACGGTGAGCCCCAGATTCATATTTCAACTTAGAGTAAACGCTTCGACCATTGATGAGCAATGCGATTTCCTTGAAACCACCTACTTCTGTCATCGTCTTGTCGATAACTTCAATGTTCCACCCTTGATGTTCAGCATACTTGCTGTACATCGTGAATAGATCGCCCGCAAATAGACTCGCTTCATCCCCACCAGCAGCGCCACGGATCTCCATGATGATGTTTTTATCATCGTTAGGGTCCTTAGGTAGAAGTAAGATCTTGATCTCTTCTTCTAATTGTTCTTTTTCAGTCTTTGAACTTGCCAATTCTTCTTTGACCATCGTTGTCATTTCATCATCGTCAAGTCCAGCACTGAGCATCTCTTCGTCATCTTTGATCTGTTGGATGACTTGCTTATATTTGTTATACTTTTCGACTGTTTCACGCAGATCGGCCATCTCTTTTGAAAGTTCCATAAAGCGCTTAGTATCTGCGATCACATCCGGATCAGAGAGCAATTCGCCGAGTTCTTCATACCGATCTTCAAGCATTTGCAATCTGTCAAATAACTTATCCATAAAATTCTCCTTATTTAATAGTATTGTTTGTATCAGTTGGTGGCGCGACGTAATGTTTACGGCACACCGGATAGTAAGATTCATTGCCACCGATCTCGATCTGCTTGCCATCATAAACAGGCTTGCCATCATTGACCCGTAAGTTCATGATCGCTTTTTTGTTGCAGAACCAGCAGATCGTTTTCATCTCTTCGATCTTATCCGCATATAGTAGTAAATATTTTGAACCTTCAAAAAGTTCATTACGGAAATCATTTTTCAAGCCAAATGTCATCACGGGGATATTTAATTCATCGACCACCCGTGTTAATTCTAAAACATGATGCTTACTCAAAAATTGAGCTTCATCGACCAAAACACATGCAGCGTTTGGGTCTAGTTCTTTGACCTTAGCCAAAAGGTCATCTTCCTCAAAGATCGGAAATGCCTTACGCTTAAGGCCAATCCGGCTCGAAACATAACCGACTTCATCGCGGTCATCCAAGCCACTAGTCATAATAATTACGCTTTTATCTTGCTCTTCATAATTATGGGCGACTTTTAAGATCTCGATCGTCTTGCCGCTGTTCATTGCTCCATAGCGGAAAAAAAGCTGTGCCACTAACGCCACCATCCTTTTAATAGTTCCTAAACTAGTATATATGATTTATGCGTAAATTTCATTAATAAATTTGTTAGATGTTGCTATCAGCTAGGCTCGACCCGTTTTTCTGCGCACTGATCTAGATTTTATGGTAAGATACAAGTTGACATAAAAAAATCGGAGGAAATTTCATGTCATTTAAAAGTTCAATCGCAATTACTGCGGGTAAAACTTCTCACTGGTTCTTGCATAACTTTATGCACGGTGGGACCTCTCTGCCTGGTAAATTAACTTTAAAAATTGATCCTGATGTTTTAAAAGCTTTAGCTAAAGATTACGAGATCGTGATCATCACTGGGACCAATGGTAAAACACTGACGACCGCTTTGACCGTAAAAGTGCTCCAAGCTAAATACGGTAATGTTTTGACTAATAAGAGCGGTTCTAATATGAAACAAGGGATCGTGACCGCCTTTTTGACAGCTCAAAAAACGAGCTCTGGCAAAAAGCTCGCTGTCCTTGAAACCGATGAGGCCAATGTGCCGATCGTCTGTGAATATATCAAACCAAAAATGTTCGTGTTGACTAACCTTTTCCGTGATCAAATGGATCGCTATGGTGAGATCTACACGACTTATGACAAGATCTTAAAAGGTGTGTTGATGCATCCTGACGCACTTGTTCTTGCAAATGGAGATGCACCTATATTTAATAGTAAGGAACTACCTAATAAAGTTATTTATTACGGTTTTGCAGATAAAGCTGAAAAAGACCAACTCGCACCAGCTAACACCGATGGGCTGTTGTGTCCTAGTTGTCAACATATCTTGCATTTCAAATACCGTTCTTACAGCAACTTAGGTAAATACTTCTGCCCGCATTGTGGCTTCAAGCGCCCTGAATTGACTTACAAAGTCGATCAGATCAGTGCTCAAACTCCACAATCTTCTAAATTTACGATCAATGGACATGAAGTTGAGTTGCACATCGGTGGGACTTACAACATCTATAACGCCCTAGCCGCTTATGCAGTCGGCTCACAGCTAGATGTCGAACCCGAAACGATCTGCCAAGCGCTCAGTCAAAATGACGAAAAGGTCTTTGGACGTCAAGAAGTTATCGATCTTGATGGCAAAGAAGTGACTATGATCTTGGTCAAAAACCCAGTTGGCCTTGACCAAGTTTTAGAAATGATCAAGACCGATGATAAACCATTTTCACTGGCAGTCTTGTTGAATGCCAATTACGCTGACGGGATCGATACGAGCTGGATCTGGGATGGTGATTTTGAAAACTTACCATTTGACAAGATCCCTAGTGTCTTGACCGGGGGTGAACGTTACAAAGACATCACATTCCGGTTGCGCGTAGCTGGTGTTCCCGAAGAAAACTTTGCGCAACGTGAAAGTCTAAAAGACGTCTTAGCTTATCTCAAAACGATGCCAACAGAACACATCTACGTACTAGCAACCTACACTGCAGTCTTGCAATTACGGAAACTTTTAGCAGATGAAGGCTATATCAAGGGAGGCATGGATTAATATGAAATACCAACTTCACTTAGCACACCTTTATGGCGATCTACTGAACACTTATGGTGATATCGGTAATGTTTTAGTCTTAGAATACTATGCTAAACAGATGGATATCGAGTTGACTTCAGAAGTTATCTCACTTGACCAACCGTTTGATGCTACGAAATTCGACATTGCCTTTTTCGGTGGTGGTCAAGATTATGAGCAAGTCATCGTTTCTAAGGATATCCAAGCCAAAAAACAAGCTTTGACTGATTATATCGAAGACGGCGGTCCAATGCTTGCGATCTGTGGGGGCTACCAATTACTAGGTAAATATTATATCGGGGCAAATGGCGAGCGCATCGAGGGGATCTCCGCACTTGATCATTACACCGAAAGCCAAGACAATAACCGCTTCATCGGCGATATCGTGATCGAAAACGAAGAAACAGGGCAAAAATACCATGGTTTTGAAAACCACAATGGTGTCACCTATCTCGGTAAAGATGAACGTCCTTTAGGAAAAGTCATCAGTGGCCACGGTAACAACGGTAAAGACCAGGGTGAAGGTGCGATCTATAAGAATGTCTACTGTTCTTACTTCCACGGCCCGATCTTAGCCCGCAACGGTGAATTGGCTAAGCGGATCTTACTGACAGCTTTGAAGCGTAAGTATCCTGAAGCTGATCTAACTGCTCAAGAAGAACTAAAAATCAAACCAACATATTAACCAAAATGTTGGGTGTACACTTTCTGGTATGGATAAAAATTCCATACCAGTTTTTTGCGTAAAAAAAACACTTCCCACATTTCTGTAGGAAGTGCCGTACGGGTCTATCCATATCAGTTGACGGACACCCGACTTTTCAACTTTAACTATGCTTTTTTACCCGGTTCAGAAGCAATCAACATCATCTTTCCAGCCAACGTCCAAGATTTAACGGCATAAGGTAAGATAAAATGCATCCCCTTCTTGAGTTCATAGGTACGACCCTCTACTTCCAACTGGCCGTTTCCATCTAAGACTGAGGACAGTGTATATGGTGCTTGCTGGCGTTCAAAGGTCGCACTACCATCGATCTCCCATTTATAAACGGCAAAGAAATCAGTATCGACAAAACGGGTAACTTTTTTATCCCCTGTTACAGTCGTTTGAATATCCAATTTAGGATCAACATGGGGAACGTTGGTCATATCGATCGATTGCTTCAAATGCAACTCCCGCTTTTTACCAGTCGTTTTATCGACCCGATCAAAATCATACAAGCGATAAGTCGTATCTGAACTTTGTTGCGTCTCTAGGACCATGATCCCTTTACCGATCGCATGGATCGTACCGGCTGGAACATATAGGAAATCACCGGCTTTGACTGGGATCTTGCGTAACAACTTATCCCATTGTTTATTTTCGATCATCTCAGCTAACTCTTCACGCGTCTTAGCATGATGACCGTAATACATCTGAGCTCCTTCATCGGCAGCCAATACATACCAGCATTCGGTCTTGCCCAATTCACCTTCATGTTCTTTAGCATAAGCATCATCGGGGTGGACTTGTACGGAAAGATCGGCTTTAGCATCCAAGATCTTCGTCAATAGTGGGAAAACATCGCCCTTAGCATCACCAAAAACTTCACGGTGCTTATCCCAGACCTCCGTCAAAGTCAAACCTTTATATGGTCCATTTTCAACGATCGCTGGTCCATGTTGGTGCGCTGAGATCGCCCAACATTCGCCTGTATGATCACTTGGGATCTGATAACCGTACTCGGTATATAACCGGTCGCCACCCCAAATTTTTTCTTGAAAATATGGTTCTAAAAATAATGGTTCACTACTCATATTCATCATCGCCTCATCTAAAAGTCTATACTTTTATTCTATCACACTCATATAAATTGTAAACCTTTTCCACTCAGTCCTTTTCTGCCAGATACGTTGCGATGATCTTATCACGCCATTCTAAAAACACTTCATTATCAGCACTTGGATGCACGCGATTTGATAAAACGATCAAGGCATTTTTCCCTTTTTGATCAAGTAACATAAAAGTCCCAGTAAATCCAGTATGATAGAGACAAGGCGTGTTATTGCGATCATAGCGCAGATCCCAGCCCAGTGAACGACCAAGATCGTGGGTCGGAGTATGATCAGCATAGAGCATCGCGACCGTTTCTGGCGCTAACACTCCCGGGATCGTTTGGGGAGCAAGCATCCATTTAGCAAATTTCACCAGATCGGCCAAATTAGAAAATAACCCTGCCGACCCACAATGCTCACCCAAAATAAAAGCCTTAGGATCATGGACTTCACCTTGGATCAAGCCTCTAGTCGCCGTTAACTCAGTGGGCACACACTGCTTTTTTTCCGGAGTAAAGGTCGAAGCTTTCATGCCTAATGGCCGTAAGACCTCAGTCGTGATCACCGCTTGTACCGGTCGGTGGTAAAAAGCTTCGATGATCTGTCCGAGTAAGATCAGCCCGATATCTGCATAAACGACCTTTTTCCCCAACCAAGCAGCTGGCTTCAAAGTATATAAAGCCGCCATTAATTCCGCTGGTGGTAATTGATCACGATTTTTTATGTAACCACTAAGAGCAGACGTGTGGGTCAATAAGTGGCGTAGAGTCACCCTTTGATCGGTGAACCGCGGTAAATATTTAGCGACCCGATCGTCTAATCGTAGTTTTTTTGCCTCTAACAGCTGTAAGATCACCGTCGTCGTCCCAATGACCTTCGTCAACGAAGCCAGATCATATAAAGCTCCCTCTTCTAGTGGTTTTACCGTTGGAACTAGTTGCTTATTGCCAAAGACTTCAGTTTGGATATCGTCTTGGCAGATCATAGCATAGGAGACCCCAGGGACGATCTTTTGGTCTACCAGCTGGTGTAGTAAGGCAGCTGTCTTTTCGTTCATGCTCGATTTTCCTCTTGTTTCAATTGATTGATATAGATGATCTCGAATTTACCATCAGCATAGTCTACCCGACTAGCCCGCGAATTGTCGACTAAAAATAGCGGTACATCGCCGTTCAACGACTCTAAGAAATTCGACAAGATCAAACCATGCGTTACGATCAAAATATTGCAATCTTTGCCTTCATATTCACAGGCGATCGTCTTTAAAGCTCGGGTAAAGCGCTGTTCGAGGTGAACTGAAGTCTCGATCTCTTCTTCACCATCCATCGTCCGAAAAAGCTCGGTCAACTCAGAGACGTGCTCTTCATTGGCAAAAGCCCGCAAGATCTTGCGCAACCCTAGCGTTCGCAAAGCTGTAGGGACCATCGTAAAATTATTGGCTTCTTCAAATTTACCAAAACTCAATTCACGCAGATCGGGATCACTATAGATCGGTGGATAACCCTGTTTATTTTCCGCGAGAATATAGCGCGCTGTTTCTTGGGTCCGCTGAAGATCACTCGTATAAACAGCCTCAAACCGGATATTTTCCAACTCTTTGCCTAGCCGCTTGGCCATGCGGATCCCTTTTTTGGTCAACGGAGAATTCGTTGTCCCCTGCAATCGGCGTGATCGATTCAAACGCGTCTGTCCGTGGCGGACTAAATAAAAATGTATCACTATTTTCACCAACTCTTTTTTTCTAAAAACACCTATCTCTATTATAGATTTACCACGCCAACATGCAAAACATTTTACCTAAAACTTCTCGCAACCATAATTCAAATGATTATGCTAAAATGTTGATAGACAATGGGGGTAGTATTTTTGGCAAGTAATTCTGATTCGATTTTCAACGTTTTATCATATTTGAAGCGCCATCCTGAAAAGATCTTTGCTTTGAGATCACGTTATGACAATGTGATCCAGATCTTTTTCAAAGATGCGGTCAAAGTCGCTGATGCAAATATTTATTTTCCTGACAACAAATTAATGGTCAATTGTCTGACTGATGATTTTTTAGCTCAAAACGGTGATCTTTTAGACAGCTTTTGGCAACTAGCTGGTCACGACTACATCGATCATCATGAAATTTGGGCTACAACATCACATTTGACCGAGAAAAATATGTACTTATTGGAGCTCTCATTTGAATAGTATGAGACAAAGCACCAAGGATCTCACCAATATCGTGATGAGGTCCTTGGTGCTTTGCGCTTTGATTATTCTTCGTTTTCAAGTGGACGGTGAACTTTCCAGATCAAAAGCAAGTTCAATACCATCAAGGCTGCTGTTACCAAGAAGACCGCTTGATAGTCGAACAGACCCGAGATGAGCGACCCCATCATTGAACCAAGCATCGCCCCAGCCGCTTGAAATGACTGATTATAACTAAAGATGCGCCCAAAGGCTTCCCGTGGAACACTGACCGTCAAGACCGTTTGAACTGCTGGTAATAACGCTGCATTAGCGATCCCCAATAAGAAGCGCCAAAAGCCTAAACTCCACGGTGACGTCACAAAATACATCGGCAAAAAGACTACCATAGCAGCCACTAAGCCAAAGACTAATACTTTTAGTGGTCCGATCTTATCCATCTTGACACCTAAGCGTGAAGCGACTAACAACGTCCCAAAACCAGGCATTGCCGCTACGACCCCACTGACAAAGGATACATTACCCGTACCGTGCATCAATGATTTGACCAACAAACTGACGATCGGCGCGATCGACATCAAGGCCGATTGGATAAACAGCGTCGTGATAAACATTGCAATGATCAACTGTTTGTTTTCTAACTGTGCAAAGATCTCTTTCATCGGTTTCATCTTTTTAGCTGGGATCGGCGTAAAATGCTCTTTTGTATTAAATAAGGTCAGCAAAAAGACGATCCCCATCATCGCCCCGCAAACAAAAAACGTTACTCGATAGCCAGCAAAACCAGCTAATAGACCACCAACTAAAGGGCCGAGCAAATTCCCCGTCACGTTGGCAGTCATCATATTTGCCATCACAGCCCCAGAACGATTATGCGGGGTCTCGCCTGCCATAAAAGCAGTCGCATTATTGATATAACCAGAAAAAGCTCCTTGAACGAAGCGCAATAATACGATCGTCCAAGCATGGTGGACTAAGCCAACAGCAAAGATCGTAAAAGTCATCACCCCAGAAGCTCGTAAACACATGAGTTTGCGTCCTTTTTGATCGGCAAGATTGCCCCACAGTGGTGAAACGATCGCCTGGGCTAGATATGTAACAGCAAAGGCTAGGCCCGCATATAAGTTCAATTCAAATTTTCCATAGGGATGCAAGGTTTCAATATAGAGCGCCATAAATGGCATCGTCATCGAAAAATTCAACCCCGTCATAAAACACCCTAACCAGAGGGTCATAAAGGTTTTGCGCCATGAAGCAGGCAGCTCAGGATCTGCTACCATATTCATCACTCCTGTCATCATAATATTTACACTCTAGCAAAAATAACTTCAAATTACAAACCCAAGCAAAAAAGTGAACTACCTTGAGCAGTTCACTTTTTAATTACATTTCAAAGTCTTTTTCAGGATCCAAGCCGTAAAGTTCACTGACTGGATCAGTCTTAGCAGTCGGTTTAACTACGAGGATCGCCGTAACTGCTTTAGTCGACTCATATCCGGCTAAAGATACCACGTCTTCAATCAGATAAGTCAGACCGTCACTATTATAAATATGCTCACCGATCACCGGTAACTTTTCAAAAGAAGTTTTGTTCATCCGGTAATAATCCCCGTTTTTTTCGTGCATGACTAGAATCGCTTGCGTCACTTCGATCCCCCCTAAAAATTTTTTGCTTTACCAAAGCTCTTTCATTATAGTATATATCAATATTTTTTTACATAGGTATCTGCCAAAAAATATAAAAAGTTCTGCCAATATTCCAGCAGAACTCTCTACATTAGATATTGATAACTTTTTCCAAGAACGCTTTAGTCCGTTCATTTTGGGGATCTTCAAAGATCGCTTCGGGACGTCCTTCTTCGACAACATGACCCTCAGCCATGAAGACAACACGATCAGCCACTTCTTTGGCAAAGCCCATTTCGTGGGTCACAACGACCATCGTCATCCCATCTTTAGCTAGATCTTTCATAACTTCCAAAACATCACCGACCATTTCGGGGTCAAGCGCTGAGGTCGGTTCGTCAAACAACATGATATCTGGATTCATCGCCAAAGCACGCGCGATCGCGACCCGTTGCTTTTGTCCCCCGGAAAGTGAGGCTGGCATCGCATCGAACTTATCAGCTAAACCGACCGTTTCCAGTAACTGTTTAGCAGTCGTCATCGCTTCATCCTTATTAGCCTTGCCCAACTCAACCGGTGCTAGCATGATGTTTTCACCCACACTCAAATTGTTGAACAAGTTAAAATGTTGGAATACCATCCCGATATTTTCACGGGCTTTATCGATATTTGTCTTAGGATCACTGATATCATGCCCATCGATCACGATCGACCCGGAAGTTGGTTCTTCGAGCTTATTCAAGCAACGCAATAAAGTACTCTTCCCTGAACCAGAAGGCCCGATCAAAACGACCACTTCATTATTCGCAACTTTAAAATCAATGCCCTTTAACACTTGATTTGAGCCGTAGTTTTTCTTTAAATTCGTAACATCTACTTTTAAATCTGTCATTAATTATTGATCCTCCGTTCGATCCACTTCGAAAGAAGCGTTAAAACTGTAATGATGACTAGATAGATCACCGCAACGATCGCCCACACTCTAAAGCCTTCGAGGTTTCGTGCGATAATGATCTTACCAGTCTGAGTAAGTTCAAGTAACCCGATAACAGATAAGATCGAGGTATCTTTTAAGGTAATGATGAATTGGTTGATAAACGATGGGACCATGATCTTGATCCCTTGAGGTAAGATGACCCGACGCATCGATTTACCAAACGGCATCCCTAAACTACGTGCGGCTTCCATCTGCCCTTTATCGACCGATTCGATCCCACCTTTAACAAAGGCAGCAGTATAGGCACCTTCATTTAACATCAACGTGATAACACCAGCTAAGAAGGCTGGCACTTTGCTACCGATCAAGCTTGGGACACCATTATAGATGAACAGTGCCAACACGATCAATGGTAACCCACGGAAGATGTATATGATCGTTGTTGAAAGTCCACGGCAGAATTTGTTTGGTACGACACCTAACAGACCGACAAAGATACCAAAGATCGTGGCACAAAAGATACCCACAACGGTCAACTTCAGCGTCTCAATGATCCCTGAGATAAAGGCATCTTTGTTTTCTTTTAAGATACCTAAAACTGTTCGATCTTCAGCCGTTTCTGTTTGTGATTTGACTTTAGTTTTAGAAGTTGCTTTACCTTCTGTATATTTTTTGATGATCTTATCATACTCACCATTAGCTTTCAACTTAGCTAGACCTTCATTGAACATCTTGAGTAGCTCTTGGTTTTGGCCCTTTTTAACAGCAAAACCCGTTTCTGTCGTATTAGCTGGCTTAGTTACAACTTTTAGATCTAAGCCATTTTTGATCGCATAATACATCACAGCACTATCTTCAAAGCAAGCAGCAGAGTTACCATTGATGACATCATTGTACACACCATCAGAATCATCGAATGTTACGATCTCAAAACCGTATTTATCCTTGATCGAATTAGCATAATCAGCCCCTGCTGTTCCAGTCTTAACGGCAACTTTTTTACCCTTCAATTCAGATAGAGATTTGATTCCACTACCATCTTTGACCGCCATTACGATCCCAGCTGAATAGTATGGATCAGAAAAATCAAATTTTTGCTTCCGTTCTTCTGTGATCGACATCCCAGCGATCATCCCATCGGCTTGGCCAGCACTTACGGATTGAACAGCAGCGTTGAAGCCAACGGGGCGGATCTTAACTTTAAAACCCTCTTCTTTAGCAATTGCACGTAAAAGATCTAAATCGATCCCCACATACTTATTCTCTGTGTTGGCATACACAAACGGCGGGAAAGTCACATCCGTGTCGATCGTATATGTCTTTTCTGATGCAGCTTGGATCTGTGGCTGGGAGAAAACACCCAACATAAATAATCCAAACACTGCACTTAACATTGCAATAAACTTCTTCATGGGAACTCCCCTTTACTAGAATTTAATATAAAATTATTATAGCACAACTTTTGTCAGAAGATAGTACATGGAAATCAAAGCCATAATATAGAACTTAGATTTCGTATCATAATACTATTAAAAAAGCCTATAAAAACGGGGTTTATCTCAAATTCCAAAAATAAAATTAATTTTTGATTAATTTTTGTAGCATGTTACTAATCAAAATCCCCCCCCCCTTTAAAACCCTAAAACAAAAGCATTTATAATTAAATTAACACTAGTAAAATCACGCCCTGGAAATGTAATAAAACATAACATATCATTTGCGAAACATTTCAAACTCGCTCGTTTCCCCCTGTAAAATTTTTTCGATCGCTTGCGCCAGTATTTTTCGTTCGACCGGACGATACCTCTTTAGCCCAGGCAAAGCTGTAATTACGTGTAAGATCTTGCCTAAATAATAAGTACTCTTTTTAGTACGATCATAGATCAAGCCGGGATATACAACATAGGCACGCTTGCCTAGAACTTGACGTGCGTATTTTTCAACGGCCCGCTTAGCTTTTAAATAAGCTGGCGGTCCCGCATTAGCGGAAATGAACAAAAATTTGGTCTCACTTGTTTTGATGGTCGTAATGATCTGTTTACCTGGTTGAATACTAGCATTTTGATAATTCAACTGTCTTTTGCGATCAGGCCACAAGATCCCCACACAATCGATGACCCAATCCGCTTCGTTGAGCAACACTTGCCAAGCTCCCATCTGCTTTAGATCTACTCTTTGATACGTAACACCAGCTACACTGTGTGAACGCTTGCCACCACGTGATAAACTGTGTAGTTCCAGTGTCTTATCCTTGACCAGAACCTGTAAGATACCTTGTCCAACAAAACCAGTCCCACCAACAACGACAACTTTCATCAGCTCATCTCCAGTACTTGATTTTTCCTGATTATAGCACTTAAAAAGTACGAATATGTAAACTTTTGCCTACACATTCGTACTTTAACAACTATTTATTGAGTTTTCCCTTAGCTACTGCTTGATGATAAAAGATCCAAGCGATCACGCCAAAGAAGACCGGTCCAATGATCGTCCAAAAGGCGGTATCATACTCGTGTTGTAAAATAGGTTCAACACAAGTGAAGATTATCCCACCTACAAGGACGAGCAAAACAATGATCGTGACGATCCAGGTCCATTTACGACTCTTGAAAAATTCAAATGGGCGCTCGATATCTGTTCTTTGCTTGAAGAACGGAAACGCACCAACTAAAAAGAGATATGGACAACTCGTTGAAACATTAGCCATGTCCGTCAAGATCGTATAGAACTTTTGAGCAGCCGAGCCTCCAAAAGCAACTAAAAAGATAAAGATACAAACGATCGTCGCCTGAAGCCACATTGAAAAGGCTGGCATTCCCGCTTTGTTTAAGTTTGTCATTTTTTTAGGCCAAAGCTTAGGGTCAGAACCTAAAATAAATGACTTGATCGGCGAATAGACTAAGATGAAAAAGGCCCCGACATAACCGATAAACATTCCCAAACCAGCAAAACGTGTCATCAAGACGCCGAGAAATTGGCTCGTTTGTGCGGTTAAGCCCAACGCTTGACCTAAAACGACCCCTAAATTATTCATCAAAACATATGTAATATTTCCCAGGTTAGCTTCATTTTTTCCAATGACTTCTTGCCAATTAGTACTGATCCCCCACATAAAGATCATCAACGAATAACTAAGAGCGATCACTAAAGTCGAGATCAAAACAGCTCGCGGAAAAGTCTTTTCCGGTTTTTCAACGTCATCCATGACGCCCCCGAGCGATTCCATCCCAGCATAAGCAAAGATCGCATAGACCACAAAGGATAGCAAAGCGACCAGCGTACTAAAATCTGGATTAGGTGAAGTTGTAAAACTGCTCCAGCCTGTGATCGGCTGCTTTAAAGCCCCATGATCAGCAATCCAGATCACAATACTAGCTACGCAAAAGATCACATTCAAAGCGATCGTGAATATCCCACCGATCGAGCCAACTTTAGCCACAAAATCCATCCCACGAGTACTGAAGAATGTGACCCCCAAGATCCAAATGATCGCTAATAACCCGATCGTCTGCGTTGCGCCTAGACCTAAAAAATTCCAGCTTTGGGTGGTATCTTTACCGAAAAGCAAAGCCGATAACGGAATCCAGACCTTATTTGACGTCGAGACTAGCCAGATCACCCACGAGGCTAACCAGATAAAGGTCCCGATAAAAGCGATCTTTTCTCCAACTGAGCCCGCTAGCCAAGAATAGATCCCACCTTTTGCTTCTTTAAAGGCAGCACCATACTCGGCTAACATCAAAGCACTGGGAAGAAAGAAAAAGATCGCCGCTAAGATATACCACATGATACTCCCATATCCCATCTGTTCATAAGCGACGGTCGAATTCGCAAATCCAAAGATCGTTGAAAAGATCATCATTACCAAACCAAAAAGTTTGATTTTCTTTTTATTCACATTAAACCCTTCTTCTTATACATAATTATTAATATTTATTCATTATACACCTTTTAGTAACAACATAAAAGTGTATATCAAAATATTTTTAACGATTATCTATGCAAAAAGAGTTATATTCTGATCTACTAGTGCAACAAAATAATTCTATTTATAAGTATTGACAAAGCTACGCGACAGGCATAAACTGTAATAGTTGGGTTTTTATTGGGCATTCGCCAAATCGGTAAGGCAGTGGACTCTGAATCCATAATTTACAGGTTCGAACCCTGTATGCCCAACTACTTAAAAAGATCACTCGAATTTTTGCTAAATTTGAGTGATCTTTTTGTATAATCTTACATATGCACCTCAGCTACTCGGATCCACAAAAAAAGCTTGGGCGTTCCTGCACCCAAGCTCTCCGTCTTATATCCTACCTACGTTTGACCGTATGTTTATGCTTATAACGGTCTTCTTCCTTAACGTAACGGTGGGCATGCTTTTTCAAGTACTGTAATAATTTAGCCTCGTTGGCAAATTCACGTGGATGTTGTTGGCCGTGCAACCTTAAAGTGATCTTATTGATCTTGTCACGTCCTGTCCAGGTATAGCTATGTTCAACGATAAAACGGTTCAAAAACTTACCGTCTTTTTTGCCAAACTTCAGTACATATACTTTCTCAGGCACCATCAACGGATTAACGTGCTCTTTTTCATACTCGACACCGTGTGCACGTAGAAAATTTTTCGTTTTTCTAAGCATGTTTCTCCTCCTAACTTGATAGTAATCCTTTTACTTACTTCACCTATTATAGCACCTTTAAACTTATTTTTTGGTAACAATTTGTTAACATTAACAAATTTAAAAGAATTATTCAATAACTTTATAAAAAAAGCCGCTGGCTAAACCAACAGCTCTGATTTATCACCCGTACGGGGATCGAACCCGTAACTCCGCCTTGAGAGGGCGACGTCTTAACCAATTTGACCAACGGGCAATGACTACTCTTAATAGTATACTCTCTTTTTAAATAACGTCAACTATTTATCCAAATTTTTTAACGCAAAAAAGCAATAGCCTAAAAAGAGCAGTCCCGTCCAAATAACACAGAGGACAAAAACTAGATCTAGCCAGGCAAAAGCGAGGTAAAATTTAGTCGCAAACACTAACAATGTGATAACACACCAAATAACTAGCTTACGTTTGAGATATGCACTCTCACTTGGCATTAAATGTCACTTGCAATTCCGGGACCGCATTTAACTTACGATCATAGTATTGGACCTCGATCCGCTTACCATTTTCACTAGCGAAAGTCTCAACTATCGCAAATGTGCCACCGAGCGCAGTGAATTTCCCACGTGGATAGCTGATACTGCCCGGATTCAAAATAAATTTACCATTGATCACTTCGACCCCTAATTGATGGGTATGCCCAAAGAAAGCCATATTGGCACCTAACTCTTCCATTTTAGCTTGCAAACCACCCAAGCCAAAGCCTACACCGAGCAAATGCCCGTGAACTAACAAGATCTTGTCTTGACCACGATCAAAAAATTGTTCATCTTGTAACTCCAGATCATAGTCACAGTTACCACGAACGACTTTAAAATGTTTGAAAACTTCATCTGTTGCGGGCAACTCTGAATCACCACAATGTAACATCAGATCAACTTTCCCCGCATAAGCCGTGATCAATTTTTGCAAGATCGCCTTATCACCGTGACTATCACTAACAACTAAATATTTCATTTTATCGTACCTCGTTTAGCCAGGCGTCAAAACGCTCCATCAAAGCTTTGACTGCTCGACCACGGTGACTGACACTGTTCTTTTCTTCCATTGACAATTGGGCAAAGGAGCGCTCAAATGGTGGATAATAAAACAGTGGATCATAACCAAATCCGCCTTGGCCGCGTTGTTCTTCTAGGATCATACCGTTGACCTCACCTTCAACTGTCAACTGTTTGCCAGCCGGACTAGCAACGACGATCGCACAATGAAAATGAGCTGTTCGTTTATCTGGGGCAACACCAGCTAATTCAGCTAACAATTTTTGCTTATTGGCCTCATCATCGTGATCACCAGCATAACGCGCTGAATAGATCCCTGGCGCTCCATCCAACTGATCGACCATGAGACCTGAATCGTCTGCTAAAGCGATCACTTGGTACTTTTCAGCTAAGGCTGTCGCTTTGATAGCCGCATTTTGCGCAAATGTTTCACCATCTTCAACGATCTCGATCGGATCATTTAGGTCATTTAACGTCACAATTTCAAAGCCCTTTGGTTCAAATAGTTTACGATACTCTTTAGCCTTACCTTCATTTTTGGTCGCTATTAAAATCTTATCCATGAACATCACCTCACTACAATTATGCACTAAATCACACCTCGATTTCAAACTAACTACTAACCCTCGAGTTTAAAAATCATTAGTAACACGGTATAATTAGAGTAATAACTATTATTAAGGATGTGTCTTTTTTAATGCAAGATAATTTTTATGAACTGGCAAGTTCGCAAAATCAGCTCAGCGCGACCTTGATCCGCGATGCCTTGATCCCCGATATCCTAGGTAAGGATAACAATATTCTCTATTGGGCAGGTAGACGTTTGGCTCGCCTCTTTCCTTTAGCTAAGGATGAAGAGTTACCGATCTTCTTTGAACAGGCAAATTGGGGGCACTTAAAGCGCGTCAAAGCCAAAAAAGAACAACAATACTTTGAATTGACCGGTCAGATCGTTGAGACACGACAAAAACTGAACTCAGCTTGTGAATTTTTGATCGAAGCGGGATTTTTAGCCGAAACGATCCAAAATCAACTCGGTTTCATTACCGAAGCGATCATTGATAAAAAGACACATGATACTATAACGCTCTTAGTCCAAGTCGACACTAAAGATCCCCTTGATCTCGACTTTATCGAAGAACAAAAACCGCTTAACATCTTGACTGAACCAGAAGCAAAATAAAATAGTCTAACAAATAACGCGGGAGCTACCACGATGCAAAACATCATGGTGGCTCCCGCGTTGTATCTTAAAGATATTGTTCTAATTTTGCTTTGAGTGCGCCTTTATCATGGTAACCGATCAAAGTATCGACCACTTGACCATCTTTTTGGATCAATAAGGTCGGGATACTCATTACACCATATTTAGCAGCTGTAGCTTGGTTCTTATCAACATCAACTTTACCGATCTTAACTTGGCCTGCCATCTCTTCGGCAAGCTTTTCAACTACAGGTGCTTGCATCCGACAAGGGCCACACCATGTTGCCCAAAAATCAGTCAAAGTCACACCATTTGCAGTTTCTTGTGCAAAATCTTCATCTGTCCATTCTTTTACCATAAGCTGTTCCCTCACTTTTCATTTCGTATTTATTCAGTAAAAATATATCACATCTAAACAAAAAAGCAACTTATTTGTTTTAGCGGAAATAAACGACCGTTGCCCCATTGCCACCATTATTTGGCGCTGCAAAATTAAAGCTTTTGACAGCGCGATTAGATTGCAAATATTGAGTGATCCCTTGGCGCAAGGCCCCGGTCCCTTTACCATGCACGATCGTCACTGACGGATATCCCGCTAAGATAGCAGCGTCAATATAGCGATCTACCTCAGTCATTGCTTCTTCATAGCGTTTGCCCCGAAGATCAAGTTGCGGTGAAACATGGCTCGTTGACGCTGAGCGCAAGACAGTCCCAGCACGTTTGACTTTCTTTGGTTCAACATTGACCTTTTCAAGATCAGCTTCATCGATCTTCATCTTCAAGATCCCTAACTGCACTTCCCAAACATGCTCCCCGACTTTTTGCACCAAGACCCCACGTTGGCCATAAGAGGTCACCATCACATCATCATTTGGCTTGAAAGCTTGTTTGCGCTTAGCACGTTTCAAGACTTTATTTTTCTTCAAAGCTCGTTTTTGCTCAAGCGCATTTAACTGCGCTTTGGCATCGATCAATTCATTTTCCTTGATCTCAGTCGCCGCATTTTGTTTCAAGGCACGTAATTCACCGATGATCTCATCCGCTTTTTGTTTAGCTTGTTCGACGATCTCGTTAGCTTTTTGCTTAGCTTGATCTTGCATTTGCTCTCGCTCATTGACAAAACGTTCATAGGCCGTTGCCAAATCGTGGTGCAATTTTTGTGCCTCATCAAGGTTAGCTTGTAAACTGATCGCCTCTTCTTCTGCTTGACGTCGTTTTGCGACCAGATCAGCGATCATATTATTGAGATCTTGGCTGTCTTTAGCGACTAAATTCCGCGCAGCTGTGACGATCGTTTGGGATAGACCCAAGCGCTCAGAAATATTGAACGCATTACTTTGGCCCGGGATCCCGATCAGTAACCGATATGTCGGCCGTAATGTTTCTTCGTTGAATTCCATCGAAGCGTTGATCGTTTGGGTCCGCTCAAAGCCATATGTCTTGAGTTCGGGATAGTGCGTCGTTGCCAAAACGTAAGCCCCACTGGCCCCGATAGCGTCTAAGATCGCGATCGCAAGCGCAGCCCCTTCTTGCGGATCAGTTCCAGCCCCCAACTCATCGAATAAAACAAGGGAGTCTTGATCGACATGCTCTAAAATATTGACGATATTTGTCATATGAGAGGAGAACGTACTTAAACTTTGCTCGATCGATTGTTCATCCCCGATATCAGCAAAAATATCCTTAAAGACTCCGATCCGACTATTTTCAAAAGCCGGGATAAATAGCCCTGATTGGCCCATCATTTGCACTAACCCCAAAGTCTTTAACGTGATCGTCTTCCCACCTGTATTAGGTCCAGTGATCACCATTGCTTGATAATCTTTTCCTAGGATAATATCGTTTTTGACCGCTTTATCCATCTCTAGAAGCGGATGCCAAACTTGGCGCAAGTAAATATCTTTTTGTTCTGACAATAAAGGTTGCGTTGCTTTGAGCTCTTTAGCATATTTGGCTTTAGCATTGATAAAATCAAATTCACCTAAGATCTTAGCATCGTGGGCTAATTCAGCCGTATAAGGCATCGTCTCTTCCGATAGTTCGCGCAAGATCCGCAAGATCTCCTCTTTTTCAGCCACTTGCTCTTGCTTGAGGCGATTATTCAATTCTACGATCTCACGTGGTTCGATAAAGTAGGTCTGCCCCGAAGAACTTTGGTCGTGAACGATCCCACCAAATTTGCCCTTATGCTCAGCTCGCACAGGGATAACATAGCGGTCATTTCTGATCGTCACATTGGCTCCGCTTAGATACTTGGCATTATTACCACGGGTCAGTGCCACTAAACGATTTCTGATCGTGGCTTCAGTCGTTGAGATCTGACGGCGCAATGAGCGTAAGAGGCTAGAGGCGTCATCGGTCACATAGCCATCAGCTTCCAACGATACTTGCAGTCGCTTAGCTAATTGCGGTAGCGTCTCGAGTTGTTCTTCGAGTTCATATAGATAGTTCAATTCAACTTTTTCATCGGCTAGAGCCATAAAAAAGCGATGCACTTCGTTAGCTGAGCGCAATACCTGACTGATCTCAGCTAATTCCTTGCCATTTAGCGTTGCTCCGATCTCTAAGCGCTTGAGATGATCGGTGATCAACGTTAACTGTGGGACTGGTACCCCACCTTTTAAGCGCAAAATATCTGCGCCATCTTTTGTTTGTAAGAGCTTCACCTGGATCTCATCAAGATCGGTGCTGGGTCTTAAGCGTTTGACTTGCCGCTTACCCATTTCAGTTGTCGCATGTTGGAACAACTTTTGTTTGATCTTGTCGTATTCGAGGATCGCTAAACTTTTACGATTCATTTCCATCCCCCTGTGGTTCAAGTAACCAGTTATCTAATACTTGTTGTGAGATGACTGGTGTCTTTTTTAGCATAAACTGTGCTACGCTAGATTCGGCAATAAATGGCTTTGGTTGCACACCAGGCCAAGTATCCACTAGTAGCAACAAAAAGAAGATCACCCCATACGTCATTGCCAACGAAAAAAGCCCACCGAATAGACGGTCAGCTTGGGAAATGATCGGTATCTTCTTAGCTGTTTGGCGTACTGCATTTGTAATGAGCCGTAGTCCTAGGCCACCGATGAGCGCGATCATCCAAAAGGCCAGCATCTGGTAGAAGATCCGATTCACTCCTGTCGTTGCAAATATACTACTTAACTTTTGTCCCAAACTAGGCGCAAAGTAAAGCCCCAGACCTGCGACCACTACAAAGCCAACTAGCTTGATAAAGATCGCTGCTAGTCCTTTATGCGTTCCATGACGAAAAGCTGCTACTAGTACGATCAAAATACCTATTGTTAAAATCATTTTTTCTCTATTCTTTTGGTTCTGTTTGCTTTAATTTCAGCAATTCTTCTTGTTTATATAATTGATCTGAGACTGCATTGATCGCTAATAGGATCGCTGCTTTTTCATTATTCAATGACGGCATCAATTCCTTGATCTCCGCCAATTGTTCTTCCACGATCTTGACAACAGCTGCCATATGATCTGGTTCAGCTTTACCAATGATCGTATAAACTTCATTTGCAATCTTAACTTTAAAACGTCGCTTATTTTCAGGCATTCTCAAAAAAGCCCCCTAATTAAAAATTAACATACTATATTTTAGCATAATATCTAAGTGTGGAGAAAATCGTTTTGAGCCGTACGGATAGCCTAAATCAAACGATGATGTGTTTTTTGCATTATTGCTTGACTGTAGCTATACGCTAGGCTTAGATTTTTGCAACACGTCAATATCTACGTGTGGAGAAATGCGGATCGCACCGTACACCACTTACAGAAAAAGGCCCTCAATATCCAAAAGATATCCAGGGCCTGTAAGCGAAAAGAATTATTGGAGATTTTCGTCATTCAAGAAAGTATCTAAGACACCTTCGACCATATCCCATTCTTCATCACTTTCGATATCGTAAAGTTCAGCATCCTTAGCTTGACCATCTTCGTCAGGGTTAAAGGAGAAGGCTAAAACATCAACTTGTTCTTCAGGTTCTGAACCGGCTGGGATCAACAAGATATAAGCCTTGCCGTAATCTTCTGATTCAAATGTGAATAAAATTTCGTATAAAGTTTCGTTGCCATCTGCGTCAACTAATGTGATCATCTTTTCTTCTTGTTCACTCATTATCAATACCTGCTCTTTCTTATAATTCTGAGAGTAACTTGCCTTTGCTATCAAGATAGTTTTGCAAGATCAAGCCCGCAGCTAGTTTATCGATAACTTGCTTGCGCTTCTTGCGTGAAGTATCAGCTTGTTCAACTAGCATACGTTCTGCTTCGACCGTTGTCAATCGTTCATCACAAAAATCAACGGGTAAAGCAAATCTTTCTTCTAAAAGTTTACCATAATTTTTAGAAGCTTCTGCTCGAGGTCCTAAAGTATTGTTCATATTCTTAGGCAATCCGAGAACAAAACCCTTAACATCATATTCTAAGACCAATTCAGCGATCCGGTCGATCCCAAACTGTTCTTCATCTTCATTGATCCTAACGATCTCAACACCTTGAGCTGTCCAGCCCAATTCGTCGCTGACTGCTACTCCGACGGTTCTTGAACCTACGTCTAGCCCCATCAATCGCGCCATTAATTTTCTTCCTCCTTGTTGAGATATGAACGAACCAACTCTTCGATTATCTCATCACGTTCATGTCTTCTGATCAGGTTGCGCGCATCGTTTAACCGCGGAATATAGGCTGGGTCCCCTGATAATAGATAGCCTACTATTTGGTTGATCGGATTATAGCCTTTTTCTTCCAAAGCCGCATAAACGGTTTCCAGCGTCTCGCGCACATCCTTTTTATCGCCGTCATCAAAGTTAAAATACATTGTTTTATCCAACGAACTCATCTCAAAACACCTCCGTGATCTTGTCTACTAGTTCTATTTTACTAAACAAATGCTTACGCTACAATGAATATCTCTCAATTTGTATATTACAAAAAGATTATGTTTGTAAACTAAACGTCATGCTAACGAATAAAAGACCTTAGAAATCACCTTCTAAGATCTTTTAACGCTAAATTATTTATCAGCCAACCAAGTCTTGGCTTTAGCTAAAGCTTCACCGATACCAGCTGGGTTCTTACCACCAGCTTGGGCTAAGTTAGGGCGACCACCACCGCCACCACCAACAAGTGGAGCGATGCCTTTGATCAAGTCCCCTGCTTTGATGCCTGCTTTGATGCCGGCATTGGAAACACCCACGATCAAGTTGACCTTATCCTTAGCTGGTGCTGTCGCTAAGACTAACACTTCGGATAGATCTTTTTCTTTCCATTGATCAGCTAATTGACGCAATTGATCCATTCCAGAAACGTTGACTTTAGCCGCGATCAACGTATGACCGTTGACTTCATTAACATCTTTGAAGATATCTTGTGCTTGTTGACTTGCAAACTTAGCTTCAAGTGCTTGTTTTTGTTGTTCTAACTCTTTGATCTGTGCTTGTAAAGCTTCGACCTTACGTGGCACTTCTTTTAATTGTACGACTTTCATTTCAGCAGCTGTTTCTTGCAATAAATTATTACGTTGTTCTAAGAATTCAAAAGCTTCCTTAGAAGTTACCGCTTCAATCCGTCGAACCCCAGCACCAACACCGGATTCAGAAACGATCTTGAAGAGACCAAGTTCGTTAGTATTGTCAACGTGATTACCACCACAGAATTCCATGGAGTAGTCGCCAGCTTTAACAACACGCACGGTATCGCCATATTTATCGCCAAACAATGCGATCGCACCCATCTTTTGAGCAGATTCAAGGTCCGTGACCACTGTTTCGACTGGTAAATTAGCCCAGATCTTAGCATTAACGATATCTTCAACTTGTTGCAATTGTTCAGCTGTAACTGCGCCAAGGTTCGTGAAGTCAAAGCGCAAGTAAGTTGGTTCCACCAATGAACCAGCTTGATGTGTGTGTTCGCCTAAAACATCACGCAAGGCTTGGTCTAACAAGTGAGTTGCTGTATGGTTCTTTTTGACCTTATTATGGAATTCACGGTTTACTTCTAAGCGGTAAGTCATGCCCTTAACCAATTTTTGGCGTAATTTCAAGGTATGCATGTTTTGGCCATTTGGTGCATGTTGCACGTCCATCACTTCAGCTACCACA
Organism: Ligilactobacillus sp. RTP31139st1_D10_RTP31139_211217; assembly: GCF_040226755.1. Taxonomy (NCBI): domain Bacteria; kingdom Bacillati; phylum Bacillota; class Bacilli; order Lactobacillales; family Lactobacillaceae; genus Ligilactobacillus; species Ligilactobacillus sp. RTP31139st1_D10_RTP31139_211217. The sequence goes on from NZ_JBCOAR010000002.1 coordinate 198,318, forward strand.
TTGCCGTCTTCATCTTTGACGAGACCTTTATCGGCTACCTGGCCCCCCATTTCAGCATAAAATGGTGTCTTGTCAAAGATAACTTGTACCGTCGTATCAGCTTGTGCTTCATTTACCAAAGCATCATCTAAAATGATATCTTCAACAGTCCCTAAAGCATTTAATTCGCTATAACCGACATATTCACTTGGGGTCGTGATATCAGTCAATAAGCCATTTTGAACGCCCATGGATTTAGCCCCAGAACGCGCATTTCGCGCACGTTCACGTTGTTTTTCCATTTCAGTATCAAAACCAGCTTTATCCACACCTAGACCATTATCACTTGCATATTCAAGTGTCAATTCATATGGGAAACCGTAAGTATCGTAAAGCTTGAAGACACCTGCTCCAGAAAGTTCAGTTTGACCAGCAGCTTTAGTTTGTTCGATCAAGTCATCCAATAAAGCGACCCCATCTTTTAGGGTCTCATTGAAACGATCTTCTTCCATGCGGATGACTTTTTGAATGTAGTCAGCTTGTTCCAAAACTTCTGGATAAGCGGCTTCCATGATCTGACCCACGATCGGCACTAATTTATACAAGAATGCTTGGTCGATCCCAAGTTTTTGACCATGCATAACAGCTCGCCGGATCAAACGGCGGATAACATAGCCACGTCCTTCGTTTGAAGGTAAAGCACCGTCGCCGATCGCAAAAGTCACAGCCCGTGCATGATCAGCGATGACCTTAAATGAGATATCTTTTTCAGGGTCTTGACCATAATGATACTTACCACTTAACTTTTCAGTTTCCTTGATAAGTGGCATGAAAAGATCAGTCTCAAAGTTTGTCTTAGCGTTTTGGAAAACAGAAACGACACGTTCTAAGCCCATGCCCGTATCAATGTTTTTATGTGGTAGTTCTTCGTAAGTGCCGTCTGGCTTGTGGTTGAATTGAGAGAACACGATATTCCAGATCTCAAGGTAACGTTCATTTTCGCCCCCTGGATAGTTTTGTGGATCATCTTCAGCCACGTTGTTCATCGCTTGGCCACGGTCATAGAAGATCTCAGAGTCGGGACCAGATGGACCTTCCCCGATATCCCAGAAGTTGTCTTCGTCTTCGTAGATATGATCTTCTTTGACACCAGCTTCAAGCCAGATCTTCTTAGCATCAGTATCTTTTGGATAAACTGTGATGTAAAGTTTTTCGGGATCCAAAGCAAACCATTCCTCACTCGTCAACAATTCCCAGGCCCAATTGATCGCTTCTTTTTTGAAGTAATCACCGATCGAGAAGTTACCTAACATTTCAAATAACGTATGGTGGCGCGCAGTCCGCCCAACATTTTCGATATCGTTAGTTCTGATCGATTTTTGAGAACTCGTCATGCGGTGGTTCTTAGGCACAACAGAACCATCAAAATATTTTTTCATCGTAGCGACCCCAGAGTTGATCCAAAGTAAAGTTGGGTCATCTTGAGGAACTAAAGGTGCACTTTTCATGATATCGTGACCTTTTTGTGCAAAGAAATCTAAATACATTTGCCGGATTTGGGCACTTGATAATTCTTTCATCTTTGATCCTTTCTGGGCTGAAGGCAAAAAAACACCGCTGCTAGCAAGGACGCCTTAGCGCGGTACCACCTTGCTTGCAACGATGTTAGTCGTAACCTCTCAGCTGCTCAAATACGTGAGCACGTTATTTTCATGTAATAATATTAGTTTCAGGGAGCACCAATCAGTTTTTGCAAGTCCTTTCACCCACCGGACCCTCGCTTTAGCAAAATAGCTGACTGACATATCCTGAGTCAATGCAAAGTATAGGCAAAAATCACCCTTTTGTCAAGCTTACGAACGTTGATTTTTACGTTCTTGTCGGCGTGCGATCTTGCGTTTTTGTTGAGCATCACGTTTTAACGCCCGCTTGATCTTATTCTTGTAGCCTGGTTTGCGCTTCTTCTTAGCCTTTTTGACCATCCCGATCATCTTAGGATCAAGACTTTCTTGTCTCGTCCGGCGTTTTTGGCGCCGATTGCGATCATACGAATCCACGATCTCACCATTTTTGAGCGCTTTAGGGACAAAAGTGACTCCCATCTTTTCTAATTCTTCGATCTGAGCTTCTTCACTTGGGACATACAATGTGATCGCTATGCCCTTAAGGTTGTTACGCCCAGTCCGACCAACACGGTGTACGAAAAATTCAAGGTCTTCTGGTAGATCGTCATTGATCACATGCGAAACCCCCTCGATATCGATCCCACGAGCTGCGAGATCAGTTGCAACGACATATTGATATTCGAGATTTTGGATCTCACGCATCAAACGTTTGCGTTCCCGTGGTTGGATACCCCCGTGGATCTTAGCGACTTTTAGACCTTGATGACGCAAATAAGTCGTCAATTCGTCAGCCCGTTCTTTGGTGTTAGCAAAAACTAATGCCAAATATGGCTCACCCATCGTCAACAATTGATAGATCAATTGCTTTTTATCGCGTCCTTTAGTCGAAAGTAACCAGTTATCGATTGTCGGACTGATAACTGTTTTATTTTCCACCACTTCAACCACGGGATCATTCATATATTTTTGTAAGAATGGTTTTAATTTTTGGGGGATCGTTGCTGAAAAGACCAACATTTGGAGATCTTTTGGCAAAGCTGACGCGATCGCATCGGTCTCTTTTAAGAAACCTAAGTCTAACGTCATATCAGCTTCATCAACGACTAAATAATGCGCATTATGCACATCTAAAGCATTTGAACGCATCAGATCCAAGATCCGTCCCGGTGTCCCGATCACGATCTGTGGTTGGTGATGCTTTAATTTTTCGATCTGGCGTAATTTATCAGTCCCACCGACATAGTTTTGGACTAAGATCTCAGTTTCGGAATGCTTAGCTAGTTGCTTAGCCGCACCATAGATCTGATAGGCTAATTCCCGACTCGGAGTCGTAATAACAGCTTGGACTGCATGGACAGCTGGATCGATCGCATTAAAGATCGGTAGCAAGAAAGTATGAGTCTTACCACTCCCCGTTTGCGATTGTCCGACAACACTTTTGCCCTTTTTGATCACCGGGATCAAGCGTTTTTGCACTTCAGTCGGTGCTTGAAATCCGATCTCGGTCAACGCTTCATTTAAGAAGGGTTTTAAGTTAAAATCTTTAAATGTCTTATTCATAATATCCTCAATTTCTATTTTTCTGCGCTTGCAGCAATCTTATCTAATTTAGCAAGATAAGTTGGCAGCTCATCTAGGCTTCTCAGAATCGCTCCGCTGGCTAGGGGATGACCGCCACCTTCATATTCCTTAGCTAATTCGTTGATCACAGGCCCCTTGGAGCGGATCCGTAAACGATAGGTCTCGTCTTTTTGTTGCACGAGTACGGTCCAACAAATGACAGAAGAGATCTTACCCACTAATGGTACGATTGGAGCTGTGCCAGCATCCTCTAATGTGAATTGTTCCAGCGTCTCATTATCTAAAACCACGTAAGCTGCATTGTGTTCAGTGTACTTGATGTTTTCTAAAACATAGGCTGATAACCGCGCAACCTCTGGCGTCACTTCGTCTAAAGTCCGATTTACTTGACTGGCATCAAAATCATATTCCATCAATTTAGCCGCTGCTCGCATAGTAGCTGGGGTCGTGGCATTATACATGAAACGTCCCGTATCCCCAACGATCCCCGCATACAATAGACGCGCCGCTTTTGCATTTAGTTTTAATTTGCCATCTAAATTTTCTACTAAACGCGTGATGATCTCAGAACAGCTGGAAGCTGAACTATCGACCCAACAAATATCACCATAAGGGTCATCATTTGGATGATGATCGATCTTGATCAAAAACTTGCCCTTAGTATAGCGGTCATCATCGACACGCGGTTGATTAGCTGTATCAGTGACGATCACTAAAGCATCCCGATAGCATTCATCGCTGATCTCTTGGGGCGTATCGAGCCAACTTAGGCCTTTGACATTTTTACCGACTTGATAGACTGTCTTAGTCGGAAATGTTTCGCGAATAATTTCAGCTAACCCACATTGTGATCCATAGGCATCTGGATCGGGACGCTGGTGGCGATGGATAATGATCGTATCATACTGTTTGATCTGTGCTAAGATTTCTTCTTCAACCTTCATTTTTCGTTTCCTTATCTTTTTTTGTAGTTAAATACCTATAACAATGTAGTATACCACGTTATTTCCCTATTGTTCAAACAATGATAGACTCAAGTTTTCAAATTCCAGTGGGGCTAACCCCGTCATCGTCAGGCCCAACAAGCGTAATTCTAACTCTGCCGGGGCTACTTCTTCAAATAACTGCATGGCATAATAGACGATGGTCGCGACATCATTTAAGAAATAGTCTTGCTTAGTCAAGCGTTTCGTGACCGTTTCAAATGAAGCTGTCCGCAATTTCAAAACCAAGGTCTTGCCATGCTTTTGCTTGTTATTTAATTCTTTTACCAGACGTGTGGCTAATTGCCTAAATTCATCATTGACTTGGGCTTCACTCACTAACGGGCGAATAAATGTCCGCTCCGTCCCGATCGATTTGCGTTCCCGAACTTCGACTGGTCGTTCATCGATCCCCCGCACCTGCTGGTACAAGACCGTACCGATCTTGCCAAAATGTTTATTTAAATAGCGCTCTGATTTGGCATAGAGATCTTCACCCTTCTCGATCCCTAAAGCATGCATCTTAGGCGCAGTCTTTTTACCCACGCCACGAAATTTTTCGATCGGTAGTGGGAATAAGAAAGCTTTTACCTCCTCTGGCCTGACCACGGTCGTTCCCACCGGCTTGCAAAAATCCGAAGCCAATTTTGCTAAAAATTTATTGTACGAAACGCCGATCGAACACGTCAGTTGCGTTTCATCATAGATCCTTTGCTGTAAGCGATGCGCGGTCAAGACCGCTGAGCCAAGTTTTTGTTTATCAGCCGTAATATCTAAATAAGCCTCATCAAAAGCGATCGGTTCAACTAGATCGGAAAACTCAGCAAAGATCGCATGGATCTGGCGCGATACTTTACGATATTTTTCAAAATTTGGTGTTACAAAAACTGCTTTAGGACAAAGTTTTAAGGCTTGTTGCGCATTCATCGCCGAATGGATCCCAAAAGCCCGCGCCTGATAATTGGCCGTTGCTACGACTCCATGTCCCCCGGTTTTACGCGGGTCACGGGCGATTACAACTGGTTTATCACGTAACTTAGGCTCATCGCGCATCTCGATCGAAGCATAAAAACAATCCATATCCACATGGATGATATCACGTTGTTTCATCAGTTTCCTCACATTACAAATAGGACCCAGGCTAAAACATCCCAAGGTCCCAAATATTTAATCATTCAACTTTTTTAGAAGATCCAATGGTGACCTGCTTTAGCCAATAATTCATCTGATGCTTGTGGTCCCATCGTCCCGCAGGCATAATTTGGGAAATAATCAACTGGTAGGTCTTCTTGATCCCAAGCATTTCTGATCGCATCAACGAATTTCCAAGAATATTCCAATTCGTCCCAGTGCGTAAAGTTTACCGAATTACCTTGCAACGCATTTAAGATCAAGCGTTCGTAAGCTTCAGGAACTTTAGCAACTTGTTCTTCAGTCAAGCGATAACCGATATTAGTTTGCCGTGTTGCAAATTCTTGACCGATCTTTTTGGTGTTCAAAGTAAAGTCGATCCCAGTATCGGGTTCAACATTGATCGTCACAGTATTATCGGCTAAACCTTGGCCGCCAAATAAGGAATCATCATCTTGTTTAAAGACGATATCGATCCGTGTAGCTTTCGTAGCTAATCTTTTACCTGTCCGGATATAGATCGGCACACCCGCCATATCACAGTTATCCACTTCAAGTTTACCCGCTACAAAAGTCTCAGTCATTGAATCGGGAGCGATCATACTTTCATCACGATAAGCCACCATATCCTTACCCTCACCATATTGACCGCGGACAAAATTTTGTGCGACTTCTTCGGGTGAATAGATCTTCAACGCCTCAAAAGTTTCAACTTTTCGCTTCCGGACGTCTTTAGCACAATAAGAATCCGGCCGATCCATCACAAGTAACGCAACGATCTGTAAAATATGGTTTTGGACCATATCCCGCAAAGCGCCGGCTGTATCATAATAGCCTCCACGTTCTTCGACACCTAATGATTCGCTGAGTGTCACTTGGATATTACTGATCATCTTATTGTTCCAGATCGCACTTAAAATGCTGTTGCCAAAGCGCAGCGCCATAATATTTTGGATCATTTCTTTACCTAGATAGTGGTCGATCCTGAAGGTCGCTTCTTCTGGGAAATATTTACTGATCTCATCGTTTAATTCTTTAGCACTAGCATAGTCATGCCCAAATGGTTTTTCGATGATCACACGATTATAACCTGCCGTTTTAGTTAGACCTTGTGATTTCAAATGTTCACAGATCGTCCCAAAGAAACTAGGTGACATCGCTAAATAATACAAGCGGTTGCCTTCTAAGCCATAATCTTGGTCTAACTTATCGGCCAAAACACGTAAAGTCTCATAGTGGTCAACATCATTGACATTATGTGATTGATAGTAGAAATGGCTAGCAAATTCATCGATCTGGGTCTGGAAGTTAACCATCCCATCGATCGATGATCTAACTACATCACGGTAATAGCCGTTTGACCAAGGGCGTCTTGCTGTACCGATAACTGCAAAGTGTTTTTTTAAGTAGCCACGCTTATACAGATTAAACAAGGCAGGATACAATTTGCGTTGTGCAAGATCACCAGTCCCACCAAAAATAACAAACAATGCTTTTTGTTCTTTCTTAGCCAAGTTAAGCACCACTTTCATGATTAATTATAGTTATGTTTATTTTACTAATTCAGCTAATATTTAACAAGTAATTCAGTGCGAAGAATTACGAAAAGGAGCGTAAAAATAACGGTAATATCACTTGGAGGCACTTTTGGCCTCGAAGGGATATCATTGTTATTTTCTAGATCCTGCAATTCGCAGCCCGACATAATTCAGTGCGGAGAATTGCATGTATGATCTATTGCACAAAAAAACGCCCCGAATCACTCGTGAGCGTATTACTTTGTTTTCATTAGATCAAGTGGACACCCTTATCTACATAAATGACATCGCCAACTACACCAGTCGCTAAGTCACTCATCAAAAAGGCACAAGTTCCCCCGACTTCTCTGATCGTCACAGCCTCTTGATCGACCGTTCGTTGCTTGGAGATCTCTAGGAGGTCAGAGTGACCCTTGATCCCCGTCACAGCTAGTGTTTTGATCGCACCCGCTGAGATCGCATTTACCCGGACCCCAAACTTACCCAGATCACGTGCTAGATAACGCACACTAGATTCTAAAGCGGCTTTGGCGATCCCCATCGTATTATAGCTTGGGATCGCCCGAGTCGAACCCATATAGGTCAAAGTTACTAAACTGGCAGGATCATTTAAAAGCTCTAACTCCATCGCCACCTTGCTAACAGCGATCAAAGAGTATGCTGAAACATCGAGTGCCGTTTGAAAACCAGCACGAGTCGCATTCGTGATCTCACCTTCAAGTTCTGCTTTTGGAGCATAAGCGATCGCATGAACGATCCCATCGATCTTGCCATATCGTGTTTTGATCTCACTAAAAGCTTGGGCGATGCTGTTATCATCTGCAACATCACACTCAAGTAAGGAAGCTTCATCGCCCGTCAACTTGAGTAAACCTTTTTTTAAGCGCTCATTTTGATAAGTATAGATCAAATTAGCGCCTTGCTCTTGCATTACTTGGGCACAACCCCAAGCGATCGAGCGTCGATTAGCGACACCCATTACCAAAATCGTTTTATTTGCTAATAAATCTCCCATGATCATAATTTCCTTACTTTAAAATTTCCGAAAACGTTCATACCGCTCGGCTAACAATTCGGTTGGATCTTTTTTTACTAAAAGCTCTAGATCACGTTTTAAAACAGCCTTGATCGCTGCTACCGTCGCCAAATGGTCATTTCCATCTTCTGCGATCACCCCTTCGATCGCGCCGTGCTCTAACAACGCTTCTGGGGTCAACTGCATCACTTCAGCGGCCTCATCTGCTCGCTGACTATCCTTCCACAAAATAGACGCGAACCCTTCAGGTGATAAAACAGAGTACATGCTATCTTCTAACATATACACCCGATCACCACAGGCCATGGCAAGAGCGCCTCCACTACCACCCTCACCAAAGATAAACGTGATCAGCGGCACTTCCAATTGTCCAAGTTCTAACAAGCAGCGGGCGAGCGCTTCACCTTGTCCTTGTTCTTCGGCACTACGCCCCGGATAAGCACCGGCTGTATTGACAAAAGTCACTACTGGACGACCAAATTTTTCGGCTTGTTTAGCTAACCGCAATAATTTGCGGTACCCCGCTGGTTCAGGTGAGCCAAAATGCTTAGCCACACGCTGCTTAGGAGTTTTACCCTTGTCAGTTGCGACGACAGTGACTGGACGGCCACAAAATCGGGCCAAGCCACCAACGATCGCAGGATCATCTGAACCTTGACGATCACCATGTAATTCAAAAAAATCATCAAATAAATGCTCAATAAGTTCAGGGGTGGTGATTTTAGCTTGTGATCTAGCTGCAGCTACTACCTGAGCTGGCGTCTTACTATTTGCCATTAGCTTCACCTTCCTTTTGATGGAATCTCAATAACTGTGCCAAAATTTGTTTTTGCTCGCGCCGCTTAACAAGCGTATCGATAAAGCCATTTTGCAACACCGTTTCGGCACTTTGCAGATCAGCTGGGATCTTTTGATGCATCGTCTGTTCGATCACCCGCTTACCGGCAAATCCGACTAAAGCATGAGGCTCAGCCAAGATCAGATCACCTTGCATCCCAAAACTAGCCGTAACTCCGCCAGTTGTCGGATCGGTCAAGACTGAGATATACAACAAGCCAGCCTCTGAGTGCTTAGCGACGGCATTTGAAACTTTAGCCATCTGCATCAAGGCATGGATCCCTTCTTGCATCCGTGCGCCCCCTGACGCCGTAAAAACGACGACAGGTAAACCTTCTTTAGTCGCACGCTCAAATAAACGCGTCAATTTTTCGCCAGTAACTTTGCCTAATGAACCCATGATAAAATATGGATCCATGATCCCTAAAGCAAATTTTTGGTCTGCAATCTGAGCCAGACCTGTCAAAACGGAATCATTCAACTCTGTCGTTTTTTGCGCTTTAGCTAATTTTTCAGCATACTCAGGAAAGTCCAACGGATCATCGGTCACCAAGTCTTCATCCCAAGGAATAAACTCATCGACCAGCCACGATAGACGCTTTTTAGCCTTTATTCTAAAACCATAAAAACATTGTGGACATTCTTGTAATGGGCCTAAATCTTGATGAAAGATCTCATAGCCACATTTAGGACAAGCGACCCACAAGCCAGCTGGAACCTTTTTTTCAGCGGCTTTATTGGCCTTTACTTGTTTATTTTGGACTGTATTGGCCTCATCAAACAGTTTCATCGGTATTTCCTCGTTTCCACTCTGGTAATAAAACACGTTCTAAGTAATCAGTGTTAAACGTTCCATCCAAGAAACCTTGGTCTTCTAAAATAGTCAGATAGAAATTCTGGTTAGTCTTGATACCCGAGATCACCATCTCACTTAATAAACGTTTTAGCTTTTCGATCGCTTCATGGCGATTTTCACCCAAAACGATAACTTTAGCAATCATCGAATCGTAATATGGTGAGATCTTGACCCCAGCATACAAATCAGAATCGATCCGCATCCCTAAGTTACCCACCGGGAAGTGCAGATAGTCGACTTTACCAACAGAAGGCGTAAAATTCTTGGCGGGATCTTCAGCATTGATCCGACATTCAATCGCGGTCCCCAGTAATTTGATATCAGCCTGCTCAAATGGTAGATCTTGGCCAAAAGCGACCTTGACTTGGGCCTTGACCAGGTCAACGCCAGTCACCATTTCTGTGACAGTATGTTCCACTTGGATCCGCGTATTCATTTCCATGAAATAAAATTTATGGTCTTGATCCATCAAAAATTCGATCGTCCCAGTATTACGGTAATCGATCGCTTCAGCTGCTTTGACCGCCAATTCACCTAAGTATTTACGTTCAGCTTCCGTGATCAACGCACACGGACTTTCTTCGATCATCTTTTGTTTATTTCTTTGCAATGAACAATCCCGTTCTGGGAAATAGACCGTGTTGCCGACATCATCGCGAAAGATCTGGACTTCGATATGCTTAACATCTTCCATGATCTTTTCCAAATACATCCGCGCATCACCAAAGGCCATCTGGGCTTCACGTTTAGCCTCATTAAAGGAATTAGCGAGCTCTTTTTCTGTATCGACCCGCCGGATACCTTTACCACCGCCACCAGCTGCCGCCTTCAATAAGACCGGATAACCGACCTCTTTAGCGACCCGCTTAGCCTCTGCAACATCTTCTAAAAAGCCAGTACTGCCAGGGATCACCGGAATATCGTGTTTTTGCATCTGGATCCGGGCATTGGCTTTATTTCCCATCAATTCGATCGTCTCGGAACGTGGCCCGATAAAGACTAAGCCACAAGCCTCACACAACTCTACGAAGCGACTATTTTCTGATAAGAAGCCAAATCCGGGATGGATCGCTTCAGCACCCGTCAAAACAGCAGCTGCCAAGATATTTTTCATATTCAGATATGAATCTTTTGGTTTAGCCGATCCAACACAGACCGCTTGATCTGCCAGTTTGACATGCAAACTTTCACGATCTTCAGTCGAGTAGATCGCAACTGATTTGATACCAAGCTCTTTTAAAGAGCGAATAATGCGGACCGCGATCTCACCACGGTTGGCCACCAATACTTTAGAAAACATGTAACTACCTCTTTTATCCGATCATAAAAGTCAATTCAGCTAGGCAAACTACTTGACCAGCCACTTTGGCGGTCGCTTTACCACTGCCGATACTGCTCTTGATCTTTTCAAGTTTTACCTCAAGTTCTAACACATCCCCTGGGTACACAGGGCGTATAAATTCTGCTGCTTTGATCCCGCCAAAATAAGCAGTCTTACCAACAAACTCTGGCAACGTCAGCAACGCACAGGCCCCTGTCTGTGCTAAAGACTCGATGATCAAAGTTTCAGGCAAGACAGATAATTCCTGTCCTGCAAACAAAGCTTCATGTTCTGTCACACAGCGAAGCGCCCGCGCTGACTTTCCGGGTTCTAATTCTTCGACCCGATCGATCAGCAACAACGGGTAACGATGGGGCAAGATCTTTTTGATCTCTGCACTACTTAACTTCATCATTTAACCTCGCCCTACTTTGAACAGCGGTTGATCAAATTCGACTAAGTCTTCATTTTCGACCAAGACCTCAGTCACGATACCATCTTGATCACTTTTGATCTCAGTCATCATCTTCATCGCTTCGATGATGCAGACCACGTCCCCTTTATGAACACGTGAACCCACCGTTACATAAGGATCTTGATCAGGTTTAGGTTGTAAATAAACACTACCGACCATCGGCGATTTGATGAATTCCCCTTCAGCCTGGGTATCTTTTGTTACCGGTGGCACATTTTCTTCAACGGCGGTGATCGCTGGTTGCTCAGCTTTTTCACGCACTGGTAAAAATGGGATCTCATTTTTACTCAAATGGATATGAAAGCCATCCGTCGTGATCTCTAATTCACGCATTTCTGACTTTTTAAAATCATCCATTAATTTTTCAATATCATTAAAGTCCAAGTCTCTCAACTCCATTTTCTAAAAGCTAAAACTGCATTATGGCCCCCAAAACCTAATGAATTGCTCAAGGCATATTCAAGTTTTTCAGGGTGGGCTTTAGCCTGTGTTACTACATTAACTTTACACTCTTTATCTTGTTCTGTCATACCTATATTAACAGGTAATTGCCCCTTTTGTAAGCTAGCAACTACCGCAATGGCTTCGATCGCCCCAGCAGCACCTAATAAATGCCCTGTCATCGCTTTGGTACTTCCGACTAAAACTTTACTATCTTCACCAAAAACTAAATTGATTGCTTTTGCTTCAGCAGCGTCATTAGCTTTAGTTGCCGTCCCATGAGCATTGATATAATCAACTTGCGCTGGCTCGATCTTTGCTTCAGCGAGGGCCAGTTGCATTGCAGTCGCAGCTCCTTCGCCCGTCGGATCAGGTGCCGTCATATGAAAGGCATCACAGTTACTACCATAACCAACGACCTCACCTAAGATCTTAGCGCCCCGTGCCTTAGCATGTTCTAAACTCTCCAAGACTAAAGCACCACTACCCTCGCCCATGACAAAGCCAGAGCGGTCTTTATCAAATGGGATAGAGGCTCTTTGCGGATCAGTTTGCGTCGATAGAGCCGTTAATGCTGCAAAACCAGCGATCCCGATCTCATTGACTGATGCTTCTGCCCCACCAGCGACCATCACCTTGGCCCGCCCTTCTTTGATCTGGCGGTAAGCTTCACCGATCGCATTGGTCCCTGAAGCACATGCCGTTACGATCGAAGTACAGATATTTTTAGCCCCGATCCGCAAAGCGATATTCCCGGCTGCCATATTGACGATCGAGGTCGGAACAAACATCGGTGAGACCCGCTTAGGACCTTTTTCATGCATCTTGATCACTTGTTCTTGGATCGTCGTCAAGCCCCCGATCCCCGAACTAAAAATAACGCCAAGATCTTTAGAAGCGGTATTTTCAGAGGTGATTTGCGCTTGCTTCACTGCTTGAAGGGCACTATCAACGGCATATTGTGAAAAAAGATCCATGCGTTTGGCCGCTTTTTTACCGACCCGTAAAGTGGTATCAAAATCTTTGACTTCACCCGCATTGGTGACTCCAGTCTCAGTGGCATCAAATTTAGTGATCGGAGCGATCCCCAACTTTCCCTGAAATAAATTGTCACTATATTCAGTCACATCATTACCGATCGGGGTGACCGCCCCCATTCCTGTAATTACTACTCTTGTCATCTAAAACACCTCTCGTTTTGTTCTGCTTTAAAAGGCTAACCCACCATCGACCGTGAGCACTTGGCCTGTCAAATAATCATTTTCAGCTAAAAAGATCGCTGCATGTGCCACTTCATCCGGTGTCCCAAAGCGTTTTAATAAGATCTGCTCTTTAACTTGGTCTTTGACTTTATCGCTTAAGATAGCTGTCATATCACTGGCGATCATTCCCGGTGCGATCGCATTACATCTAATGTTGCGCAAAGCACCCTCTTTAGCCGTCGTTTTGGTCAAGCCAATGATCCCCGCCTTGCTGGCAGCATAATTAGCCTGACCTACATTGCCGTAAAGCCCGACCACAGAAGCGACATTGATGATCACCCCTTGACGTTTTTTATACATTTGCTTTAAAAAAGCTTGCGTCATGCGAAATGTTCCCATCAAGTTAACATCGATCACGTTGGTAAAATCTGCTTCTTTCATACCGATCAGTAACTTATCATCGGTGATCCCCGCATTGTTGACTAAAATGTCGATCTGACCAAATTTGGCTTTAGCTTCTTTGACCATTCGCTTAACGTCAGCGGGCTGGGAAATATCACCTAAAATAACTTCGACTTGAACACCAGTCTGCTTTAATTCATCAAGCAATTCGCTTGGGACTATTTTGCGAGCGTTAAGCGCAACATTAGCTCCTTTTTTAGCAAAAGCGACCGCCATGCTAGCTCCGATCCCGCGCGAAGAACCCGAGATAAAAACATTTTTTCCCGTTAATTCCATCTTTAATTCCTCAATTCTGCCAATGTGGCTTGATAATGCTCCCACGTATCCAACCGATAACGTGGGATTTTTTTAGCGATCTGACGCGCAAATTTGCTCAAAGCGTCACCCGGTCCGATCTCAAGTAAGACATCTGGCTTTTCTTGGGCAACGATCTGAGATAGACAGGTCGCAAAATGGGTCGGGGCAGCAACTTGTCTTGGTAAGATCTTGGCTAAGTTAGCCTTGGTAAATGGAGCTTCGATCGTATTACTAAAGACTGTAAATCCCGGTTCTTGCCACTCGATCTGGACGACAGCTTGTTTTAATTGCTGTTCAGATGTTGAAAAAAGTGGTGTATGAAATGCCCCAGCTACGTTCAAAGCGATCACTTTTTTATTTGCAGCAGCTAAAGCTTGAGCTAACCTGTCAACTGCTGGCTTATGACCCCCAACAACAACTTGTTTGGGCGCATTGTAATTTGCGATCCAAACACCTTCTTCTGGGGTACTGCATTTGACACATAACCGCTCCAATTCAGCGAGCTCGGGCTTTAACACAGCTAACATCGCCCCTGGCTTTTGAGCTACTTCTGCTTCCATGTATTGAGCTCGCTTTTTCACTAGCTCTAGACCAGCTTGTTCACTCAGCGCTCGACTAGCTATCAAAGCGGGATATTCCCCCAATGACAAGCCCAAAGCACCGCCAACTTCAAGTTTTAGATCACGAGCCAAGAGCTGATAGACATTATATGCAAAAGCAGTCAAGGCGGGTTGTAATTCTAACGTACTTGCTTGTTGGCTGTTTTGAAAGATTTTTAGTAGCGGAAGCCCCGTCAGCTGTGTGGCTCGAGCGATCCCAGCTTGAAAATCAGGATCTGCTTGATAAAAATCAAGCCCCATTCCATCAAATTGCGCTCCTTGACCGCTAAATAAGATGACCGCTTTTTTCATTTAGCTCACCTGACCTTAGTCGTTAGCTTCGAGTTGTTTAGCCACATGGTCAACAACATCTTGGATCGTTTTGATGCTTTCATCTGCTTCAAGTTGGATATCCAATTCATCTTCAAGCTCGTTCATGATCTCAAACACATCTAAGCTATCAGCTTCAAGATCTTCTTTGATGTCAGCTGTCAAAACGATATCAGCTGCATCAACATCTAATTGTTCACTTACGATCTCTTGTACTTTGTTTAAAATTTCTTCTTTTGTCATTTTTTATTCCTCCAAAAATCATTAATACTTGATGATAACTGTCCCCAAAGTCAAGCCCCCACCAAAACCACTAAAGGCAATGATCTGCCCGCGTTCAAGCACGCCCTGCTCACTTAGCTCAGCTAGTAAAAGCGGAATACTTGTCGCCGAGGTATTTCCATATTTAGCGATATTAGTTGGAAATTTTTCCAATGGTAACTTCATCTTCTTAGCTACACTTTGAATGATCCGTGCATTTGCTTGATGTAATAAAAATAGATCGACTTGATCTGGCGTCAGCCCCGCTTGTTCACAGGCCCGGACCAATGACTTAGGTACTTGACGGGTCGCAAAGTTATAGACCTCACGTCCATCCATCCCAAAAGCTGTCGGTCTTTGTGGTCCAGTAGGCGGAAAGCTGGGTGATACTTGGTCACATCCAGCCGTCAATTTAGCATGCGAAGCTCCAAAAGTTTTGATATCAGAGCTCAATAAATAACTCTGCTGTGTGTCAGCACTAGTCAGTAAAACTCCTGCCGCTCCATCGCCAAATAAAACAGCTGTCTTGCGGTCAGTCCAATCAACTAACTTGGATAAGACCTCGCCTCCGATCAACAAAACATTTTTGATCTGTTCATCCTTTAAGAAATTAGCTGCCACTTTTAACCCGTAGACAAAGCCCGAGCAAGCAGCCGAGATATCAAAGGCAAATGCATTTTTAGCTTCAATTTCTCCCTGCACGATCGCAGCAGTTGCCGGTGTATTACTATCAGGTGACATGGTAGCCACGATGATCAGATCGACTTCTTCTGCCTTGATCTTACTTTTTTTTAATAATTCTTTAGCAACTTGGACGCACAGACTTGACGTATTTGCCTTCAAACTCACGCGACGCTCTTTTATCCCCGTTCGCGTCGTGATCCATTCGTCTGAAGTGTCCATTATTTGTGCTAATTGGTCATTTGTGATGACTGTTGGCGGTATATAACTCGCACTTGCAACAATTTTCAATTCGTCCATTACGCCACTTCCGTCTTTTGATTTAAGAATGCTCGGCTAAGAACGACTCCAAATTTCGGATCGCTTTTTCGACCACTTGTAACTCAGCCGGCGTCGTATCCTTGAGAAACCCTTCGACCATTTTATGGTGAAAAGCATCATGTGCGCGAAACATTACGCGGCCCTTTTTAGTCAAACCTAAGCGAATGACCCGGCGATCATCACTACTTCTGATCCGCTCAACATAACCCTTTTTAACGAGGCGATCAACGGTCGCAGTTAACGAACCCGGTGTTAAATGGAGTTCTTTAGCCACTTCAGAAGCAGTTTTATGGTTATACATTGAAATAGCACTGATCGCATGCATCTCCTTGATCGTTAAATCATTGAAACGGCTCTTCTTAAGTTCTTTTTCCTCGATCCAAAGAATATCACTATAGATCTTGACCAAAGCATCATTGATGTACCTACTTCTTTTATCCATAACTACCTCACCTTGAATATTTTGATTACCATATTGTTTGGTTATCAAAATAATACCAGAAAAAAGTACCTAACACCATTAAATTTTATCCTTAGACTGACCAACGATAAACATCAACTCAGCCGTGCAGACCTTTTTCCCTTCAACGAGGGCTTTAGCTTTGACGATCCCCATGTTTTCTTTTTGTTTGTCCATCGTTACTTCCAGTTGTAAGACATCCCCTGGACGAACTACTTGACGAAAACGTGCATTATGGATTGCGCCTAAATAGGCGGTCTTACCTAAAAAGTTAGGATCTTTTAAGATCATGATCGAAGCCGCTTGCGCTAGGGTCTCAATGATCAAGACCCCAGGCATGACTGGATTTTTAGGAAAATGGCCTTGGAAAAATGACTCATTGATCGTCACATTTTTCACAGCGGTGATCTTCTCACCTAAAACCAATTCTTCGACATAATCAATATAACAGATCGGATAGCGGTTAGGGATCAACTCCATTACTTCTTGAGCGTCCATTAACTTTTTCAAACACGCCACCTCTTTCAATTTATTTCGAATACCAAAATATTCGATAGTCGAATGTTATTATATTTAGCTTTGGGTGTCAAACTGCTAAAAAACCTCTCTTATATCGAATGATATTTAAAATAATTTATATTTATCTAAAAAACCGAAAAATAGTTAATAACTTCAAAATAAA
>NZ_JBCOAR010000003.1:0-177041 GCF_040226755.1 Ligilactobacillus sp. RTP31139st1_D10_RTP31139_211217
TTATTGCTCTTATCACTTAGATAAGAGACCCTGCACATTTGCTTATCGAAACTTTGTTCAGTTTTCAAAGATCTACTGTCGATCGATAATCAATAACTTATCAATCACAACTACTATATTGTAGCAAAATTATTTTTATCTGTCAACCACTTTTTTGAATTAATTTTGAATAAAAATTCAAAACTTTCAATCAAGCGACGACTTTTATATCTTATCAAAAACAACTTTTGATGTCAACAGATAATTTTTATTTTTTTCGATCACTCAAACGAATTAGTTATCCGCTCAAGCAACGATATTAACTATACAGGTATTTCTAGCTATCGTCAACACTTTTTGCGAAAAAAATTAAGATTTTTTACCCATCCGAATTTTTATAACTACTCATGCAAAAATATACGTTTTTCAACCGCAAACAAAAAGACGATCCATTACAGTAGATCGTCTTTTCTATAACTTATTTATTATCCTTCTTAAACAATTGGCTCAAATTGCGCCGTAAGACTTGGAAAAAGGTCAACGAGCGGACCATATCTTCTGGAGCAACATACTTTTGCATCGCTCGCAGTAATTTCTTTGAATCTTTGGCCGCAAACGAAAAAGTCCCATCTTTTTTCGTCTGGATCGCAAACCGGGGGATAAAACGCCCCTTAAACATAACTGAAGCGATCACTTTATCGACCTCATCCCAAGGTATTTGGATATACTTGTTCACATCTCGTTCATTAAAGAACTCAAAACCCTTATTGCCGATCATGATCTTGCCATAATCAGTCAATCCCATATAGGATGTACCAGCCATCACTAGATCGACTTTAGAATTAATTGATTGCACCATTTGCGTTTTCCTCGATTATTGTCAAATTTAGTCTCAGTATAGCACAAAACGGCCTCATTTCATTTACATGAAACAAGACCGTCTTAGCAGTCGCTTAAAGTAAACCGACCACGTGGCCTAAAATACCTACGATAAAGATCGCAATAATAATGATAATTGGAGAAACTTTCTTCTTCAAAAGCCACATACATAAGAATGTCAACAAGAGAGCTGCCAAACCTGGGATCAACGAATTTAAGTTATCTTGTAAAGTCGTTACCTTTTCTGGCGTTAAGGATAGACCTTTACCATTGTTGTATTGGATCAAAGCCTCTTTGATACCCTCTGCACCTTTAGGCAATTTATCCCATTCGATATAAGCGCCTTGTTGGAGTTTAACGGTCGAAACTTTTGGTGTAAAGGTAATGTTTACCCACCGTTCGATCAAACCACCTAAGACGAACATACCCATAATAGAAGCTAAACTCGTAACATATTGCAACATACCACCAGACATATCATCTGTGATCTTAGAACCAGCCTTGTAGCCAAATTCTTGTGTATACCACATAAATGCCCAACGGAGGATGTTCCAAGCTACAAAGAAGATGATAGGTCCTAAGATGTTACCACCCATCGCAAGGGAAGCACCCAAAGCACCTAACATTGGACGTAAGGTAAACCAAAAGACTGGGTCACCAACACCAGCTAATGGTCCCATCATACCAACTTTCACACCTTGGATCGCTGCATCGTCAACTTCAGTCCCGTTAGCACGATCTTCTTCCAAAGCAAGGGTCACCCCTAAAATAGGTGAAGCAACATATGGGTGTGTGTTAAAGAATTCCAAGTGACGCTTCAAAGCGGCAGCGCGGTCTTCTTTAGTTTTATATAATTTCTTGATAGCTGGGATCATTGAGAAGCACCAACCACCATTTTGCATACGTTCGTAGTTCCAAGAACCTTGAAGGAAAGTCGAACGCCATGCGACAGCTAAACGATCTTTTTTACTTAATTTAACTCTGCTTTCAGCCATGGTATCTTTCCTCCTATTCGTAATCATTTAAAATATCGCCAAGTGGGTCACCTGTATTGCTTGAACCGCCGTTGTTACCACCGTTACCAGCGTTCTTCTTAAGTTCAAGGTAGATAAGACCAAAGGATACACCTAAAGCACCTAAAGCGATCAATGTTAAATCAGAAACAGCAGCGATCACAAAACCGATCGCAAAGAATGGCCATACTTCGCGCGTTGCCATCATGTTGATAACCATTGCGTAACCAACAGCAACGACCATCCCACCACCGATCGTCATACCTTCATTCAACCAAGCAGGCATGGATTCCAAGAAACCACGCACTGCAGATGAAGGAATGACTAACAAAGCAGCAGCAGGAATGGCGATACGAAGACCTTGCATTACGATCCCGATGATCTGCCACATTTCGATCTTACGGAAGTTACCTTCTTCAGCAGCAGCATCCATGAAGTGCACGATCGGAACAGCGATCGTACGTGCCAACATTGTTAAGAACAAACCAGCAACAGCTAATGGGATAGCGATCGCGATCGCAGGACCCACACCTTTAACACCTTGGCCACCTTGGACCAAAATAATAGCTGAGGCAACAGCGGCTAAAGCAGCATCAGGTGCAACCGCAGCCCCGATATTAGCCCAACCTAAAGCGATCATTTGTAATGAACCGCCTAAAATAATTCCGGCTTCTAAATTACCGGTCACTAAACCGATCAAAGTACATGCTACCAATGGTTGGTGGAATTGGAATTCATCCAAGATACCACCCATACCAGCAAGAAAGGCAACAAGAACTACTAAAATCATTGATATAGCAGACATGTTATAATCCTCCTAATTCGTATTGTATTTCCAAGTTATCTACATCTTCAATTCTTGACGTGCTTTGTCTAAGATCGAATCCATATTTTCTGGTGAATCACTTGGAACTTTGCGGACGTCAAATTTAACGCCGTCTTTCTTCAATTTTTCGAATGTTTCAACGTCATCTTTATCCAAAGACAAAACTTTGTTAACGGCAACTTTACCTACTGAGTGTGCCATCGAACCAACATTTAAGGTGTCGATGTCAACACCACCTTCGATCGCTTTGAGCGCATCTTGTGGAGTTTCAAACAAGATCAATGCCTTTGTATCGCCGAAACGAGGATCTTTTGCAACTTCGATCATCTTTTCGATCGGCACAACATTTGCATGTACTCCAGGAGGAGCTGCCTCAACGATCATGTTCTTACGCAATTTATCATGCGCAACGTTGTCGGAAACAACGATGATCCGATCTGGATTTGTTGACTTGGTCCATGATGTCGCCACCTGACCGTGTAACAAACGTGAATCGATCCGAGCTAAAACATATTTGATCTTACCATCACCTAAAACTGTACCTGGTGGAATTGCTCCTGTCGGTTGAGCCTTAGCTGTGTTATCAGCACTAGCTTCTTTCTTAGGTTCAAGGAATTCTGGTTTTACTCTGACACCATCTTTACCCGCATCGACTAAATGAGCTGCGATCTCTTGGGCTTTTTCCATGGAGAAGCGAGATGCATAAGCTTCGATCACCATTGGTAAGTTCATCCCAGCCACGATCGCCCATTTGTCTTTGTGTTGTTCAACCAAATTATTAGCTTGGTTGAAAGGTGTACCGCCCCAAAGATCGACTAAGAATAATACTTCTTCTGGGTCATCAAATGATTTGATGGCTTCTTCCATCTTAGCTCTGATATCATCAGGACCTTCGCTTGGCATTAAGGTAACATGAGCTACATTTTCTTGTTGGCCAAAAATCATTTCACCAGATTGGAAAATGCCGTCTGCAAAACTACCATGACTTGCTAAAATAATACCAACCATTATTACGCCTCCTATAATATTTTCAAAACTTAACTCAAAACATCTACTAACTATGATCTAGCTCATCTTTGACTAGACCCTTGTCACAAAGTAACTTCCACAGATCACGTTTCGGATCACTGGAAACCTTGCGATGATCAAGCTCGATCCCGCGCCGTCTGATCCAAGCTAAGGCTAAAATATCTTGCTCATTGACGGCGATCGTTTCGGTGATCATCTTACGTGTCGCATCAAAACTAAGTGACCCTAGATTGACACTTGTCGTATTCAGCCCACCAGCGATCAAACGCATCGCATCTAACGGAGTCTCAACAAGCACCAAAACTTTATAATGATCAAAGCGCTCATCTCTGCACAACCGTAACATCTTAGAAACAGTAAGTACGTGAACCTTGATCCCCGGTGGTGCTGCTTGCATCAAGAGCGTCTTTCTAATATTATCGCCTGCTGCTTGATCACAAACCACCAAGATCCGCTCGATCGCAGTATTTTTAGCCCAATCTGTTGCGACCTGCCCATGGAGCAAACGCGAATCGATCCGCAATAACTTTACATCCATGGCATCGCCCCCAGATCCTTGACTGAACCGATACCTTGACGCCCAACACTTATCAGTTTTTCGACTAATTCGTCTAAACTAAGCGCTTCGGTCCGCAAGGTGCAAGCCTCCAAAAGCATCGCCAAATTGACTCCGCCGACTGCTGCAAAACGTTTCGGATCACGTTCAACGAAGCGTCGCGTTGCTAATAAAGGATTGCCTCCATAAAGGTCACATAAAAACAAGACTCGATCAGTTGTAGCAAATTGTTGTAAGCTAGTTTCATATTTATCTTCCAAAGTGGCTAAGTCTTCCGCTGGCTCAAAGGTCACCGCAATGACTTTTTCTTGTCGCCCTAAAATTAAATAAGAAGATTTGATAAGTTCTTGCGCTAGATTGCCATGACTGGCAACGATCAAACCTAACATCTACTCATCCCCTTCGAAAAATAATTCCTTACACTTTATATATAGCAAATACCGTGCCAACTTTTGTGTATCACGCTAGATCCCCTAATAAATAAAGCAAAAAAAATTCATATAAAAATAATGATACACTTTATTTTGTGTATCACTATTTTGTGTATTAACTTTCGACCATTTCTGTATCGACCAATTTGGCAATATAATACGCTTCAGCTGGCGGAAATTTCAAATTAAGTTTAGCTTCTAAATATTCATCTGCTAATTTCAGTACTTGGGGCCAGTCACTTTGTTCAAATTCAACAGCTTGTTCTTCGGTCAGCGTTACTGGAGCGGATAATAAGACCCGCTCGATCGCACCGCCAAGATGCATGATCAAAGCTAAGCGCCTAGCATCCGTTAATTTTAGTTGCCGTTCTTTAGCTAACAGATCACAGTACTGCCAAAGCACACCGATAACTTTTTTAGGATTGATAAATGTATAATACTGTTCCAAATAATTAGCCGCAGCAGTTTGATCGACTTTAGGTGCCGGCGTTTTAGACTCAACATACCAAGTCTGACTATTTTCTAGATGCTCGATCAATTGCCGTTTACCACGGTCACCTTGAAACAGTTCTTCTAATGAGATATACGGCACCCCTAGATTAGGGTCAGCGATCCCCGTCGTGGCGATAATACGATACTCTTCATTTAATTCGCTTATCTTATCGTTCATCCCCACAACTGACATCGTTAAGACCGAAACATCGTCAATAAGTTGGTCAGCCAAGATCTCATCCAGCATTTGCTTGATCTTTTCGGCTGTCCCTTTACCGGTCGAACACAGCGCCAAGATCGCCCGTTGCCTAACATCTTCTAGTTCACCTTGCGTAGGTTCTTCTGCTTTGCGGGAATATCCGTTAAATTCATTTAACTCGTGATAGACCAACTCAAGATCACTATCGATCAAAGCTGTTTTCCGAGCGGCCTCTAAGACCATGGCAGTCGTCACCATATCGATCGTTTTGACCTTAATATCGGTTTCTTCGGTGATCTTGGCACTAAACGTACTGAGCGAGCCCATATCGACTAGTAACAAGACCCCATTACCACGATCGACTTGTTTGACCTTGGCGATGATCTCATTTAATGCCACAGTCGGGCTCATCTCAAGTGACATATCAAACGCCACTAGATTATCGACATTCAACAACTCTGTTACTACCTGGACCATCGAAGAAGCGGTATGATTACCGTGCGCCGCGACAACGACCCCGACTTTTCCGTGTTTAGGCACAGAATTCAATGAGATCAAAAGTACGGCTAAATAGTACACTTCTGAAGCGGGCACGATAAAATCATAGTGGTCTTCTAACATTGCTTTGATCTTTTCGGCTAGCTTTAGGTCAGCGGGATAATCTTTGACCATTGCCACCAAATCATCTGAGACTTCACGCATCGGGCGCCCCGATTGGACACGTTTGATAAATGAACTCAGATGTAAACTCATCGCATAGATAAAGTTTTCACCGACATGATAACCACAATCTTTTTTCAGCATCTGCATGATATCTTTAGTCAACTGCAGGGTATCTTGATCGACTAATTCATTTAAATTCTTTTCAGTCCGCAAGATCTTATTATCACGATAAAATGACTTCAAGTGGACATTGATATCTGTCATGATGAAGTTATTGATCGCACCTTGTTCTAGCCCCTCTTCTTTTAACAAAGCCGCTTTGTTGCCGATGACCTCATACAGATTATAAGGCAACTCATAGCGGTCACTTTCATTGATACTCTCAGCCGCTCCATCGGGTTGGATCAACAAGACTGGCTCTAATAACTGCGATAATTTACCTAGGCGAGCACGATCACTGGCTAAACGCGACATCCCATCCTTGATGTTTTGGGGAAGTTGCTCGAATTTTAAATTGATCTGTTCGGCTTGATCGACACTATTCAAAAAGCCCTGGGCACAGACTAGCTGGATATTTGATTTCAATTGACCCACATTTCCAAATGTGACACTACCCAGCAAAGCTTTCACAACATCTTCAGTCACTGTGATGTTTTTTTGTGTCCGATTAGCTTCTAACGTCAACAAACGCTTCAAGAGCGCAAGTTGCTCTCGTACACTGCGCGCTTCAAATTGGGGCATCTGGATCGTGATCGGGATCCGCCGTACAAAAGTCTTTAATAGCGAACTCTCGGGATCTTCCGTTGTGGCACAGATCAAGCGAACATCAGCGTGATGGACCTTGGTGATCTCACCTAGCTTACTGTAAGTTCCATGATCCATAAAATAAAAGATCATCTCTTGGCCTTCTGGGGGCAAACGATGGACTTCATCTAAGAATAAGATCCCACCGTCGGCCTTTTGGATCAGGCCATCACGATCTTCTTGTGCACCAGTAAAGGCACCTTTGACATATCCAAATAAATGCGACATCAGTAATTGCGGATTATGAGCATAGTCAGCACAGTTGAAGGTCACAAAATTTTTATTTTCGACCATTGCCTGATTGATCGCAAATTGGTGCATCGCATTAGCAAAATAGGTCTTCCCCGATCCTGTGGGGCCAGTGATCAAAACATTTAATCCGTGAGGCGGATATAAGATCGCGGCCTTAGCTTGCTCGATCTGCGTCTTTAAACTATCCTTTTGGCCGATCATTGTATCAAAAATACTTGATCTAAGTGATGGTTCGGTCGGATCAGGTATTTTTGATACAGTTTCTGCGATCACTGTATCAGTTTTAGCGGTTAGACTTTGATATTTTACCGGTCGTCCGGCAATTTTGCTCAGTTGGCCTGCCCGGACCAATACATTGAGCTCTTTACTGACATTATTGCGCAAGATCCCTAGATCATCAGCGATCTCTTTGGTAGTAACCGCTTTATTTTTAGCTTGAACATAAGCTAAGATCTTCTCTTTTCGTGTCATAAAATCCCATTCCTTTTAGTCATTCTGCTATTAGTGTATCACTTCTGTATCAACTGAAGCAAAGAATTGCAACTGCTAGCCCTTAAGCTATTTTTTGGTTAAAATTGAGATAAATCTACTATAGATAAGAAGGTCTTGTGATGCCAAATATTACTAGCAAAGAAAAACGTGACCGCCTACTTTTTATCATCAAAGTATTGCGTCAGCATGAAGTCTTACGTAACTTTTTAAAACAAAAAGATCCTAAAGAAGTTCGACTCGCACTAGAAGAACTAGGTCCCACTTTCATCAAAGCGGGCCAGTTGCTCTCAACGCGCCCCGATCTGATCTCACCTGCCTTTATCAAAGAATTTCGCAAGCTCCAAGATAATGTCCAGATCGATCCTTTTACCACTGTCAAAAAAACACTTGAAGCTGAGTATAACTGTCCGTTGAGCGATATTTTCCTTCAATTTAATGAACGACCTTTCGCATCTGGTTCGATCGGGCAAACACACCATGCTTTACTTCATGATCACACCCCGGTCGTCGTCAAAGTCCAACATCCCAATGTTTCCGAACTAGTCGAAACTGACCTTTCTTTATTCAAAGAATCTTTACGGATCTTAAAATTCGTCCCTGACCTCAGTGTGATCGACCCTAAAGAGATCTTTACCGAGATCCAGACATCCCTTTTGACTGAGATCGACACTCAGATCGAGATCAAAAATGGGATCGAATTCTACCGTCTAAACAACAATGACGGTATCATCCGGGTGCCTAAAGTTTACCCTAAATACTCTGCTAGTAAGATCTTAGTCAATCAGGCCATGCCTGGACAAAGTATCAAAAAACTAATAGCCACTAAAGCCACCGAAACGAATAAACCTTTACGTACGACCTTGGCTAAAACGCTAGTCAAAAATTTCATCAAGCAAGTTTTTATCGATAATTATTTCCACGCTGATCCACATCCGGGAAACATATTATTTTACCAACTTCAGCCTGATGATCCCGAATACAATGAACTCCAGCCTACACACCAGTTCAAAAAACAACTCAAAAATACAAGCATTGAAGCTACTTCTGCCACGACATTGCCACCTTATCGCTTGGTCTACTTAGATTTTGGCATGATGGGCCATTTGACCAAAAATCTCGCAGATGGGATCGCCCAGATCGTCATCGCTCTCAACACTAAAGATACGCGCCAGATCGGTAAAGCTGTATTAGCAGTTTGTAACCGCACTGGCCCCGTCGATGAAGAAGATTTCTATAATGAACTCGGGGTCTTTTTGACTCCATACCTCAACTTAGGACTGGGCCAGATCGATCTTTCGAGTTTATTGTTCAGTATTGTAAATCTCTGTCGTAAAAATAACTTGCAATTGAAATCAGAAGTAACTTTACTGATCAAAGCCTTTGCTTCTTTAGAAGGCATAGTCGCTGCCCTAGATCCTGAGTTATCTCTAATGGAGGTCGCTCGTCCGTTTGCCCGGGAGTATTTCAAAAAGCAGTTCAACGTCAAAAAAAGCTTGGAAGAGTTAGGCTTTGAACTCTACCAAGCTTCAAAAGCAGCCCCGAAGATCCCACTTAAGTTTGAACAGCTCCTCGATATTTTGACACAGGGGCAAGGAAAGATCTCCTTTAAACTCAAAGATCAAGATAAATTACTAGATCGGCTCGAAAAGATCGTCAACCGCGTGATCTTGGCCATCATTTTAGCCGCTTTGATCATGAGTTCCTCACTCTTAGTCCAGGGAAGTGCTGCTCATCCCGCCATTTATAATATCGGGGTCTTGGGCTATCTTCTCTCGGCGATCGTTGTCATTATTTTGATCATCAGTGAATTGCATCGGCATTTCAAAAAATAGACCACAAAAAACAGGCTTAGGCATAGCTCCCAAGCCTGTTTTTTATCATTGTTATTGGATCTCGATCTTATTAGCAGTAGCAACAGCATCCTTTTCCTTAGGAAGAGTTACTGTCAAGACACCATCTTCATATTTAGCGGTGATCTTATCACGCTCAACATCAGGGAACCGGTATTGGCGACTGACCCGACCATATGAACGCTCGCTCGCTAGCAAATTGCCGTCAGCATCGCTTTCATCACTGAAGCTATCCCGCTTAGCTGTAACTGTCAAAATATCATTGCGATAGTCCAGTTGCATATCTTTCTTATCGACCCCAGGCAGATCGATCAACAACCGATAACTCTTCGGGGTCTCCTCCACGTCAGAACGCATCTTTAGCTCTGAGTCGTCAAAGTTGAAAAATGAACGTCCTAAATTATTGAAAAACGTATCGCTACCATTCATTAAGTCAGAGAAACGATTCGATAATTCATTTGCCATAAATAAGACTTCCTTTCATTTCTTCACCTTTATTGTAGTCCTTTTATTTTAGAATGCAAGGATTTAACTTTTAAGATTTTGCAAAATACACTTTACTTACAAAAAGCATGTGTTATAATTTAGATATAAACTAACGAAACGAGGACTTTACGATGACAAATCCAGTAAATCAAGAACTCAAACAACGCCGTTCGATCTATGCCTTGGGGAAAAATGTTGCTCAAACACCGGCTCAGATCAGTGAAACGATCAAAGAAGCGATCCGCCAATCCCCAACTGCCTTCAACTCACAAACAGTCCGCGCTGTTATCACTTTTGGTGAAAATTCCGACCGTGTTTGGGATATCGTTGAAGCTGAACTGAAAAAAGTTACTCCAGCTGACCGTTTTTCCGCGACTCAAGAAAAGATCGCCTCATTTAGAGCTGGTTTTGGGACGATCTTATACTTCACTGAAACACAAACGGTGCAAAAATTAGAAGCAGATTTCCCACTCTACGCTGCCAACTTTGCCAACTGGGCTGAACAAGGACTGGGAGGCGCTCAACAAGCGGTTTGGACTGCATTAGCTGTTGAAAATATCGGCGCTTCTTTGCAACACTACAATCCGTTGATCGATGAAAAGATCAAAGAAGCCTTTGACATTCCTGAAAGCTGGGAATTACGCGCACAAATGCCATTTGGTTCGATCGAAGCACCGGCTGGAGAAAAAGAATTTTTACCCGATGATGTCCGCTTCAAGATCTTCGAATAATTCGTATTGTTTGCAAAATCATTAAATTTATTTTAAGGTGTTATGTATATTCTATTAACAAATATATATAACGGAGTGTGACTTTTTTGAAGAATACAGACAGCAAGGCAATTTTACTGCTAGGACGAATCGGTTCGGTGCTATCTGTTATCATGTATGTATCCTATATTCCACAGATCATGAATAACTTGAATGGTAATTACGGCAGTCCGATCCAGCCACTGGTCGCCGGGATCAACTGCACGATCTGGGTGATCTATAGTTACTTTAAATCACAACGCGACTGGCCTATTTTTATCGCCAACTTACCGGGTGTCTTTTTAGGCTTCATTACCTTTTACACTAGTTTACATTAAAAAATAAGGTTCCCAACACCTCGCTACACTGGTGTTGGGAACCTATTATTTTTATAAACTTTTTTAATCGTGCTCCGAAAAATACTGTGTTATAGCATAACAGTCACTGCAGCTGCGCCTAGGATCAACACTAGGCCACATACTGTAACTACCATTTCTTTTGAAGTCTTCTTTTGACCTAAGAACCAAATACCGGTCAAAGTTGCTAGTACAACTGATGTTTGCGACAAAATAAAGCCAGTTGCTAGACCATTCATATCTGGTTGGGCCGAGATCAAATATGTCAACGCTGCGAAGGCAAAGAAGAAACCAGAAAAGATCTGTTTGTAAGAAACAGCCTCAACAAATGGTGATCTTTCCTTACCCTTAACTGTCATCATGATCGCATAGACTACCGCTGCTAAAACCATCCCGATCGCTTGGGGTAAGAACGCATGCATCCCATCGATCTTGGCTTGTTGCGGTGCAGCAGAATATAACCAGTAGCCGATCTCACCAACGGCTAATAAAGCCACAGCCTTGGTCAAAGCACTCTTGTTTTCAGGTGTCTTCTTTTCACTCCAGACCGTCATCCATGCGCCTAAAATGATAACTGCAAGTGCGATAAAGCCGATCGTTTTAGCCGTTGCAGTCGGCCAATCGCCTAAGTAAAATACGCCCCAAAGTGACGCCCCTAATAATTGAAAAGCTGTCGTGATCGGCATTACTTTTGAAGAGCCGACCAAAGTAAATGAGTGGAACGTGATGATCTGTGCCGTTCCCCAACCGATCCCAGAAAGAACTGAGAAAAAGAGCGCTGCACCACTTGGAAGTGCCAAACCTTTGATCATCGCTAGTACTAAAGCAAAGATCAAGGTCCCTAATGTCGAACCTAAGATCTGATTGACCGGTTTACCGCCGATCTTAGATGCGATCGTGGGGTAAAGCCCCCAACCTAATAATGGTCCTAAACCAACTAAAATTGCCGTTGTATTCAATTCAATTTCCTCCTAACCGTTAAAACGTAACGCCACTCTCTAAAATAATGTTGGAATATGGTGTCATTTCACCGGTACGGATAAATGCATGACACTTGTGTAAGTCTTGTTTCATTTTAACATGTGGGATAAAGACGATCTCTGTTTCTGGGAAACGTCCTTTGATTGCTTCCAACTGAGCTGAATTTTGGTCCTTGATCTCTTCTGCTAAATATACCCGTTGAACTTCTAATTCAGTCAACACATTATCTAAAACTTGGAGAAAGCTAGGAATACCATTGGAAACCGCTAGATCGATCTTTTCTGTTTCACGTGGTACTGGCATTCCAGCATCACCGATACTCAATGTGTCAAAGTGACCCATTTGCGAAATTACCCGGGAAATATCTGAATTAATGACTTGTGTCTTTTTCATGATTATGCCTTCTTCTTTTTAATTTAATTCATGCTTGTATGGAATTGACGGTTGGGCGCCAAAACGTTGTACAGTCAGTGAGGAAGCTTTATTACCGTATGTGATCGCTTCAACGAGATTGCTAAAGTCAGGTTTTAACACAGTACTCAAAGCACCGATGAACGTATCGCCCGCTGCAGTTGTATCTACTGCTTTAACTTTAAAGGCTGGCACGATCCCACTTTGACCGTCCATGCTGTAAAATGAACCCTTGCTACCGATCGTGATCAAGACCACCTTGATCCCTAAGGCATGAAGTTTAGCAGCCGCTTTTCGCATGCTTTCTTCATCGACCACTTTGATCCCAGTCAAGATCTCAGTTTCGGTCTCATTAGGTGCGATCACATCCGTCGTCTTGAGCAATTCTTCGGGAACTGTTCGCATCGCAGGCGCTGGATTCAAAATCGTCTTTACGCCAGCTTGATGAGCTACTTCAAAGGCTTTGATCGTACTTGCCAAATCGCTTTCAAATTGGGCGATCACAAAATCACTTTCTTTGATCAAGTCCGCATGTTCAACTACATGTTCTGGTGTGATCTTGCCATTTGCCCCAGCATGGATCATAATACTGTTTTCGCCTTTTTCATCCACAACGATATAGGCTTGTCCAGTTGCGACCTTATCCAATTCAGCGATCCCATCTAATTGGATCTCTTCGTAACCCAAAAGTTCACGCATCGTCTTACCAGCATCATCATTACCAACAGCCCCGATAAAAGCCGTCTTGGCACCAGAACGTTTAGCCGCTACAGCTTGATTTGCACCTTTACCGCCACCAGCTGAAAATACTTCGGAGGCATGGATCGTCTCACCTGGTTTAGCCATCTCTTTCACTCTGATCGTTCGGTCTAAATTGATACTTCCAATCACTGTTACTTTATTCATTGTACCCACCTCGTGTCTTTCTAGCAAATTAATTTTGGTAACTTGTAGTACTTATTAAAACGTTTTAATTACTGCACCTAGAATATAACACACTTTTGAAAGCGTTTCAAATTTTAACTTTGACTGAGCCCCGGATCGCTAATTCAACCGGCAAGATCCGCTTAACATACGGGCTAGTCGGATCCGCTAGCCGTTTTACCATTAAATCAGCTGCTTGTTTGCCCAATTCATAGATCGGCTGGGCAACAGTCGTCAAAGCGGGCGTAACATAGCGACACATCTCAACATCATCGTAGCCGATCACACTGAGGTCATCTGGAACACTTTTATCATTTTGTCTCATACCTAAATAGATCCCAAACGCCAATTCATCACTAAGCGCAAAAACCGCCTCGATCTTTTGGTCTAATAACTCAGCGACAACTGCTTGGCCCCCGTTTTTGGAAAGCTCTGTCTTGAGCTGGAGTGCTTGAGGAAATTCAACTAGAAATCCCTGGAGCCGATGCATAATGTTGACCGTTGCTAAATCAGGTACAACTACAGCAACCTTTGTATGACCCATCTTTTTTAGATACTGTGCCGCCAATAAACCACCATTGAAATCATCGGTCGCGACCTCATCACTGCGTTCGACGGTCGTTTTTTGATCTAGCACAATGACTGGACGCTTTTTGATCTGTAAAATCTCTTTTAATACTTCATCTGAGATCGAAGGGCTAGCAATGATAAAGCCATCGACCCCTCTTTGGGCTAGTTCGAGCAAGGCTTTTTCTTCCTTAGCTCCATTAAAGCCCCCATTGCATAGCATTGAAATATAACCCGAGTGTAACAGCTCTTCTTCGATGCCTTTGACTAAAGTACTGAAAAATGAGTTAGTTATCTCCGGCACGAGGATCCCGATCGTTTTACTCTGTTTACCGACCATTTGGCGTGCCAAATGATCTGCTTCATAACCTAATTCATCTCGAGCTGCTTGAACTTTTTGAACTGTCAGTGGATCAAACTTCATCGCTTTACCATTTAAAATCTGTGAAACCGTTGCGATCGAGACACCAGCGCGTTTGGCAACTTCACGGATCGTCACTTTTTTAGCACACATCTATCCATCCCCCATAAATATAAGTGCGAATGTAGGACACAAAAAAACAGCCCGTACTCAGTAAATAATACTCGGAAACATCATCTTGGAGGTTCACCTGTTGCTCCTAAGATATCATCAAGAAACTGAGTACGTGGCTGTTAAATTACTATAAGGAGTAATCTTCCCCACATCCTTTATCTGTTTTTGATCCTGTTCGCTTTCCAAAAGCACTCAACAAGATCCTCTTTACTAATTGCAATTAGTGGCGTTTGCCTAAAGAGACTACAACATTTTTTGGTTTTAAACTCAACTTGTTGGTTCCATCACCCTCCAACCTAATTATAGGAACAGTGACTAACATTTGGACGCCCTAATTGTGGGAATCTTTAGACCCCTCACTTATTTTATAACATAAAGCCAAACTTTTAGCAAGCGCTAATATTTATAATCAAATTAAAAATTTCGAATATAATTGACAATCTACCAAAACCATGTTATTCTGAAGTTTCTATTATACGGTGCGATATTTACTGTGGAAGGTAAATATCATTAAAAGAGCTGGGAGATATCTCCCAGCTCTTTTTTTGCATCCTGTGATCGTAGTCGTGCTTCTCAAACTTGCGATGCCGTTATTTCTACGGAGCTACCCGCATTTTTCCGCACTGTGATATAAAAAAAGACAAGTGCGCTATCACTCGCACTTGCCTGGGTTGAGGATATACATCGTAATATAAAGAGCGAATCTCTACATCACACAATGCATTTTTGAAACTTACTACGTGTAGCATACTTAAAGGAGTTCTACTCCTCACTGCACATTATACCCTAGTTTAAACCATGATTAAAAACGATTTGCCTTTTCTAATTTCGATACATTTTTAGCTCCAAAAATAGGTCGTTATATTTTTCCAAATACTTAGGACCTAGGTCTTCGTAGATCTCCATCTGTTTGATCCGAGCAGCACTTGGATAAAATTCCTTATTGGAAGTGATCGCTTTTGGCAAATATTTCAATGCCGCTTTATTTGGAGTGGAATAACCGATGTATTCCGTGTTTTGCGCCGCATTTTTAGGATCTAACATGAAATTGATAAATTCATAGGCGCCCTGCTTATTTTTAGCTGTCTTGGGGATCACCAAATTATCAAACCACAGATTAGTCCCACCTTCTGGGATCACATAATGCAAATGACTATTTTTTTCCATCATGTCAGCCGCTTCCCCCGAAAAGGTCACCGCTACACTGCTCTCTTCATTTGCCATGTATGTCTTGATCTCATCGGAAACGATTGCTTTGGCATTAGGTGTCAAAGCCTTGAGCTTATTGTAGGCTCGATCAAGATCAGCATCATTTTTACTGTTGAGCGATCTTCCCATGCTAGCCAGACCGATCCCCATAAATTCACGCGCCCCATCAATGAACATGATCTTGTTTTTCAACTGTGGATCCCAGAGATCATTCCATGTCTTGAACTGTGAAGCTTGATAGAATTTATCATTATAAATGATCCCTAAAGTTCCCCAAAAATACGGTACTGAATACTCATTATGCTGATCAAAGGCGAGATCCATAAACTGAGGATCGATATTTTTTAAATTCGGTAACTTACTGTGATCGAGTTTCAACAAAAGATGCTCTTTTTTCATCTTCTGGATCATATAGTCACTTGGAACCGCGATATCATACGAAGTCCCGCCTTGTTTGATCTTCGTCAACATCGCTTCATTTGAATCAAACGTCTCATAATTGACCTTATAACCCGTCTGCTTTTCAAATTTGGTGATCAATTTAGGATCGATGTAGTCGCCCCAGTTATAAATGTTCAAAACTTTAGCATCTGACATACCGGTCGAGCGTTCGAGCCAAACCGTCCCTAAAAAGAGCAAGCCAATGATCAAGAGGATCCCGATCAAAAGTGAACGTAATTTTTTCATCGCAAGAGCCCCCGTTTCTTTTTCTTGGAGCGTGGTTGGTTATCCTTACTGATGTAGTAATAACCGACTACCAATACAAGTGCAAATAAGAAGACTAGCGTACTTAGGGCATTGATCTCTAAACTGACACCGCGCCGCGCCCGCGAATAGATCTCGACTGAAAGGGTGGTAAACCCATTTCCTGTCACAAAAAAAGTGACCGCAAAATCATCGAGCGAATAGGTAAATGCCATAAAATACCCGGCGATGATCCCTGGTGAAAGATACGGCAAGATGATATCTTTTAGGATCTGGCGGTTATTGGCCCCAAGATCATAGCCAGCCGTGATCATCGAGTCATTCATCTCTTGAAGTTTTGGCAAGATCATCAAGACTACGATCGGGATACTAAAGCTAACATGCGCCAAAAGTACCGTCCAAAAACCGAGCGAAAAGCCACTAAAGATCGAGCCTAACGTGATAAATAAGATCAAAAAGCTAGCCCCGATCGTTACGTCGGGCGAAACGATCAAGATATTGTTCAACGATAATAATGTATTGCGGTGACGTCGTTTTCTCAAATAATAGATAAATAACGCCCCAAAAGTCCCGATCACCGTAGCGATCAACGCCGACAAAAACGCCAATAAGAAGGTATTTAGCAAGATGATCACCAGCCGTGTATCGGAAAACAACTCACTAAAATGGCGCAACGAAAAGCCGGTAAAATCATTCATCGTATCGCCTGCGTTAAAAGAATACCAGACCAAATAAAAGATCGGCAAATATAAAAAGATAAAGACTAAGACCAAATACAGATCTGCCCATTTAGATCTAGTTTGTTGCATCATTTGCCACCTGCTTTCTTTTCACCAGTAAAGAGCATCACGATCACCATTGCAATGATCAAAACGACCCCGATCGTTGCCCCTTTGCCCCAGTTTTGTGTCACCATGAAATGCTCTTCGATCGCCGTCCCCAGGGTGATCACGCGATTTCCCCCGATCAAACGCGTCAACATGAAGAGCGAAAGTGACGGGATAAAGACCGCTTGGACCCCACTTTTGACCCCATTTAACGATAATGGAAAGACCACTTTAAAAAATGTCTGCGTCGAACTGGCCCCAAGATCTTTGCTAGCGGCAATAAATGACGGTGGCAATTCCTCCAGGGCGTTGAAAAGCGGGATGATCATAAAGGGCAACTGGATATAGACTGCCACGATCAAAAAGCTAAAATCGGTGAACAGTAATTGCTTGGGTAAGATCCCAAAAAAGCCTAAAAAGCTGTTCAAACCACCATGAACGCCGAAGATCCCGATGAAGGCATACGCTTTTAACAATAAATTGATCCATGTCGGTAAAATGATCAACAACAACCACAGATCTTTATGCTTTAATTTTGTCAAAAAATACGCCGTTGGATAACTGATCAAAAGTGTGATCAAGGTGATCAAAAAAGCATACCAGACCGAATTGAACGTCATCAATAGATACTTGCCCGAACCAAAATACTCTGCGTAATTAGCTAAAGTAAAATGTCCACTTTGATCAAAAAAAGAATATCCGATCACCAAAACAACTGGTGCTAGAACAAAAAAGAGCAACCAGAGAAAATATGGGACTGCTAATAAAGTATTATACTTTTTCATATTGTCCCCCTTAATCGTCGTAACTTTCTAAACGTGCATCAAATTCTGCTTCTGTTTCATTGAAACGCATAACATGGATATCTTCGGGATCAAAGTACAAGCCGATCTCACTGTCGACTTGAGCTTTTTTGGTCGAATGCACGATCCATTCATTGCCCATCTCATCATGACAGACGATCTCATAATGGACCCCGCGGAATAATTGGGTATCGACCTTGACCTTTAATTTACCCGCTTGGACCGTGGTCAACTCGAGATCTTCAGGTCGCAAAACGACTTCGACTGGTTCGTTTGGACGCATCCCCTCATCCACACATTCAAATTCTTTGCCGGCAAATTTTACAAGACAATCCTGGATCATCACCCCATCGACAATGTTACTTTCACCGATAAAATCAGCTACATAGTGATTGATCGGCTCATCGTAAATATCGACCGGACTACCACTTTGCACGATATTTCCGTTATTTAAAACAAAGATCTCGTCACTCATCGCCAAAGCTTCTTCTTGGTCATGGGTCACGAAAATAAAGGTGATCCCCAGACGTTGTTGTAACTCGCGCAATTCATATTGCATGTTTAGCCGCAATTTATGGTCTAAAGCTGATAAAGGTTCATCTAGCAATAAGATCTTAGGTTCATTGACGATCGCCCGGGCAATAGCAACACGTTGCCGTTGTCCCCCAGACATCTCGCTGATCCCACGCTTTTCATAACCGGCTAACTGCACTAAGCGCAAGGCTTCTTTGACTTTAGTTTCAATTTCTGCTTTCGGTGTCTTTTTGATCTTCAATCCAAAAGCGATATTATCAAAAACATTCATATGCGGAAAGAGCGCATAATCTTGAAAAACGGTATTAACTTGACGTTTATTCGCAGGAATATCGTTGATCCGCTTTCCCTCAAAGTAAATATCACCTGCAGTCGGCTCTGAAAAACCTGCGATCATCCGTAAGATCGTCGTTTTACCACAACCAGATGGTCCTAAAAGTGTATAGAATTTGCCCTCTTCGATATCAAAGCTGACTTTTTTCAACACTGGGACATCGTCATCGTAGCTTTTAACGACATTTTTAAAAGAAATAATTGGTTCTTTCATAATTTGCCACCCCTTTACCAAAATAGAAACTAATCTCCATTATACTAAACATTTCCCGCTTTTAAAAAGACCCATAGTCAAAACTATGAGTCTATGATTTATTTTTTAGCTGCGATCACATACGGTACGGCTAAAAAGCAGATCGCTCCTAGCATATTTCCTAACGAGACCCAAAACAGATTATACAGCCACGCTCCGACTGTGATCACTTGCCCAGCTGGTTCGATAAGTGCTGCCGTCAGTAAAGTCATATTGGCCACACTATGCTCAAAACCAGTCGTAAAAAAGGCCAATAAACACCAAAAGACCATGATCAATTTAGCAGCATCATTTTTTGTCTGAAAACTCGACCATAACGCTAAACAGACGAGGATATTACACAAGATCCCCCGCATGAGCAAGGCTACTGGACCAGCCGTCGTCTTGACCACAGCAGTCGCAGTAAGTGCTTTGGCCACCCCGTCAACTTGCAAACCGGTCGCATTATATAGAATTGCCAATAAGATCGCTCCGCAAGCATTACCTAACCAGCAGATCACCCATAGATAGCTTGCCTGAAACCACGTATTTTGCTTAGTCAAAGCTCCAACTGCTAAAACAAAATTATTGCCAGTAAACAACTCGCCCCCAGCGATGATCACTAAGCTAAGTGCCACGCCAAAAACTGTCCCCATCAACAACTTAGTGCTTGGAGCACCTTGCAACTGTCCACTGACGGTAAAGGCTAATAAGATCCCAAAACCGATATACATTCCCGCTAACATGGATAATAGAAAATACCCCAGCGGATTTTGACGCAAAAAAGCTAACTTCTTACTCGCAGCCCCTTGAACTGCTTTGATCTGTTCTGTATACATATGCATTCTCTCCTTTTTGGTATTCACGGGCCCCGCGCCCAATTTTAATTATATCGGAATCAGCCACAAAATACGTACTCAAAACTACGGCAAGTGCTAAAATAAGAGATAGTTAATTTTTTATCTGGAAGTGGTCTTATCAATAATTATGAAATCATCAAACAAAAATACGCCCAATCGCTTTTGATTGGGCTGACTTTAGCATTTTGTGGTGGCTATATCGATGCCTATACCTATGTCTTGCGGGAACATTCGCTGGTCGCGGGGCAGACCGGTAACATCGTCTTCTTAGCCGTCGATATTGCCAGCAAGGGACTTACGATCACGGAAACGCGCTTTTTTACCTTTATCTTCTTTATTTTAGGGATCTTTGTCATCAGCTTCCTCGCTAAAAAACTAGACTCTCCCTACGTCAAACCTTTATCATTGCTCCCCTGTATCTTGGCTTGTCTATTGATTGGTTTCTTGCCCGTCAGTACCCCCGACTATCTAGTCGTGCCACCACTGGCCTTTGGGATCGGGATCCAAACGACTTCATTTAGCAAGATCGAGGGCATCCCCTACAACAACTCCTTTTCCACGGGAAATATCAAAAAAGGCATGATCGCTTGGAACGGATTTTTCTTCTCTCACAGTTTAGCTGATAAGCATGCAGCTAAATTATATTTAGCGATCACCCTTGCTTTTGCGCTCGGTGCTCTGTGTTCAGCTGAGTTGGAAAAACTTTGGGGGATCCATACGATCTGGGCGATCACTGTGATTTTGAGTGCAGTGATGCTGCGGTACCTTTATTTATTGCGACATGAAAAATAACCCGGGACAACTCTACAGATTTCCGCGCCAAAAAATAAGATGATCCGTGTGCTACAGATCATCTTATTTTTTTGACTTTTTTCAGTCTCATTCTTTAATTATAATTTACCAACTAGATCTAAGCCTGGTTCCAACACATCATCGCCTGGTTGCCAGCTAGCTGGGCAGACCTTATCGCCATGTGCGCGTACAAAGGAGGCTGCTTGAAGCGTTCTGAAGATCTCAGAGGCGTTCCGGCCGATCCCCATGTTGTTGATCGTATATGATTGGATCACACCATCTGGATCAACGATGAAGGCAGCACGGTATGTTTGACCGAGTTCCTCATTCAATACATCAAATGCTTTAGCTAATTTACCAGCTGGATCAGCTAACATCGGATATTCGATCTTACCGATACCATCAGAAGCTTCAGCCCATGCTTTATGCACAAACTCAGTATCTTCGGAAACAGAGTAGATCTCTGCTCCAGCTGCCTTGAATTGGGAATATTTAGCTTGTAAATCTTCTAATTCAGTTGGGCAGACAAAGGAGAAGTCAGCTGGATAAAAGAAGAACACGCTCCATTTACCCAAAACGTCTTTTTTGGTGACATCCTTTAATTCGCCCTGCTGATATGCCTTAACTGAAAAATCTTGAATCTCTTGCCCAATGTAATTCATCTAAGAACGCCTCACTTTTTATTTTTCTTTGGTACAACTCTTAGTATAGTCTAGTAAATCTATTTGTCAATCTTTATATACTGGGGTTAATAAAGGTTTTTTAGAATTTTTTTAAACTAAATTTTTTACTGTAAACTAGCTGCTACTAGAACTAAAGTTTCTAAATTATCAGCCTTAAATTCGTAGACCACATTATCTTTATTCCAAGTAAGCGATTGGGTCAAAAAGCCTGCTTTGTTGGAAGCTTCCAAGCGACCACTCCCACGTTGTGATGGTGCTGGTAAACGATAGCGTTCCAAAAGGGTAACGGCCTTGCGGGCAGCTGTTGCTGGATCTTCACCGGCAAATGGGCTTCCATGCATGGTAAAGGACCAGTTTCCTTCATTCCAATGCAAGTAGCGTTGCCCGGCACCGCTATTGACGGTAGCTTGCAAGCCGTAACCTAAGCTGATCTTAGGTAAATTCCCTTGTGAAGCATCATTTTGATACTCGATCTGGCTAACTGCTTCATCGGTCGAAGCATAAGTTTTCTTTGTCAAAGTAGCGTATGGTGATTTATCTTTTAAGCTTTCATCGTTGACTGGTTTAGCGTCATTTTCGAGATAATAGTTAGCAGTATAGTTATTTAGATCGCCACTATAAGAGACGCTAACTTTTTTATGACTATCTTCTTTGCCGGATAGTGTCGCTACAAGGGCAGTATCTCCCAAATTTTGGCGCATCGAGATCGCACCTTGTTGCATCAATTCGTTATTAGAAAGTTTATTAGCCGCTGCTTGACTTTCATCGGTCGCACTACTTTCGGTGTTTGAGCTCTGTTCTTGGCTACTGCTTTGTTCAGAACTTTGACTTTCTTTATCTTTATCCTGACTAGTCGAGCTTTGCTTTTGGCTACTGCTCTTTTTAGTCGTTTGAGAGGTGCTTTGTTCTTTAGCATTGGTTTTTGATTCATTATTACTGGAGCACCCCGCCAAAACGACCGTACAGAGTAACGCCAAGGTCACTTTTGAAAATTTATTCATGATCTCATCCTCCGTTATATTCAATTTGTTCAATTATTTCTACCTTAAGGATACATTATTTAGGAGAAAGATACCAAATTTTGAATACAGTGTGTAATACGACTATAACACAATGCGCAGCACGACCACGAACAGTACGCAAAAAAAGACCAGAAAATAACTTCTGGTCTTTCATCACTAACGGCTCAACATCAACATGTTGTAAAGCATACCATCTTTTAATTTATCCACGTCTGCGCCTAAAACTTTGGCGATCTCATAAGCATAAGCCCAAGCTGTGGCTGGTCCGCGACTGGTGATCAAATGATTCTTTTCATCTACGACAACTAAAGCTTCGTCAAAGTTACCGTTTTTGACTTCATCTGCGATCCCAGCTTCCATTCCTGGATATAACGTATATTGGCTATCATCCAACAAGCCATAGCGTGCAAAAGCGATCGGCGCAGCACACATCGCTGCATTCCACTTACCAGCTTTTTTACGTTCGACCATGAACTGACGCAATGTCTCGTTGTCCCGCAAGGCTTCTGAACCGGGCAAGCCACCTGGGAAGATCACGATATCATAGTCCAATAAACTTTCATCCATGACCTTATCACAAGTCAACACGATATTATGGTCACCATTGACGATCTTATCGAATAAACCGACCATATCACATTTGATCCCGGCACGCCGTAAAACGTCAACGCTTGATAGTGCTTCAACTTCTTCACAACCAGGTGCGATCATCACTGCTGCTGTTTTTGTCATTATAAAGCCCCCTAAAATATTTACTAACTCTATTCTAGTCCAAAATTTCGTTAAGGGCTAATTTTTGGACTAAAAACATGTTAAAATTGTAAACAACCTAAATTTATCAAGGAGGTCCATCTAGTGTTAGCTACAGCCTTCATTTTGATTTTTGCAGCTATTTTTAGTTTGATCGTATCAAAATATATTCCCAAAATTTCACCTAACTATGTGAGTATCTTTGTGGGGATCTTATGTGGCCTGATACCACCTGTCAGTCAACACGTTGCCACATTCAATGCCGAAGTTTTCATGATCTTATTAGTCGCACCCTTGCTCTTTTATGAAGGACAAGCTACTGCTTTTAGTTTTGTGCGTCACCATCTAAAAGTCATCGTGGGGATCACCGTTATCATGGTGGCCTTAAGTACCTTGCTTGCTGGGTTTTCGTTGCACTATTTCCTGGGTTTATCGTTGCCTTTGGCCTTTGTTATGGCAGCGATCAGCACTCCGACCGATGCGACCGCGACCGCTTCTGTTTCGGAAGGACTTGAATTACCCAAAAAGACCAACTCCCTTTTAAAACTCGAATCGCTATTTAACGATGCTTCTGGGCTAGTCTTACTGCAAGCAACTGCTGTCTGGCTCGTGTTAGATGAATTGAGTATCCAGCATATCATGACCGACTTTTTCGTTTTGGCTATTGGTGGTGTTCTGGTCGGCTTTATCATCTCAATGTTATTAATGTATTTTAGACAACACATTTTGCGTGTTTTCATCAATACCGTTTCGATCCAAACGCTGATCTATCTGGTCACCCCGTTTATGATCTATATCATCGCTGAGGAACTTCATCTCTCTGGGATCATCGCCGTTGTTGTCTCAGGTCTGTTGCATAACAGCGAGGAACGCGTCGCCTTATTTGCTGATGCGCGCCAAAACTTTACTGCCCGGGAATTCCAGCGAGTCTTCGCTGATCTATTGAATAGTT
Organism: Ligilactobacillus sp. RTP31139st1_D10_RTP31139_211217; assembly: GCF_040226755.1. Lineage (NCBI taxonomy): Bacteria > Bacillati > Bacillota > Bacilli > Lactobacillales > Lactobacillaceae > Ligilactobacillus > Ligilactobacillus sp. RTP31139st1_D10_RTP31139_211217. The sequence goes on from NZ_JBCOAR010000003.1 coordinate 24,177, forward strand.
TGGTTTTTGTCGTCTTTGGGATCACCTCGACCAAGATCATGCTTGAACAATTCAGCTGGTTGAATATTTCGCTCTGGGGCTTGAGTGGTTTGATCTTGTATCTCGTCAATCTACTCGTCCGCTACTGTTATGCACGTTTCAAATTAAAGGAAAATAATTTAGATGCATGGCTGTTTGCGATCGGCGGTGTTCATGGGGCGGTTACACTAGCCTTAGTTTTCACACTACCTGGTCTGGGAGTTGCCAGCGAACACTTTAATCTGATCTTGATGTCCGAATTGACTTTGATCATTTTAAGCATGCTAGTTCCAACGATCGTCTTACGCTTCATCTTACCTAAAGAACCCAATCGCGCTGAAACTTTAGCCAAACTTGACCAAGTTCGCTCAGAAATGGTCCAAGCCGGGATCACTGAAGTTCACAAAATGAAGTTACCGACACCGATAACAAAACTCGTGATCGCCTATTTAAAAGACCAATCCCGCGAATCGACCTTGAAAGAATTTACCAAGCGTTGGCATCGGATCACTCGATTACCAAAGATCCGTAATTCACGTTTTCAACATATGCAGGTCAGGATCTTCCAGCGCTGTTTCTTTGCCGAACGCGCCTATATTCGCCAAGCGATCCACGAAGGCAAGCTCACCTTTGAAGAAGCCTACTTTATCTATGAAGAACTTCTCTTAGCTGAAGCCTTACTGATCGATCCATATAACGAAGAAGAATAGAATAAATGCCACCTAGAGGATCAATTACTCTAGGTGGCTTTTTATACCCCCTTCACTTTGGCAGGTTGACATCCCCACTAAGTTGGCATATCATAAATTTTTATAGATAAAGAACTAGAGGTATTATTATGTCAACACTTTTAGTCATCCAAGCATACGCCAAAGATAAAAGTACGCATTTGGATCGGCTTAACCAACATTTTATTACAAGTTATTAGCAAGCTCACCCCAAAGATCGGATCATTTTTCACGATCTTATCAATGGTGGTACACCTACGCTAAACTCACAAATGTTAATGGCCTTGCGGAAAAAGCAACATCAAAAGCCACTATCAGCGTTTGAACAAAAATTGCTTTGCGAGCATGATGAATGGCTTAATAATTTTATGCTTGCTGATAAATATCTTTTCGTCGCTCCGATCCAACAACGGTTCTTACCCGCGGAGCTCAAACAATACTTAGATCTGATCGTAGCAACATTGAGCGAGCTGGCACCACACAAAAAAGCCTTGCATCTCCAAGCAACAGTTCGGACCTATCATCCCAGAACACTCAAGTATTTTTGGGACACATATAAACACAAACATAACCTGGGAAATAAATATCTCCAAAAGCTTTTGGCCTTCCACGGGTTAAAGGATTTTACCACACTACATATTGAAGGTTTAACAAATTGTTGCACCAGCTGCGATCTTTCGTTAAAGCATTGCCAAAAACAACTAACTAAGATCGCGAACGTTTTTTGATCACAGTGCGCAGAAAAGCGGGTCTCACCACGATACAAATACGTAGTGAGGCCCGCTTTATTTATTGTCGGTCTATTAAAATAATTGTTTGCCACCTTCGACAAATAAGAAAATACCGTAAGCAACAACAATGATCCCGCTGATCAAATTGATCCACAACAGCAGTTTATCTGGGATCTTGTGACGAAAGACATTAAATGCCGTTGTCATCCCCATATCCCAAATAAAGGAAGCACTGACGACTCCGATGATGAAAAAGATACTTTCAGCAAAGGTCAAAGTCCCGCGACTAGCCCCCAACATCATCGTCCCATCGATCAAAGCTTGCGGATTAGCCCAACTGACTACAAAAGCGGTCGTGATCGCTTGTTTTAAGCTGATCTTGTTATCATCACTCGTCAAAGCACGTTGGTTAGCGGCCCGGATGATCCCCCAGCCGATATAAGCCGTCAAGAGACCACCGGCTAACATGATAAATAATTTCAATGTATGATTATGGGTGATCAAAGCCCCGATACCATAGAAAGCCGCTAAACAAAAGAGCGCATCAAAGACCCAAACTAAAAAAGTATACAGCCAAGCTCGACTCAATTTATATGATAAGCCGTTGTTGAACACATACACATTTTGCATCCCTATCGGTGCCACGAAGGCAAAACCGATCAATAAACCTTGCCAATAAGCCAAATTACTCTCCCCATTCTCTAAAATACTCTTATTTGAATCATAACATAGATTTTAGTCGAGAGGACAAAAAAGAAGCCAGAGTTTCCCCCTGACCTCTAAAATTATTTACTTATTTAGCAGCTTCCCATGTCTTTTCAAAAAGGGCATAGGAGAAATCTGCTGTCGTTGGAACGACTACATCTGCTTGAGCTAATTCAGTCTCATCTCCTACGGCCACCGCTGTCATTTTCGCAGCTTTGATCGCAGCTACACCCGAAACAGCATCTTCGACTCCAACGCAATCCTTTGGTTCAAGCTCAACTGCTTTGGCACCAGCTAAGAAGATGTCGGGTGCTGGTTTGCCGTTAGCGACTTTACTTGGATCAGCGATCGCATCAAACTCGTCCAATAAGCCTAACTTTTCTAAGATCGCCGGCGCATTCTTGGAAGCTGAAGCAATTGATAATTTAACACCATGATCTTTTAATTCACCGATCAAACGGGTGATCCCTGGCAAAATATCTTCTTTTGTCAAAGTTTCGATCGCTTGCAAGTAATAGCCATTTTTCTTTTCGGCCATCGCCAAGATCTCTTCTTCAGTATAGTTATCACGTAAACCACCAAATTCCAAGATCTTGATCAAAGAATCAGTCCGACTGATCCCTTTTAATTCAGCTTCAAATTCGGCAGGCAAAACTAGTCCTAATTGTTCTTTTGCTAGTTGGCTCCAAGCTTCAAAGTGAAACTTCGCTGTATCGGTGATCACACCGTCTAAATCAAAAATTGCACCTTTCATTAGTTTCCTCCTATTTTACTGTTAATTCTGTTTCTTCGCCATTTAACTTGATCTTCAAAGGTTCACCCTTCAACAATTCGATCTTAGAACCTGTCTTATCGACTTCGATGCTCAATAAACGGCCGCGGAAGTTGATCCGGAACTTGTAGCCGTCCCATTCCTTAGGTAAGAATGGTGCAAATTCAAGTTCACCATCGATCACACGCATCCCTGCAAAGCCTTGAACGATCGCTAACCATGAACCAGTCATTGAAGTGATGTGCAAGCCATCTTCAGTATCGTTGTTATAGTTATCCAAGTCTAAGCGTGCTGTCCGTGAATACATTTCAAAAGCTTTATCTTCTTTGTGAAGGTCAGCAGCTAAAACAGAGTGGATCGATGGAGAAAGACTTGATTCATGCACGGTCAATGGTTCGTAGAAATCAAAGTTCTTTTCTTTTTGTTCTGGCGTGAAGTCTTCTACAAAGTAATAGATCCCTTGTAAAACATCAGCTTGTTTGATATATGGTGACCGCAAGATCTTATCCCATGACCAGTTTTGGTTCAATGGTAATTGTCCTTCTGGAAGATCTTTAACTGGTGTCAGATCTTTGTCTAAGAAGGTATCATGTTGAACGAAGATCCCGAGTTCTTGATCTTCAGGCAAGTACATGTTATCCGCAATTTCATGCCATTTTTGACGTTCTGCTTCGCCAAGATCGAGTTGAGCTAATTTTTCAGCTGAAACTTTATCAGCGATCTCATTTGCATAGTTCAAGCACCATTTAGCCAACATGTTGGTGTACCAGTTGTTATTGACGTTGTTTTCGTATTCGTTTGGTCCCGTTACGCCGTGGATCATGTATTGACCCTTGCGCTTGGAGTAATGCACACGATCAGCCCAGAAGCGTGCGATCCCGACTAAGACATCAAAGCCGTTGTGGGTCGCATATTCTTCATCGCCGGTGTAACGAGTATAGTTGTAGATCGCATAGGCAATCGTTCCGTTACGGTGGATCTCTTCAAATGTGATCTCCCATTCGTTGTGGCATTCGATCCCATTGAAAGTCACCATTGGATACAATGCACCCTTCAAACCTTGTTGTTGTGCATTGTGGTAAGCCCCTGCTAATTGATCATAGCGATACTTGAGCAAGTTCTTTGTCACCGATTCGTCAGCTAAAGCTAAATACAATGGAACTGCGAAAGCTTCTGTATCCCAGTATGTGGCACCACCATATTTTTCACCGGTGAAACCTTTTGGCCCGATGTTTAAGCGGGCATCATCACCGTAGTAAGTTGAGAAGAGTTGGAACAAGTTGAAACGAATACCTTGTTGTGATTCAGCATTACCTGAGATCTCAACATCAGCTTTCTCCCAACGCTTAGCCCAACCAGCTGCTTGTTCTGTTTTCAATTCTTCAAATGATTTTTCAGCTTGTTTTTGGCTCAAAGTTTGCGTAGCTTGTGTTAAAGCTTCTTGTGTATCGTAATCACGTGAAGTTACCACGATCACGCGTTTTTCAAAGGCTACTGTTTGACCAGCCGCAACTTGGCCTGCAAAGATATTGACTACGCTCTTTTCAGTCGTTTCAGCTGCCATTGGTCGTAGATCTGTTACGTGGTCAGCTAACATTTCAGTTGTAAACTGTGGTGTACCAAAGTTATTTGGGATCGTTTGTGCCGTTAAAGACATATGTGTTTCAGCTACATTTTGTGCCAAAACATTCCAGAATTTTTCATCATAGTTTGCATCTTCATTAAAAACATCCGCATCAATGTATGATTTGATCTCAACGTTTGCTTCAGTATCGTTTAAGTTTTCAACCGTGATCTTGGAAGCGTAGAGTTCTTTTTGTGCTACACTGACGAAACGTTCAAAGTTCAAACGGAATTTTTGACCGTCTTTTTCAACGATAAAGCTCCGGTTCAAGATCCCTTTCTTCATGTCGAGTGCAAGTTCAAAGTCTGAAAATTCATCCTTAGCCAAGTCAACAGAAGAGCCGTTCAACTTGATGTCAACTTTAGTGAAGTCGACCGCATTGATAACTTTACCAAAATATTCAGGATAACCGTTCTTCCACCAACCAACACGTGTCTTATCTGGATACCAAACGCCCCCAAGATAAATACCTTTATGTGTATCGCCGGAATATGTTTCTTCAAACATCCCACGCATACCCATGTATTCGTTTCCAATACTTGTCATACTTTCTTGGAGTCGTTTTTCTTCGGGTTTAAATTCATGTGTGACTACTTTCCATGGATCGATTTCAAAAATTCTTTTCATTACACTGACCACCTTTTAAAAATATAATTTAAACGTTTTCATTTTACATATTGATTATAAATGCAATCGGTTGCATTTGCAAGCAAAAAAAATCTCTTTTTCTGAGATTTTTAGATTTTGGTCGAAGCTCGTTCCACGATCTTATGTGGTACGACTACATGATCGGTCTCCAGCTTTAAATTGTCATTTTCCTTAGTGCTGATCGCTAACGCCGCAGCTTCGGAACCTAAAAAGCGTGGAAAGATCTCAACTGAAGTCAAGGCTGGGCGTGCCGTTTTAGCCAGCAATGAGTTATTAAAGCCCAACAAAGCAAGTTCAGATCGCTCGACCTCACAAATATCACAGAGGTGCTGGATCTCAAGCGCCAATATGTCATCACACGCTACGACCCCGACTTTACCACTACTTTTAGCCATTATCTTACTAAAAGCTTGGGCATTTTGCATTTCAGCAGCCGGAACTGTACTCAAACACAGCGGTGATTCAGCTAGACCAACTTCAGCTAAAGCTGCTAAATACCCCTTATACCGTGCATTTTGTACTTTTTCAGCTAAATTAGTGTGGGCATAGACGACTTGGGCAATTCCTTTGTCCAGCAAGAATTTAGTTGCATCATATCCCGCTTTGAAATTATCATTGTCTACATAACACGTTGTCTCTTTATCGGTATATGGTGAACCGATCACAACATAGTGGATCTTTGAATGTTGCTTGATACATTCCAGCACCGGATCATTGGCTTGGGAATAGACAAATACGAAGCGCGTAATATTTCCGCGCTTGATCATCGTTTCGATATTTTTGATCAGTTCTTCAGTCGTTTGACCAGACGCAACCGAGACTAACTGATCGTGCGCATTGCAGATCGAAGCTAAGCCTTGGATGATCTGGATAAAAAACGGATTGTCCCCCACAGCTTCTTCGCGGGCTGGCAAAATGACCCCGATCGTATTTGAGGTTTGATTAGCTAAATTTTGAGCAGCAAAATTAGGCGAATAATCCAGCTCTCTCATCGCCTGGCGCACCTTATCCTTGGTCTCTTCGCTGATCAACGGACTATCATGCATCGCGCGTGAAGCCGTTGACGGCGAAACACCAGCTCTTTTAGCGACATCTTTTATCGTTGCCATCTGAGCACCACCTTCCATAAAAACGTTTGCATAAATCTAAGTATATACCGTCAAAATATCTTTATGCAAGCATTCATCAAAAAATTATGCTATACTTTGAAAAAATTTAGTCGAGGTACTAGCCGATGAATGCAACTGAAATGTGGCACGCCTTTTGTGCCGGTGATCCAACGCTTGCCAATGCCCCTCATGAAGCTTGGGCTTTTGGCTGTGAACCTGATCTTTTAGCCAAACTTGTTTTGCGCGGGCAAAAAACAGCTACTACATCTTCTTATCCCTTATATGCGCTAGAAAATGAGCCCCTTCCTCAAGTCGGTGAATATAATATCATCTTAGATGGCAACGACAAGGCGATCTGCATCACCAAAACGACCAAAGTCTACCGCACATTATTTAAAAACGTTTCCGCACGCCATGCTTATTTAGAGGGCGAAGGCGATCGGAGCCTAGCCTATTGGCGTAAAGTCCATCAAGCTTTCTTCACTGATGAATTAGCCGAAGTAAAGCTGGACTTTACGCCTGAACTCGAAGTCGTCTGTGAAGAATTTGAAGTTGTTTTTAGCTAAATAAACCGACCTGACCAGCCAGATACTAGTCAGATCGGTTTATTTAGTATTGTGTGTTATTTACGCATGATCCGCAAAGCGTTCAAAACTGCGATCAAAGTGACCCCAACATCCGCAAACACAGCTTCCCACATCGTTACGTCACCAAAGGCACCTAAGATCAAAAAGACAAATTTAATTCCTAAAGCTAGGCAGATATTTTGCCAAACAATTTTTTTAGTCCAACGCGCAATATTTAAAACACGTAAGATCGCCGCTGGATCATCACGCATCAAAACAACATCCGCTGCTTCGATCGCCGCATCAGAGCCTAAAGCTCCCATAGCGATCCCAACATCAGCACTCGCCAAAACAGGGGTATCATTTAGCCCATCACCGACAAAGCCGACTTTGCTAGTTTGAGCTTGTTGTAACTTTTCAACTTCAGTCAACTTATCTTGCGGTAAAAGTTCTGCTTTGACCGTGTCGATCGCCAATTTAGACGCGATCGCATCCGCTGTTTTTTGCCGATCCCCCGTCAGCATCACCGTCTTGATCCCTTGTTTTTTGAGTTCTTTTAGCGTTGTTGCGGAAGTTTGTTTGAGCGTATCAGCGATCTCTAAGCAGCCCAAATATTTGCCAGCATAAGCAACATAGACTAGTGTACCCGTAGTTGTTGTTGGTAATTCTGCCAACGCGATCCCGTGTTCATTCAACAGAGCTTTTTTACCGACCAATAATTCTTGGTCAGCAAAAACCGCCTTGATCCCTTGACCGACCACTTCTTTTACAATTGCTAATTTTTCGGTCGGTAATTTTCCTGGGAAATACTCCACGATCGAACGCGCGATCGGATGCGGTGAATGCATCTCGGCGATCGCTGCCAATTCAACTAATTCAGCTTCTTTGATACCTGCATTAGGATAGACATTTTCGACCCGGAATTTGCCTTCTGTTAAAGTTCCAGTCTTGTCAAACACTAAAGCCTGGATCTGCGTCAATAATTCTAAGTAGTTGCTTCCTTTGACCAAAACACCAGCCTTAGATGAGGCACCGATCCCGGCAAAAAAGCCCAAAGGGATCGAAATGACTAACGCACATGGGCATGAGATCACTAAAAAGATCAATGCCCGATAGAACCATTCGTTAAATGGTTGGCCAAAAAATAGCGGTGGAATGATCGCCAATAATAACGCAGCTCCGACCACGATCGGTGTGTAGACTTGCGCAAATTTGGTGATGAATTTTTCCGTTGGCGCCTTCTTTTGACTTGCATTTTGAACTAATTCCAAGATCTTAGCGACCGTTGATTCACCATACGGCTTGGTCACTTGAACTTCGAGAACACTGTCTAACACGATCGCACCGCTCAAGATCTGGGTTCCAGCTTCGACCAAGCGCGGTTCAGATTCACCCGTCAACGCAGCCGTATCTAAATATGCACTTCCACTAATAACTTTACCATCCAAAGGTACACGTTCGCCTGGTTTGATCTTGATCACTTCACCAAGTTGGACTTGTGCGGGCGCGATCTTAGTTACACTGCCATCTTCGGCGACTAAATTAGCATATTCTGGACGAATATCTAACAATTGTGTGATCGAAGCGCGTGAACGCTCAACTGCAATATCTTCAAAGAGTTCACCTAAAGCATAAAATAACATCACGGCGACCGCTTCGGGATATTGTTTGACAGCAAAAGCTCCAACTGTTGCGATCATCATCAAAAAATTCTCATCGAACCATTTACCTTGAAAGATATGCTCGATCGCTTCTTTGATCACACCAAACCCGATGATCAGATAAGCCACTAGGTAAATAGCAAATTCCAGTCCAGTACTTAAATTTGGCAAATGTGCCACTAAAAATAGCAAAATTGTAATTACGATCTGAATAATTTTATTTTTGTTTGCGGAAATGATCTCCCTCATTATTCTCACCTCTAAATTTATGAATATATGTTCATATTTTCAATTAAAGTGTAGCATTTTTAATTTCACCATGCAACTATTTGAATTACTTTGACTTTTAAGCAAAAATAATGTAGCTTAAAAGTTAAATATTACTTGTGTCCTGTCTGGCCGCCTTGACCTGAGAGGACTTTTTTTATAAATAGTATAGGAGGATTTTATGGACAGTAAGAAATTAACTTTCAGACATTATCTAATGATCGGCTCTTTGATCTTTGGGATGTTATTTGGGGCTGGCAACCTGATCTTTCCCGTTCATTTAGGCCAAATGGCTGGGGGCCACTGGCTAAGCGCTGCAGTTGGCTTTTTAGCCTCAGGTGTTTTACTACCAGTTTTAGGTCTACTATCGATCAGTATCACGCAATCACGTGGCATTTATGAATTAGCGCGTCCAGTCGGGCACAGCTATGCGTTACTCTTTATGATCTTGATCTACGCTACGATCGGACCATTTTTTGCGACCCCTAGAACGGCGACCGTTCCCTTTACGATCGGATTTGCACCACATATTCCACAAAATCAGCAATCATTAGGCCTATTGATCTATTCAGCGATCTTCTTTTTATTGGTATACTTTCTATCTAGTCGAGAAAGTAAGATCACCGCTTTGATCGGTAAGGTGCTCAACCCTGTCTTTTTAGTAATGTTATTTGTGATCTTTTTACTAGCTTTTATCAGCCCGCTCAGTTCAGCTGCGAGTGCACCGATCACTAAGGAATATTTGACGGGCGCCTTGACCTCGGGGCTTCTCCAGGGCTACAACACGATGGATGCTTTGGCTTCGATCGCTTTTGGGATCACTGTCGTTACGGCCGTTCGCCAATTTGGTCTGAAGGATAAAAAAGATATCGCTTTGGCAACTGCTAAAGGTGGTTCACTTGGGATCCTTTCGATCGGGATCATCTATATTGCCTTGATCTTATTAGGAGCGCAAAGTGTCTCGACTTTTGGCTTGGCAGAAAACGGTGGGATCACTTTAACGCAGATCTCTCATCACTATATGGGCGTTTTTGGTGATGCATTGTTGGCGACTTTGACGACGATCACCTGTTTATCGACTTCAATGGGGCTTGCGATCGCCTGTTCCCAAGCCTTCCATCAACTATTCAGTCGTTTTTCATATAAAGCGATCTTACTGGTCTATTGCTTGCTATCATTTGCGATCGCTAACCTCGGACTTGATGCGATCATCGCTTGGTCATTACCAGTCTTGATGTTTTTATACCCGTTAGCGATCACTTTGATCTTATTAGGTGTTTGTTCACCATTGTTCAACAATTACGCTTTGGTCTACAAAACTACGACATTTCTGACTTTGATCCCTGCTTTCTTTGACATGTTGAATGTTTTGCCAGCTGGGCTAAAAGAAACTGTGCTAGTCCAAACACTGCTCAAGTTTGCTCAAACTTATTTCCCATTCTTTGAGCTCGGCTTTGGGTGGGTCTGCTTTAGTTTGTTAGGCCTAGTCATCGGTCTGATCGGATATTTCATGCGTAAAAAGTAAAATATAAATAATAAAAGGGTCTATCATGATGTAAAGTCATCATGGTAGACCCTCTTTGTATCCCGCTTATTTTAACAGTCCATGTTCGACTAAATATTTATGGGCGACTACACTGGCCTTTTGATGCTTAACACTGACTTCATAGTTCATTTCTTGCATCTCTTTAGTCGTAATTTTGCCAGCTAATTTTTCTAAACTTTGTACGATTTTAGGATTATCGTTGGCAAATTTTTCATTCATCAACGGTGCTCCTTGATACGGTGGGAAAAAGTTCTTATCGTCTTCTAGCACCACTAGATCATATTGGCGCACTTGCGGGTCAGTCGTATATCCATCGACCAAATTGACCTTCTTTTGCGCGATCGCTTGATAGCGTAGGGCGGGCTCCATGACCGAGATCTTGCCAAAATCTAAATTATAGGCTTGCTTTAAGCCCAAATAACCATCTTCTTGATTGGAAAAATCGGGATCAAAGCCGGCATGGACCTTATCATTGACCCGTGCCAGATCACTTAATTTAGTCACATTGTATTTTTGCGAAAATTCCTTAGTCACTGCTAGATCATAACCATTTTGATACGCCATCGGTTTTAAATAGCGCAGATCATACTGCTTTAATAATTGCTTTTGCGCTAGCGTATAGGTCTTTTTTGGATCACCAGGTGTCTTTTGATCGTAATCGACCAACGCCTCTAAGACTGTCCCAGTAAATTCAGGATAGATATCAACTTGCCCCTTTTGCAGTGCTTTGAACAGAAATGTCGTTCCACCAAAGTTAGGTTTTAATGTCACTTCGGCTTTAGGATCAGCTTGGGTTATCAATTCCTTATACATATTCATCAAGATCTCGGGTTCACTGCCAAGTTTGCCGGCGATCACGACTTTAACGGGCTTGGGCTGTAAAGTTTCGTATACTTTTACCCCACCAACGCCTGCTCCCAAAAGAGCTAAGAGCGCCAAAGTTGCATAGATCCGACGAGAATTTTTGCCGATAAATTTTAAAAGACCACTACAGATAAAGGCTAAAGCTGCCGACAAGATGCCCCCGATCAGCAGATAATCATTGTTATTTTGCTGGATCCCCAGCATGATATAACTTCCTAGGCCACCAGCACCGATAAAAGCAGCTAAAGTTGCCGTACCGATGACCATGACTAAGGCGATCCTGATCCCCGATAAGATCAACGGTAAAGCTAACGGAAATTCGAGCCGTTGCAGTTGTTTCCAGCGTGAAAGCCCAAATGCTTGAGCAGCCTCTTTTAAATTGGGATCGACATTTTTCAGCCCTGCATACGTATTTTGATAGATCGGCATGATCGCATATAACGTCAAAGCGATCACAGCTGGGAGCGTTCCAATGCCAACTAATGGGATCAAGAGCCCTAATAACGCTAAACTGGGGATCGTTTGGATGATCCCAGCTACCTGCAAACCAGCCTCGCCCCAAAATGGTCGATCACGCAAACTGATCGCTAAAGGGACTGCGATCAAAATAGCGATCACTAATGAAATAAGTGAGATCGTCAAATGCTGCCCCAGTGCCTGTAAGATCTCAGTGCGTTGCACACTGAGCGTTTCAAATAATTTTGCCATTAGCTCCGTCCCCCTTGTTCTGCTAGATAAGCCAGGAGCGCTTGATAGGTGATCTGATAAGTCTGGGCTTGATACGTGAATTGCAACTCAGGCGTTTTTTGCAGTTGGATCAATAAGTCATCAAAACTCTCGAGCTCGATCGCATATTTAGCATCTGCGATCTTAGTCGGATACGTAGTTTGTAATAAATATTCCAAGTTCCAAAAGTGAGGGCATTCAGGATCAAAGAAGTCCTTTACAAATTCATTGGCAGGATGTTGCATGATCTGCGTAGGTGTGCCGACTTGTTGTGAATGTCCCGCATGGATAACAGCGATCCGATCACCCAAACGCAAAGCTTCTTGCATATCGTGTGTCACAAAAACGATCGTCGGCTTTAATTTTTGGTGCAGATCTAAGATCAGATCCTGCGACTGGCGCCTCAACACAGGGTCTAAGGCACTAAATGATTCATCCATCAAAACTAAGTCTGGCTTAGTGGCTAAAGCTCTGACGATCGCCACGCGTTGCTTTTGGCCACCTGAAAGTTCAGCTGGCTTACGTTTGGCAAATACTTTAGGATCAAGTTCGACCGCTCGCAACAATTCATGTGCTCGCGCCCGGCGTTTTTCCTTGCCTACTCCGAGTTGTTCGAGTTGGATCGTGATATTATCTTCCAGTGTCAAATTTGGGAATAAACTGCTATCTTGTAACACATATCCAGTATTTAGGCGTAATTTTTGCTTATCATACTCTTTGATCTTCTTGTCATTTAGATAAATATTGCCTTGAGTGGGGATCGTCAGTTGATTTAACATCCGTAAGAGCGTTGTTTTACCACTACCACTGGGACCCACTAGCACAAAAAATTCCCCAGCATCTATCTCAAGATCGATATGCTCTAAGATCGTGTTCTCACCATATTTCATCCCTACATCTTGATAATGGATCATCGCTTTCACCTCGTACTTTCATATCATCTAGTCTGACGGAAAGTAAGCAAAAATACAATTGATACGCTCAAATCAATATTTCCCCGGAAATAAAAAGATCCCACTTTCGAGACAAAAACGGTCTCAAAAGTGGGATACATGATTTTTACGGAGTTACCCGCTTTTCTGCGCACTGTGTTCGTTAATCCAGCACCATTTGGTTTGTATATAGATCGTAATAGAAACCTTTTTGGGCGATCAACTCTGCATGACTGCCCTGCTCGATCACATTACCGTCGCGTAGAACTGCGATCTTATCGGCATTGACGATCGTCTTTAAGCGGTGCGCGATCACAAAGCTCGTGCGTCCAGCTAGGACTGCATCCATTGCTTGTTGGATATTTTCTTCCGTCACCGTATCAACGTTAGATGTCGCTTCGTCTAAGATCAAGAAATCAGGGTCGGACAGTAAAGTCCGCGCAATACTTACCAATTGCTTTTGCCCCGTTGAAAAGATCGACTGCTCATCACTGACTTTAGTTGCATATCCATCGGGCAAACTAACGACGAAATCGTGGATCTGTGCTTGTTTAGCCGCGGCGATCATCTCTTCATCACTAGCATCTGGTTTGCCGTATTTGATATTATCGGCGATCGTTCCGGTAAAGAGCAACGAATCTTGCAATACGATCCCAACTTTTGAACGCAATGACTTGAGTGTAAGGTCGCGTACATCCACTCCATCAAAAGTCACCGACCCAGAATCAACGTCATAAAAGCGATTGAAAAGATTCATCGTCGTCGTCTTACCTGATCCCGTTGGTCCAACTAAGGCTAGCATCTGACCTTTATCTACTGACAGATCGATCCCATGCAAGATCTCTTTACCTTCATCATAGCTAAAATGCACATCATTTAAAGCTACTTTTGAACGTAAGCCCTCCTGCTTTTTACCGTCCAAAACTAGATCCTCTTCTGCTTGGGCTTCGACTTTAGCCAAACGTCTCGCACCGGTCAATGCCAGCTGAATCATCGAGTAGATCGAGGTCAATTGTGTCAGTGGTTGGAAATAGGTTTGCGAATATTGCACAAACATCACGATCAAGCCTAGACCAGTCGCTGTATTCATCGAGTCCGCCACGATCAACCAGATCCCCCCAACGATCACGATCGCTAGGTTCAATAATGACAGACCTTGCATCAAAGGAAACAAGAGACCGGAATAGAATTGACCTTTAAACATCGTATCTTTAACACGCTGGTTATATTTTTTAAACCCAGCGATCGATTCTTGTTGGAGACCGTTGCTCAAAATGACCTGTTCACCGTTGATCTGTTCATTGACATAACCGTTTAGATTTGAGATCTCATCTTGTTGGGCATCTAAATATTTCCGGGCCTTTGACATGATAACTAGAGCGATCACTAGCACAAATGGTGTCGAGGCTACAGTGATCAAAGCTAGTTTGACGTTGATCGAAAACATCACGATCAATGTTCCGATATAAAGTGCCCCCTGAGAAACGATCTCAAAGACCGCATTGTTCAAAGCGTTGAAGATATTATCGATATCTGACGTAAATAACGATAAGATCTTCCCGTCTTGATGCGTATCAAAATAACGGATCTTCATACGTTGCAATTTAGCAAATAAGTTTTTGCGCATGCCATTGGTTGCGTCCGCATTAAACTTAGACATGATCATCCAAGCAATGAATTGAGCTAACACATTCAATAAGAAGTACAGTGCCATCAATTTCAATGCCGTATAAAAAGCAGCCATTGAGGCACTCGCACGTGTCACTGGGTCAGCTAATTGAGCGACATACTTAGTCAAAGCCGTGACCGCATTTCCCATGTAGATCGGTGCGATCACTTGGAAAAAGGTCGCTAGTAAAGTCAAAACGATCATAATTGTCACAGCTAGCCAATATTGCTTCAAATACTTCCAAAAGTAGCCACAGGCAATTTTAAAATCCTTCATTTACAGCTCCCCTTCCTCGATCTTATCTTTAGCACGTTGCGTCTCATAGATCTCACGGTAGACCTGTGAATTCGCTAATAACTCCTGATGCGATCCCAATGCTACGATCTGACCTTGATCTAAGACCATGATCCGATCAGCATCCATCACGGAGAAGATCTTTTCTGCGATCACAAAGGTCGTCGTCTGCGTCAATTCTTTTTCTAGCGCTTCTTTGACTCGTTTTTCCGACTTAGCATCTAGAGCCGAGGTCGAATCATCCAAGATCAAAACTTTTGGCTTACCGACGACCCCACGCGTGATCGACAAACGCTGCTTTTGCCCACCAGAGAAGTTCGCCGAACGCTCTTCAACGGGATGTTCATATTGATCATCATAGCGCTCCACAAACTCAGCTGCCTGTGAGATCCGGGCTGCCCATCTAAAATCTTTAGTGGTAGCATTCCGATCACCTTGGCGCAAGTTATCTGAGATCTTACCTGAGAAGAGTAAGGCTTTTTGTAAGACTAGTGATACCGCCTTACGCAATGAACCTTCATTTACCTCACGCAGATCGACCCCACCAACTTTAACGACCCCAGAAGTCGGATCGTATAAACGAGTCATCAACTGAGCTAAGGTCGATTTCCCTGAGCCAGTGGCCCCGATGACCCCGATCGATTCACCTGGAGCAACTTTAAAACTGATATTTTTGAGCGTTTCATTTTCAGCCCCAGGATAAGCAAATGAGACATTATCAAATTCAACAGTCCCATCAAGCTCTACTTCTGGTGCATTTGGATCAAATGTTAAATCTGGTTTTGTATCTAAAACTTCCTTTATTCGGCCCAAAGAAACAAAACCACGCGCATACATCGCCATCGTCATCCCACCAAAGGCTAATGTAAATAACATCTGCATCAGATACCCGATATATGAAGTGATCGCTGCCAGTTCACCCGGGTTATTTTCTACATTTATCCCAACTAAATAAACGACTGCCGTGATCCCCACATTGCAGACTAAGAAAAAGGCTGGCAATAAACAGGAGAACACATAACCGATCTTGATATTTAGATCATTCATCTCATCTGAAACTTCACCAAAACGTTCTTCTTCGTTTTCTTGTTGGTTAAAAGATTTGATCACTCGAATACCTTGCATCGCTTCCTTAGCGATCGTATTACTGCGATCTAATTTCTTTTGGAAACGATCAAACATCTTACCTAATTGCGGGAAAGTCAGCCCGATGACTAAAGCAACGGCTAAAAACATCACGACTTGTAGCCACCAAAAACGTGGAATAGTGACAATCCCCAACACAAAAGCCCCGATGATCATGATCGGCATCCGTAAAACTTGCATAAAGGTCGTCATCACAACATTTAGCACTTGATTCATATCGTTGATCAAACGGACGACTAGGGTACTAGCCGAAAATTTTTCAATATTGCTCAAAGAAAATGTTTGGATCTTACGGTATGTCTCCTCCCGCAGATCACTGGTAACGCCTTGAGCGACCCGAGCGGCAAAATAAACATTCAAGATCCCAGCGATCACCCCGATCACCGCTAAAGCGATCAAGATCATCCCGTAATTGAACATTGCCTGGCGATCATTTTTTAATAAATTATCTAAGATAAATTGTAGGATACGCGGTTGCAATAGAGATGCACCTGCAGCCACAATGATCGAAATGACCGCACCAATGATCGCACCCAAATAGTTTTTCAAGTGTGGTTTTAAGATCTCCATATTCCCCTCCATAATGATAAATTTATTAAGACATTTTTGCTTCGTATGTACAAGTCTAGCGGAATTTTAATTTTTATTCAACCACTCAATTTAAAAATAGTTTTGCTATAATAGTTAGGAAATCTATTAACTCTAGCAAGACACAAGGTGAATATTATGATGGATAATGATTTAAATCTCCCTTCAAAGGAGGAAACAGAAGCCAGTGTACAGATCTTCAAAGCATTTGGCAATGAGACTCGCTATAAGATCTTGTATTTATTATTTGAAAAACAACTTACAGTAAATGAGATCACCGAGGCGATCGGTATGACGCAATCAGCGGTCTCACATCAATTAAAGATCTTGCGCCAAACGGGACTAGTTTCCAGCAAGCGTGACGGGCAACACGTCTACTACACGCTAGCCGACAACCACATCATCACGATCTTCAAGCAAGTAGAAGAACACATCAACGAAGACTAATCACAGTGCGGAGGATTGCGCTCAGCTCCGTAGAAATAACTGCACCCCAACTCCGAGGCAAAAAACACCTCAAAGTTGGGGTGTTGCTATTTTCTAGAGGCTGCATTCTGGAGCACGACTATGAACAGGCTATGCAACAAGGGATCCACTGTGATACATATTTTTGTATCACAGTGGATCCCTTGTCATATCTCATATTCTTGTGTAGCTTATCTTACGCGCATGTAGAGCTTATCTACTGGGGCACGGTTACCATCGTGTCCAAATTGCGCTAATTTATTTTCAGGTGAATTATTCCAAGCCAAATAGTCTTGTTCATCTTCCCAGACATTCAACAAGAGGAATTGGAAATCCTTTTTCAAAGAGATCAACACTTTAGAAGCCTTCAACCCAAGGGGACGCGCAGCTTTGTTGTTCCAAGAATCAACAACTGCATTGAAAACTTTTTGTTGATCAGTATCTAAAGTCACATACCGCAATTCTAGTAGGCCGTCCCAATCCGTTTCACCGATCTCTTTTAAGACGCGATAATTCAAACCAGATTCAAACACTGTATGTTCACCGGAAATATCAACGAGCAAATATCCATCTTTATTGGCTAATGCACGATAAAGTAAAAAATTCCGGTCAGCGTAACGGTCTGAGATCGTCGTCAACATTTTTTCTGGTCCTAAGGCCAAATTAATTTCATTTAATGGCATAATTCATCCTTCTTTCAGCAGACTTACTTTATTAGTATAGCACTAGGACTATTCTAAACCTATTAGCTAAAAACTGCTAATTATTTCTTTGGATAACCCACAAAATGTAACTTACCACTGATGTATTCGCCTAAAAAGACCTCTGTACTGCTCTTAAAGCCGTTCTTTTGCAATTGCTCATCAAGCCAGGCTTCATCCCGTGAGATCATTTCTAAAATATCGTAATTGATGATCCCATCACTGATCAAGGGGTAGCGAATACTTTCATCATCACCGTATTCGAGCACTGTCAATTGGCCATTTTGTTCCAAAACGGCCCGTTTGACCCGCGCTAACTCATAGATCCCGTTGACCCGCAATCTAAACATCAATTCATCGGCCGTCACCCCGCGTTTTAAACAAGTTTCCACGTCGAGCTTGCCATTTTTGACTAAGATCGCTGGGCGTCCATCGATCATCACCTTGGCTAAGCGATTATGATTTTTTAAAAATTGCAAGACCATCACCACTAAAGTCCAAATGATGAGCACCATCAAAAACTGTAGCACCGTAATATCTTGATTATAAATGATCCCCCCGATGATCCCACCAAGTACGTAATTTTGTACTTGATCGAGTGCTGTCACTGGGGCTAAATTTCGTTTACCAACAATATTTATCTGTAAGATGATACATAACATCCCTAAAATAAATTTGCCAATTATCGGTCCATAAAATTCCACGTTAAAATCCCCCTATTGGATCGTAATATCTTTATTGATCAAATGCGTCCGGGCCAACTTATAACTGTTACGATCGACACTTAATTCGACCCGATAGTACTTATCTTTGACTTTCACGATGATCCCATCCGCAAGACTACGACTGTTGACAGCCACGTCTTTTGTACTGACACCTTCTTCACGTACAACCGAACGTAAAAATGGTTGGACCTGTGAAGTCGTTAATGTTTGCGTACGGTGTTGCTCATAGTTACTGTAGCCTAAGCCAAACAAGAAAAGCATCACCAGTAACATAATGATACTGATATCGCGGTATTTAGTATCTAAACGATTGCGTGAATACATCAAAACTGCAAACAATAATATAACTAAACCGATCGCAGCTAAGGTATAGATCACCAACTGATTTACCTCACGTTGATTTTGAAGATATTGTAAGGTATAAAATGTCATTTTCATTACCTCAGTCATTTTTTTATTTTTATGATACCGAGGAATTGTCTAAAATACTATACCTATTTTTTTGAATAAAAAATTAAAAATAGAAAAAAACTTCGCTGATCTATCCGACCAGCGAAGCTCTATTACTTAACATTATTTTTCTTTAAATTCGCCTTCGATCACACTATCATCTTCTGAATGGTGTGAATCTTTACGACCATTACTTGGTGCATCAGGTATAACTAAAGCGGCAATGAAGTAGATCAATAAACCAAGGACAATATTTCCCGGGAAAATGATCAAGATCGCACCAATGATCCGGGTGATCGCTTTATCCCAGCCAAAGTATTCTGCGACACCACCAAAGACACCTGAAACTACTTTATCATTTGATTTTGTTAATTCTTTTTTTGTTTTTGCCATCGCAACTTCATCCTTTCAATTAATTGATTTACTTTACCGTATTTTCGCCGGTTTGATTATCTAAAGTCAAGACATCAGCTTGATCTGCATTTTCTTCTAGTGTACCACCATTTGTCTGTTGTTGGTCATGTAATGTATTTTTACTATGTTTGTTGGTCAAACGGTAACCTTGTACTGTTACATTGCCGACACGGATCGCACCATTTGTGTTTTTGATCTCATATTTACCCTTGACTGTGATCGTATCGGCATCAAGATCTGGACTTGGCTCGGTGTCATCAACATCTTCGCTATCACTTTCATCATCGCTATACTCATAACCGTATTCGATGTCAGCTAATTGTGTACTCCCACCATTCAAGACTAGCCCGTCTTTATAGTAGACTCTGCCTCGACCTTCTGTTTTGACTTTGATGTTATTTAGTTCACCACCTGAAACCACTAGGTCTAGATCAGCCTCTGCAGTAAATTCTAATTTACCATTGTTGAGCTTAGAGTTGATGATCTGACCAGCGTCAATACCAGTATCAACGTCTGTTCTTTCTGCCGTCACTTCATTTAATTCAAGTTTTTTAGTGTGATTTAAGTCAAGCTCTAGCATTCCAACATTTAGTTTTTCCAAGTCGAGGTTATTATAGATACCTTCAACTTTTAACGTGCTCAATTTTACATTTTCGGGTACCGTAATGACTAATTTGCTATCGATCTTTGTGCGATGATCCGTAAAATCAAAGCTCACTGTACCAGATATATTACGCCCCCGAATGATCTTCAATGTTCCATTTTGATAACTGATCTTTGGTTCAAAGCGTGAACTTCCACTGTAAGAAACGCTATAATCAGAGCCTTGTCTGATATCAAGATCGACCGGCGCAAAATAACCCGACCCATTTTCGATCTCGATCCGATCAAATTCTTTTTTAGCATACGTCTTTTGAATATCTCTATCTTTTTTAACGGCTTGGACCTTTAAGCCATCGAATTCGACTGCCTTAACGCCGTGGAACACAGCGCCCACAATTGCGATCACGGCACCGATAGCTAAGATCAACCAACCAAATTTAAATGTCTTCTTCATGGTCACTGCCTCCTTTTTCTTTGCGTTTCTTACTCAAGTTATCATAGAGATACTTGGAGAAGTTGGCGATCCCTTGCAAGATCAAGCGGATCAACCAATAGACTAGCGGGATAACGACTAAAAGCCCCCCTAAGGCTAACAGCCCTAAGCCTAGATAAAAGAGCCCGACTGCCCAACTGCTAAATAGCATTGCGACCCCGATATAGATCAAGAGCCCCATTACAACTACACCGGCGCATAAGAGCACGCCAGCGCCAAAAACTAACCCTGCCAGTAAGACTAAGATCCCGATCAACACTGCGATCATGATCCCACCAAAACCTAAGAGGAATGGTGAAGCTAATAAAGCTAGTAAGATCAACCAGATCATCTTCACATTTGACTGTGGGGTCGCCGTGCGTTGATACTTGACTTCTTCATCGGTCGTCTTGATCGAATAATCAGCTAAGACTTTCCGACTCAATTGCCGTGGTGTGCCTAACCGTTCTTCGATCTGACTGCGGGTCTCTAACCCTGCATCATCGATAAATTCTGAATAAAACATAATGGCATCGGCACGTTCTTCTGGCGTTAAAGGTTGTAAGTATTCTTCTAATTCAGCCAGATATTTTTCCCTATTCATGTTGCCCCTCCTCATCTTGTGCATTTTGCTTGCGCTTATCCGCTGCGGCAAAGACAGCATCTAAACTTTCCTTATAATCATTCCACATTTTTTTGATACGTTGTAAATGGTTTTCCCCGCTCTCAGTGATCTTGTAGTAACGACGATTGCGTCCTTGATAAGGCGCATCGTATGTGGTCACATATTCTGCCTTTTGTAAGCGACGTAAGACCGGATACATCGTTGATTCTGAGATCGAGATCGCTTGCTGCATATCTTGTGTCAGCGCATATCCATAGTAATCTTGACTTTCTAACAAGGCTAAGACCAAACCATCTAATAGATCAGCTGTTACTTTGATTTCCATGCGGTTTTTCCCACCTTTCTTTTTTCTCTGTTATATCTTAACTTCACTAATATTATATGATGTATAATATATAGAGTCAACTAATATTGTAAAATAAATTAAATTTGATATAAAAAGCCCTAAGTAGGCTATAAAACCGCTTAGGACTAGGCTTTTATTTGATTTTTTGATTGATCTTTTTTATCTCTAACCATGTGGAAAGATAATTTCCAAGGTAAATAATGAGATAAATTCCCGTATACATCAGTAAAAAGCTAGCGATCCACAAAATATTATGAGGAAACCAGCCCGCCAGATAAGCTAACGGGAAAAAGCAGATCAATGTCACAAGATAATGAAGGAGCGACATCTTGAGCAAACTCCACTGTTCTTGTTTGAAGATCGATCCGGAAAAATAAAAAACATTTCCCATTAGAGCCCACAAAATGATCGAGCTTGCCATCGCTCTAACTGGGGTCGTAAATAGTTCCATAAACGTTGGCGTTGAGGGCATATATTCTCCCTGCCCCAAAATACTGGAAAAGATGACGGATAAGATCACCCCGATCGCGATCCCCAGGCAACTAGCATTAATTATCTTTTTAAATATTTTCATCTTAGATCCCTAGCCTTTCTTTGAGATTTTTGACACAACGTCTAGCCACAAAGGTCGTAGTACCATTTTTTAGTTTTAAAGCGATCGTTCCTTGCACAGTCAATTCCAAATGATCTAAATAATTCAAGTTAACAAATTCACTGCGACTGATCTTAACAAAATCCGGGGATAAAAGTTCAGCCACTTCATACAATTTCTTCTTTATCTGATAGCTACCGTGCTCGGTGATAGCATAGACCTTACCAGCTTGGCTATTTAAGGAAATGATCTGAGCTAAGGCTAACGGCTTAACGATCTGATCAGCATAGCCCCAAATTTGTTCATCATGCTCAAGTAGTTGGATGACTTGTTGTAACTTGGCCGTCAATTCATGCACATGAAATTCGGCCCATTCTTCGGGTAATTTAGGGTCGATCTCAAATTTACTTTTCATTTTGGCTTTCCCCCTTCCTTTAGCTAAATTCTAGCAAATATTAGGCTGATTTTCGCTAAAGACGCCTAAATGGTCGGTAATGATAGGCAAACGGTCTGAAAGTTAGCTCAAGCGGGCAAAATACGCATCCAAGCTATGTAGCTGAAACGTGTTCGACAGCACAACTCCTAGCAGATAACAGAAGATCCCCCATGATGCAAAAATACGCATCTGAGTTATATAGTGGAAACGTGTTCGACAATGCAACGCCTAGTAAATAACACGGAGAGCCCCACAATGCAAAATACGCATTATGGGGCTCTCCGTGTTATTCATACGGCGCTGACCGCATTGTCTCACACTCTTAAAATCTTATTTGAACATAGGTCACTACGGCCGCAAAAACTGCTGTTGCTATCAAAACAAAGCCTTTGCCCATGAGCTTTCCTAATTTTTCTTGAGCGATCATCTCATTGACCGGTTTTTCAAAGCCTACTCCGACCCACCAGGTCAATAAGACTACTGCTAATTTTCTAAACCAAGCCAGATCACCTAATAATAATGTTATCAACACCATTGCTACCACAGTAATAGCTGTGACTGGATATTGTTTTAATTTTTCTACCATTACGATTCCTTCTATTCATGTAATTCGAGGGGTAAGCCGTAGGGATCAAAGAAAAAGGTCATCAACTTACCATCAAAGTCATCACGCCGCAACGGCTCACATTTGACGCCTAACGCCAACAAACGCTTCCTTTCCGCTGCAACATCGTCACATTTGAAAGCCAAATGACGCAAACCCCTTGCCTCTCCAGTAGCTCCACTGACACGTTTTGGTGCATTGGGCCTGATGAATAACTCCAATACTAGCCCATCTTTAGCTACATTCAACAAAATATCATCTTTTTCGGGACGAACATGCTCAGATACGATCTTAAAGCCTAATTTGTCGACATAAAAATCAACTGCTTGCGCTCGATCACTACAAATGATCGCAATATGATGGACAAACATTACCCTTCACCAAATTCCAAATGACTGCCATTTTCATCGACAACACCGTATATCTTTTTACCTTCACATTGCCCTAGATCTAACTGTCCGTAGAGTTTTTCTTCATCCGTGATCTCCACGCCATGCATATTGGCTGCCATAAATTTGCGGATGATCGCCATTTCTTTTTCACGCAATTCAGATTTTTCTACGGCTTTGGCTAAAGTATAACCCTCATCGATAAAAACTTTGATCGAACCGACTTTGTACAACATTTCCCAGCTATACTTACGCACTGAATTCTTCTCATCAGCTAGCGACTTGATATAACCACGCTCTTCCCAATAGCGCAATTGCCGCCCTGTGACCCCTGTGATCTTACACATATCACCGATCCCGATCCGAATGTCATGGATAAAGTGGGGTTTGTGCATCTTGTGCTTCGTCTCTTTCAAGTTTCTTCCCCCTCGCAAATAATTTTCCTACTTTAGATTTTATATTGTTTAGGCGATTTGTCAACTATCTTGACAAAGTTGGTAAATAAGGTTTATAGTAGGCAACGCACATAAATTGAAAATAATATCTAAAATAATAAAGGAGTGAACTTGTTTGAATAATGCTACACATCCGACCGACATCAATGGCAATAGTTATAATCGTAATCTATTGGTCTTAGTTTTAATGGTCGGTTCTTTTTGTACTTTTTTGAATAGTACCTTGATGAACACTGCTTTTCCTGCGATCATGAAGGATTTTTCGATCTCAACGGCAACCGTTCAATGGTTAACGACTGGTTTTATGATGGTCAATGGGGTCATGATCCCGATCTCAGCTTGGTTGATCAACCGCTTCAGCTCAAAAACGATGTATCTCTGGGCGATGTTGACCTTTTTACTAGGGACAGTCGTTTCCTTTACCGCCCAAAATTTTGGAGTCCTTCTCGCCGGTCGTTTGATCCAAGGTATCGGGGTCGGCGTTTCAATGCCGTTACTTCAAACGATCATGCTCTCGATCTTTCCCCCGGAAAAACGTGGAGCTGCTATGGGGACGGTCGGACTTGTGATCGGGCTTGCACCAGCTTTAGGGCCAACACTTTCTGGGTGGATCGTCGATAACTGGACTTGGCGTGAATTATTCGGCATGATCATTCCGATCGTGATCGCCGTTATCATCTTAGCCTTCTTCTTTATGAAAAGCGTGGTGCCTAACACCCATCAAAAGATCGACGTCATTTCGATCATCACCTCAACGATCGGGTTTGGAGCATTATTATATGGCTTTTCTAAAGCTGGTAACGACGGCTGGAGCGATTTCTACGTCCTCGTCTATCTAGCTGTCGGGGCGATTTTTGTTGTTCTCTTTTGTTGGCGCCAATTAAAAATGGACGAACCTTTCTTGGACATCACAGTTTTCAAATATGGTGAATTTAGCCTGGCTGCGATCTTAAGTGGGGTGGCTAACTTGGCTTTAGTTGGTTCAGAAATGGTGATCCCACTTTACATCCAAAATATTCGCGGCGAATCCGCCTTTCATTCTGGCTTGATCTTATTACCCGGAGCTCTAGCAATGGGGATCATGTCACCGATCACGGGACGCTTATTTGACCGTTACGGAGCTAAATTCATGGCGCTTGCCGGGATGACGATGTTGACTTTAGGCTCGATCCCATTTCTTTTCATCACTAAAGAGACTTCGATCATGTTGATCATCGTCTTTTATGCGATCCGGATGTTTGGGATCTCCGCAACAATGATGCCCGTCACGACTTCAGGGATGAATGTCTTACCGTTCAATAAGATCTCTCACGGGACGGCGGTCAACAATACTTTCCGCCAAGTCTTAAGCTCGATCGGGACTGCGATCTTGATCTCCGTTTTGAGCTCGGTCACCAAAAACTCAATGCCAGCCCACAGTGTTTTGGTCCAAACACCGCTCAAATATGCTGACCTCGCTACTGGGGCTGTTTTGAATGGTTATCATGCTGCATTCTTTATTTCGATCCTCTTTGCAGCTGTCGCATTGTTCTTTGCTTTCTTCTTAAAGAAGGGCAATAATGCACCTAAAGTCACGATCACTAAAAAGGGGGCTAAGTAAATGAGTATCATTATTTTAGTTTTAGCCACGATCAGTTTCTTTTGTTTTACAGTCCTACCTACCCTTAAGCATCGCGTTTTATATGCTTTACTGTCATTGGCGATCATGGTGCTCTGTACCGGTGCGATCGTGTTAAATGATTCCTATAATTGGGGGATGAAAGTTCAAACGGTCACCAAAAAACAAAAACTCGTTTCTTCAGTCCCCGATCACCTCGATGTATTGCTGTACCAACCACTTGGTACTAAGTCAGAAAGAGTTTATCTCTACCACAATTCTTCTGATGAGAAGAAATTGCGCCAAACGCCAACGACTGATACGACTACCAAATACTCGCAAACTGGCAAAACTCCGCAATTAGTCGTAACTGAAGAGCGTTATGTCTACCAAAATGGCCTTTCCGAGCTTTTCTTTGGCATTTTAGACAATAATGATCGTCTCAAACATCGAACTTATGAATTCAAATTGACTGATAATTGGTTTGTTTTGAGCACTAAACAAGCTAAACAGCTTAAAAAATTACTCGAAGAACATGACACCGAGCTCAAGGAAAATATTTCCCAGGTAATTCAACAAGAATTAGCGCAGAAATTGCAACAAAACCCAACGATGTCTAGCACCGAACGGGAGAATGTGCTCAAAGAGTTACAAGAGCAAGCAACTCAACAGTTAGTCAAAAAATTGATCACTCAAGTTCAAACAAGTGATTCTTAAACTAAATTTAAGGCATATTTATAAACAAATTTAAGCAACTAGCGTATAGTTAAGACAGTATCAAGTTAAGATACCATCCAGAAAGGAACATCTATATGGATAAAAAGACTGATATTGTCTCTGCACAAGTTGTAGACGTAAAATCAAACAAGATCACCTTAAAAACTGAAGATGATGAAGTCATTGAAGTTGCCCGCCCTGACAGCGTGGCACATGACATGCTCTTCATCCAAACAATGAAAGACATCTTAAAGAGTGGGATCTGGATCCCTGTAAATAAAAAACTCAAACAACTTTTACGTTACGACTGGTTTGAAACCCCGGTCGAACAATACTCATTTTAATATAAAAAAGCATGCCAAAATTGTTTTGGCATGCTTTTTTGTGTAACTATGCAATTCTTACGTACTGTGCTCATAGTCGTGCTCCAGAATGCAACTCCTAGGAAATAAGCGCATTCTTGCGCACTGTGTTAGTTTACAAATTCCAATCTGATCCTGATCAAGAGAACAAAAAGTGTCAGTAAGATGACCAGCGTAAAGGAAATTACCAGCGCACCTTGATCTCTTGTCGGCTTCTGGAGAAACTTCTGTTGACTGAAACGTTGGTAAAAATAGATCAGTAACGCCCCTACAAAGTTTAAACTCAAGAGTTGTTGTACCAAAGCTAGACTCAAAAATAGTGGACTATCCGTGGCTGAGATCTTCCATAAACCCGCCGCTAACAATAAGTTGAGACCTGCAATGATCGTTACTAGAGCTAAACTAGGCATTGCTTGTAAAGTCGCTGGCAGACTTTTGCCAAGGTCAAGTGCGACCAAATATAGATATCCAAATAAGATCACACTTGAACCGATCCAGTAGCCTAATAAGATCTTCTTGTATACAGCTGGTCTTGCCAGTACTTGTTTCAACATTTTTCTCACCTATCTTTACTCATTTTTTCGGTCAACTTTCGAAAAAGATAATCAACAACGACTGATAATGTGACTAACGACTCGACCTTTTTTTCTTTGATAACGGAAAATGGCGTCACATAGTAATGCAAAGCAAAATCCGAATGACTCGCAAAGGTGTTCTCGCCTGCTCGGGTCATACTTACAAGGGGGACATTTTTTAGCGTCCACATGAAGATGTTTTCCTTGATATTTTCCGTCTCTCCACTAAGCGAGGCCAACAAAACTACATCTTGCGGCGTGATCATCTTCATCGCCATATCAAGCTCTGTCTTATTGGGGATCGTGATCGCCCGTTTACCTAGTTGCAACAGATTTTTAGCAAATTCATCTAAGATTCGCCGTTGCGAAAAACCCGTGCCGTAACAATAGATCGTTTGGGCCTCTTTGAGCTGGGCTGTCAGATCATCCCATTCGATATGTTCCAAGCCTTTGATCGTCTTAATGATATCTGAGACCTGGAGATCGGCAAACATCTCCGTAGCTGGCTTAGCCTCTTTAGTGCTCGTCTTTAAAAAGTATTTGAATTCTGAAAAACCAGTAAAGCCTAATTTCCTGACTAGGCGCAAAACTGTCGATTTAGAGGTATATGTGGCAGTTGCTAATTCAGTAATACTTATCTGTTGGATCTTTGGTCTGTTATCCAGCACATAACGCAAGACTGTCTTATCAAGATCTCCTAAGGCCTTTTGATGTTTTGTGATCAATTCTTCCAGTGTCATGTGCGTCCCCCTACTTTGTTTAACTATGCTAAATTATAGCATATTTCGCACAATCAACTAAAGCGATTACACTATTTGAGTTCTGGCCAAAAATCACGGTTGACTTCGATCAGATCATCCAAGATCTGTTTAGCGACACGCGCACTTGGAATGATCTTGGATAAAGTGAGGGCTTGCCATAATTTTTGATAGGAGTGTTCTTCCCAAGCTTCAACAACGAGCTTTTCGACTGCAACTTGTTGTTCCATCAAGCCCTTTTGGAAACGAGGGATCTGGCCTTGAACTAATGGCTCAGGTCCGTTTTTACCTACGATACATGGAACTTCGACCATCGCGGTTGGTTCAAAGTTACTCAAAGCACCGTTATTTTCCACGATCAACAGCATGCGTTCATGCGTATTGTAGGCGATCGCCCGTGCTAGATCCACGATATAGCTGGCATGTTCATCAACTTCTAAACTGGTATCTTTAGCTGTTCCGGCTTGTGCGATCTTTTCACATTCGCCAAAGACGTGTTTTTCACGCCCATTCATAACTTCATTTGTCCGAGTATATTCTGGATCGGCATGCTCAACTTCATCTTGTGAATAGAGATAGTATTTGAGATACGTATTTGGTAAGGTATCTGGATCGACTGCATAGACTTCACGGGCTTTAGCAAAGGTGTGCATCCAACTTGGATCAGTATGTTGTGATTCATGTTCACCTAATTCTTCTTTGAGTGAATAGCCGTATTTAGCTACGTGCTCTTTGATCTGTGGCATCAAGTCGTTGCCAGCATGATCTCTGATATCAGTCCACCAGCCAAAGTGATTTAAGCCGTAGTAGCGCACTTCCATCTCTTTGCGTGACTTGAGCCCGATCGCATGCGCCATCCGTTCTTCGATC
The DNA here is from genome assembly GCF_040226755.1 of Ligilactobacillus sp. RTP31139st1_D10_RTP31139_211217. Taxonomy (NCBI): domain Bacteria; kingdom Bacillati; phylum Bacillota; class Bacilli; order Lactobacillales; family Lactobacillaceae; genus Ligilactobacillus; species Ligilactobacillus sp. RTP31139st1_D10_RTP31139_211217. The sequence continues at coordinate 52,927 of NZ_JBCOAR010000003.1, forward strand.
CCGACCGGCATGTCACAAATGTTGATGATCTTAGAGTTAGGCCGTAACTTGCGTGTTGCTTCATCCACGATCGCTGCTGGGTTGGAATAGTTCAACATCCATGCATCTGGTGAATATTGTTCCATGTAGTCGATCAACTCTAAGACGCCCCCGATCGAACGCATCCCGTAAGCGATCCTCCCTGGTCCACAGGTCTCTTGCCCGATGACCCCATATTTAAGTGGGATCTTTTCATCTTTTTCACGCATCGCATATAGTCCGACACGAATATGAGCCATGACAAAATCTACGTCAGTAAAGGCTGTCTTTGGATCAGTTGTTGCAACAAAATCGATCTCGGGTGCCTTTTCTTTTAAAATGATCTCGCAAGCATCTGCGATCACTTTTTGACGCGATTCGAGATTATCATAAAACTTGATCTGACGGATCGGAAATTTATCTAAGTTCTCCAATAACATCAAGACGATCCCTGGAGTAAAGGTACTCCCACCACCAGCAATTACAACTGAAAACTTCTTATCCATGTTAAATTCCTCCTCTAATCACCAATGTTCATTAATTCTTCAAATTGTTCTCTGACTTAGGGCACATCTAAGCCCACGATCACTTGTAAAGCATTGCCATTTCGCACGACACCATGTGCGCCACCGGCTCTAAAGGCAGCATCATCTTCGACCAAAGCTGGATCTTTGACGGTCAAACGTAAGCGTGTCGCACAGTTGTTGACTTTTTCGATATTGTCACGTCCACCGACTGCTTCCAAATAGATCGCTGCTTGTTCCCGATAACGATTTGCTGGAGCCGCCTTTTCATCACTTTTACCCGCTTTTTTATCTTTGTAATCTTGCTTGGAGTAAAGCTTGATGTCAGCTTCCTTGTCGATATCGCGCCCTGGTGTCATAATGTTGAATTTTACGATCAAGAATTTGAAAACAACAAACCAGATAAATGTGAAACATAGTCCGATCACGATATGGATGAGCACCGTACCGGCATGATTTGAAAAGACTGGGATCCAGTTTCTCGTCAACAGATCGATCAAGCCCCCGCCCATATCACCAACAACACCAAATGTGTATAGTGTTGCTGCCAAAGTTGCAGCTAAAACAGCATGAACTGCAAACAATGGTGGTGATAGGAATAAGAACGTAAATTCTAACGGTTCAGTGATCCCGGACAAGACGGCTGTCAAGGTTACAGGGATCAACATGGAGAGCACTTTTTTACGATTCTCTGGCCGCGCTGTGAAGTAAAAGACTAACGCGATCCCTGGTGCCCCAAAGACTTTAGAGTTACCATGAAGAGCAAAACCACCTTCTGGGAACAGCGTCTTAAGCGGTTGGGTCGAACGTGAGAATTCGTTTAAGTGAGCAAACCAGTATTGTGTGATCCCACCTTCAACGACCGCGGGACCAAAGACAAATGGGGTATAAACAAAGTGATGCAAGCCTGTTGGGATCAAGATCCGTTCTAAGAAGGTGTAGATCCAGACTCCGACTACGCCTGAAGTAGCTAAGATCGCTTGTAATGAGCTGATCCCAAATTGGATCTTAGGCCAGATATAGCAGGTCAATAAGGCGATCGGTAACATTGCAAAAAATCCTAAAACAACAACATAAGATGATCCTTGGAAGATCCCTAAGAAATCAGGTAATTTCTTTTCAAAATAGCGATTGTGCAAGTAGACCACGATCGCTGAGATAAAGATCGCACCGATGATCCCAGTATCTAACGTCTTGATCCCGGCGATCAGCTTCAATCCACTTTCGCCACCAGCTGCTTGTTTGAAATTAACGCCAAAACTTGAGCCAAATAATTGCAACATTGTGCTGATGAAATAATTAAAGGTCAAATATGTGACTACGGCTTCCATTACCGCCCGCGCATTAGCCGTTTTAGCTTGACCCTATCGGTAGACCGATCACAAACAAGAGCTCCATGTTGTTAAAAACAGTCCAAGAACCATTTTCAACGATCTTCCAAAAGTTATACCAGATCGTGCCTTCTTTAGCTAGATCACCGACTAAAACTGGATTCGTCGCTACGATCGCGATCGAGACCATGATCCCGGCAAACGAGAAAAGCAAGACTGGCGTAAACATTGCGCCCCCAAAGCGCTGGATCTTCTCCATCATAAAACTTCACTACCTTTCCTAAAAAACTTTAGCTTTTCTTACCAAACTAAGCATACCATTTTAATGTATCCGTTTTCATCATTTTCTAGTAAAGTGGCATTTCCTTTCCTCTAGTGGGATAAAGTGTCAACTTGTGGGAATTTTCCCAAAAAAATATCCGCTAAGCAGATATCTGCCTAGCGGATATAACGCTACTAGAATTTAGTTTTTTCCACCAACAACTTGTTGTTATCTTCTAATTTCTTAGCGATGTCTTGGATAAATTTGACGGCATTTTTATACTCGTCACTGGACATATCGACTGAACCAAAGAAACCAGTGACACGGCCCTTGATCTGATCTTCCAATTCAAGTGCTTTGTCAGTCAAAGTGATATAAACTTTGCGTCCATCAGCCTTTGTCTTCGTACGAGTTACCCAGCCTTCTTTTTCCATGCGCTTCAATAAAGGTGTCAATGTACCTGTATCGAGTTTCAAACGTAGACCTAGATCACGAATGATCATCTTTTCTTTACTTTCCCATAAAACTAATAACGTGATGTATTGTGCATAGGTCAAGTTATACTTCTTCAAGGCTTCAGTATAGAAACGATTATAAAAGCGTTGTGCTGTGTAGATCGAAAAGCACAATTCATCTTCCAAATGGTTGGGTTTATGCTCAAACATAGTCAAAATCCTCTCTTAGTTCTTCCCTGTATTTTTGGCATACGCCGGCTCAACAACGACGAAGCGTCGCGGTTCATTACCGCTCGAATAGGTTTTGACCTCGGTATTTCTAGCCAAAGCAGCGTGGATGATCTTTCTTTCAAACGAAGGCATTGGATCCAACCGTTGCCGCCGGTCTTGGCGAATTGCATCCCGTGCAACTTTTCGTGCTAAAAACTGGAGTGTTTCTTTGCGTCGCGCCCGGTAATCAGCCGCATCTAAGATGACTTGGACCTTCCTTTTGCTCTTCCTATCCAAGAAATCCTGGGCTAACAACTGTAACGCATTGAGCGTTTTTCCGTGGCGCCCGATCAAGCTACCTTCCTGCTCGGTTTCAAAATTATAGGTCACGACCCGTTTTTCCACCACCACATCTATCGTTGTCTTGATCCCCATCTTCTGTGTGACATCTGCCAAATAGTAACCTAATTCGTGCAGATATTTCTCCCAGTCTTCAACCTTTTGTTTTGCAACAGCCACTTTTTTAGCGTGTGGTCGTCCAGCATTTTTATGTGTTGTTTCTTCCTTAACAACGAGTTCCACCTCAGCTGGTTTCTTGCCAAACCCTAAAAAGCCTTTTCTTCCTTCGCTGATAACTTTTACTTCGACCTGCGCTTTTAGTCTTATGCAATTCCTCTAAGCCAGATCTAATTGCATCTTGTGTTGTCTTGCCCCAAAATTTCACATCGTTTCCCCCTAAATAAAGCAATAAACTACATTTTTCAAAAAAGTGATCAACAAAAATAGCAGACTAACTCGTCCACAACTCATTTAGTAGTATAGCATACTTATATTGTGTTTCACACAAATATTAGACGTGAAAATGCTTTTATTCAAAAAAGATTAATTTTCTTTGATTTGTAAGCACTCGAAAAGTGGACATTTACTTAATTATGGTATAATCGAGGCGTGTAGTACACAATAATTCAATAAAGGATAGGTGGGAATTTATGAGTTTGATGAACACATACACACTTGCAAATGGCGTTAAGATTCCAGTTTTGGGCTTTGGTACCTGGCAAACTCCAGCCGGTAAAACAGCAACAGATTCTGTTTTAGCCGCATTGGATGCCGGGTTTACCCATATTGATACAGCTGAAATGTACGGCAACGAAAAAAGTATCGGTCAAGCCGTCAAAGCAAGCGGAATCGCTCGTAATGACCTTTTTATCACAAGCAAATTGGATAATCAGGCTCATACTTACGAACTGGCTACTCAAGCCCTTGATCGTTCTTTATCCGACCTTGAGACCGATTATTTGGACTTATTTTTGATCCATTGGCCTAATCCAAAGGCCTTTCGTGACCAAGACTGGAAAAAACATCTCCAAGAAACTTGGCGTGCTTTAGAAGATGCCTATAAAGCTGGCAAAGTCAGAGCTATCGGCGTTTCAAACTTCAAGCCAAAGCACCTTGAGATCTTGGCTGAGACACAAACGATCCAGCCGATGGTCGACCAGATCCGAATCTGCCCAGGTGACGTCGATCGACCGACCATTGATTACTGTCAACAGCACGATATTTTATTGGAAGCTTACAGTCCATTTGGAACCGGTCAGATTTTTAATGACGAAACACTAAAAGCTCTAGCAGAAACAAAGGGCCAATCTGTCGCTCAGATCTGCTTACGCTGGTCGTTACAACACGGCTATTTGCCACTACCAAAATCCGTCCATCCGGCTCGGATCAAAGAAAATACTGAAGTCTTTGATTTTGAATTGACCGAAAGCGAAATGCAACAGATCGATGCCTTACAGGGCGTTGCGGGCTTTGCAACTGACCCTGATACGGCCGATTTTTAAAGATCCTAAGGGGGAATTTTCGATGGGGAAAAAAACAACTGTCAATGAGGCTTTGCTAAAAGATGATCTCTACCAAGCCGTCAATGGTGAATGGCTCAAGACCGCCGTGATCCCAGCAGATAAGGCAACTACTGGGGGCTTTGCCGACTTGGCCGATAATATCGAAGAAACGTTGATGTCTGATTTTGGCAAGATGTTGACAGGCCAAGTTCGACCACAGACTAAAGAAATGGCAGAATTTGTGAAATTCTACCGCCTTGCATCTGATTTTGAAGCTCGTAACAAGGCTGGCTTTGTTCCAGCTAAAAAGTATCTAGATAAGATCTTAGCCTTAAAAGATCTAAAAGCTTGGCAAGATGCTTTACCGGATCTGTTCCTTGAGAGCTATGATGCACCGTTTGAACTCTATGTTTCACCGGATATGAAAGATACTAAACATTACGCGCTCCATGCTGATGTGCCATCTTTATTTTTACCCGATAAGACCTACTATGAACCTGGCAATGAACAAGCGAAAACATTGCTTCAGATCTTAGAACAGATGCTGACTGAACTCTTCAAGTTAGCTGGTTATGATGAAGAATTTAGCCAAAAGACGATCAAACAAGCTTTGGCTTACGACAAAAAGCTGGCTCCTTTCCAAAAGGACAGCACTGAACGCGCCGATTACGTCAAATCCTACAACAAGTACACTTTCCAAGATTTCGTAGCGTTGAGCGAACATGTTGATCTCGCTAAAGTCGTGACGGCTTTACTTGGAAAAGCACCTGAACAAGTGATCGTCAGCGAACCTAAATACTATGCAGCCTTAAATGAATTAGTCAACGAACAAAACTTTGAGAGCATGCGGAGCTGGTTATTTGTCAAAACACTGCTCGATCTGACTGGGTTATTGAGCGATGAGATCCGGGTTTTAGGTGGCACCTATAACCGGGCGCTCTCTGGTTCAAAAGAGGCGATGAAACCGCAAAAAGCTGCCTTTTACTTAGCTACGAACCAATACAGTCAAGTAGTCGGGCTCTATTATGCCCATAAATACTTCGGTGCTCAAGCTAAAGCCGATGTGCACCACATGGTCGAAAAGATGATCGCCGTCTATAAGAAACGACTGGAAGAAAATGAATGGTTAAGCGATGAAACGCGTAAAAAAGCGATCGTCAAATTAGATGCACTCGGGATCAATGTCGGCTATCCCGATGAACTCGATCCCCTTTACTCCAAGTTTATCGTCAATGATGACTTAAACTTAGTTGATAACGTGACGAATTTCACCAAGATCGCAACTAAGCGTCATTTTGAACGGATCGATGAAGAGGTCGACCGCACACGTTGGGAGATGCCCGCACACATGGTCAACGCTTACTATCATCCTTCATTTAACATCATTGTCTTCCCAGCAGCGATCTTACAAGCGCCATTTTACAGCCTTGAACAATCTTCAAGTGCCAATTATGGCGGGATCGGTGCCGTTATCGCCCATGAGATCTCTCATGCGTTTGATAACAACGGGGCTCAATTTGACGAACACGGGAACTTAGCTAATTGGTGGACTAAAGAAGATCTAGCCCACTTCCAAAAATTAGCCGAAAAAATGATCGCACAATTTGACGGCTTAGAATTGCCCGCTGGAAAAGTCAACGGCAAGCTCGTCGTTTCCGAAAACATTGCGGATGCAGGTGGGTTGAGCTGTGCGCTTGAAGCCGCCAAAAGTGAACCGGATGCTGATCTGCGTGAATTCTTCATCAACTGGGCTCGGATCTGGGGGATGAAGTCTGCACCAGAACGGGAAAAACTCCTGTTAGCGATCGATGTTCATGCCCCCCATGTCTTACGGGCAAATATCCAGCCGCGTAACTTAGACGACTTCTACCAAGTCTTTAACGTTCGACCAGGCGATGGGATGTATCTAGCACCCGACAAACGGATCGCTATTTGGTAATAAACACAATGATCAATAACAAGAGCCACCACGGAATATCGTGGTGGCTCTTTCTTGTTCCCAAAACATTTTATTTCATTAGAAATTGATGTTATTATAATAGAAAAATTAAAAAGGGACTGAGCTAAATGCGGATCGTTAGTATATGCTTTAGATGGTCATGTTATTTGTTGTTTGGTGCGCTCGCTTTGGTAGCGCTCTTGATGTATCTTGATGCACTCGTTTTTTACCCCAGCTTTGCATATCATTTTGAGTTCTATCAGCTTTATTTCGTGATCACTTTATTATTACTGCCATTTTTTCGTCTCAGACATCCACGCCTGTTCATCAGTGATGATCAATTTGTCTCTTTACGACAAAAGGCTTTAGATCAACACCACCAAGACGTCGCTTCCCATTATTGCGGTGGCCGCTGGGATTCAAGTGGCGTGCGGGTCAATCCCTTTGAGTACACCTCACCTTATACCCAATCCTATGATGGCGCCACCGGCTTAGCTTACAGTTTAGCCAAGAGCTTTTTTATGAGCCTACTTTTCTTGCTGTTTGCTCCGCTCTTTTATCTTGGTATCTTGATCTATCAAAAAATACACTAAAATACACAGAGAGACCCACCGCGATAATACGCAGTGGGTCTCTGCTGATCAGTGGAATGAACTCTTTGGATCTAAAACCATGGCTTCAGCTAATGCAACTTCATTATACAAATCATATAGGTCGGTCGAATCAACTTCCCCTTCCTCCAGTAATCCTGCCAAATACTCACGTTCAATATAAAATGACCATAACAAGGCTTGTTGCTCTAAGGAACGTTCGACCTTGTTAAAGGCTGGACGGCGTGAAACGTAGAACCACTGTTGCCAAAATTGCCGCAAGCTGGTCTCTGAATTTTGGTCACGCAGATCATAGATCACACTTTGCCTGACCTTTTCTGGCAGATACATCTGTTCAACTTCACTGATCGCTCGATTGACCATCTCTTGGCGATACTTTTTCTTTTCGCCTGTATCATGCTCTTCTTTTGGCAAAATAAACCAGAAAACGATGCTTGGAACTAACATACTCAAAATGATCATTACTGATTCAGACATGATGACCAGGTTGAATTGATTTGAACTTAGTCCCAAACTTGCAGCCATAAAGACAAGCGCTAAAGTAACGGCCCCATGAACACCACCTAACGAAAAGATCAAAGCGCTATGGTGACCACGTTTCATGATCAGTAAAACGTAGAGGTACCGAACAAGCAAATTCATGGCATACAAGACGATCCCAGCTGTGATCCAGATCCATGATGAGAAGGTCACATCTTCGTCCATAATGATCCGGACAAAGTTTAAGCCTAAGATCAAAAAGACGGCATTATTCAATAATTCTTGCACTAAGGAAAAAATATTATTTCCCAAATAGAATTGATGCATATCACTGAAACGACTCCGCTGCGCTTCACTGTTATGCAATAAGCCAGCACATACAACGGCAATGATCCCTGATACATGGATCTCTTCAGCTAAGACATAAATGATAAATGGTAATGCAACAGCTAACATGATCTAGGCATTGACTGCATTATCAAAAGGCAAGCGGATCAAGGCTTGGCGGAAGAAGATCGCAATAAAAGCAATAATAGCACCAAACAGTGCACCACCGATCGCTGCAAATAAGAAGTTTATGATCGTGGACCCATAATCGATCTCTCCGCGCAATAAGAACAGCACCGTCGCATTCAATAAGATGATCCCAGAAGCATCATTGAACAAGGCTTCCATCTTTAGCATGTTTTTTTCACCCTTAGGAAGCTGTAGCCCTTCCGAAACAGATTCCGTCGCCGTCGCATCAGTTGGGGTACTGATCGCTGCCATCACTAATGCTAGCGACAAGCCGATCCCCGTGATATACGAGAGTGCAAAACCCGTTACGACTGTACTTATGACTACTAAAACAACTACGATCCCCAAGATAGTTTTGAGTTTGTGCCCCACACGATTGAGATTCATCGCCTGTCCCTCAAAAAATAGCAATGGCGCAATGATCGTGATCATAAAGACCTCAGGCTCAAACTCGGGGATCATATTGTTGAAAAAGGGGATGCTAGCAATTATCGCGCCAACGGCCATACTGACATAATTTTCCGAGATCTTTGGAAAAAACTGCGCTAAAATACTAGCTGCTATCGATGCAAAAATCAATAGTAGCCACCCACTTAATTCGTGCATAAAAATCCCTCCAGTTTTTCTTTCATCATATCAGAAAAACCGAACAAATTACCACTTTCACGCTCTTATCTTAGGTGCTCTTCGGGTCAAGACTAAACCAAGACCCGTTCCAACTATCCCTTGTACTAAATTAGTCGCTATGCCTAAGATCCCGGCACTCCAGCCGTACAACAAACTATCGGCGATAAAATATCCCCCAACTAAAACGACGATCGCTCCGCCACAGACCAGTATTTGCTCTTTTAAGGACTTAGTTTGAGCGGTTCCAACAAGTGCGCCTTGTGTGCCATGGATCACCAATGAAAAGAGTATGTACTGCGGATAACCGCTGAATAGATCGAGCAAAAAGCCACTCAAGCCCCCAACTAGAGCACCACTGCGCACGCCAAAGACAAGCCCAGCAAGAACGATCCCCGCATCACATAAATTGATATTTCCATGCGTAAATGCTACCGGGATCAAAAATATACGTGCCACAGCTACATTTAAAGCCGTTATCAAAGCTAATGTCACGATTTGTCTAGTCTTCATGTGATATCCCCTTCGCTAATTGTGGCAATAACTCGCCCAGATAGATCCCATAACTACGATCAACATTTTGGTCAGCAGTCTGGATCAAAGCTTGTTGCGTCAACCCCGTGGCTTGCTTTATCGCCTGTTCAAACGGAACTTTTTGCCGTAAAAATGAGGCTAAGAGCGCTGCAAAAACATCACCACTCCCATAGAAGTGGCCTGTTACTTTCGGTAAGACACAGGTTTTTAACTGGCCATCCTCCAGCCAAATACACCCCTTTTGGCCATCCAACTCAACTCCAGTGATGACCGCCCGACCTCCTGGACGTAAAAGCCGTTCTACCTCGTGGGCTAATTTAGCTAGATCAGGATCGTTTTGCATTTGGCCTGTTAAAAATTTTGCTTCGGTCAAATTTGGAGTCGCAAAATCAGCTACTTGTAACAACTTTTTTTGCAAAGCTAAATGCCGTTCATCTAAATTAGGGTAGAATTTCCCTTCATCAGCAAAAACTGGGTCGATCACAACTAGATCTAACTCGGCCTGTTTTAAATATTGGTATAGTGCTTCGCCAGTAGCCAAATTATCGATATAACCGACCAATGCTGCCGTGATCTTAACATTTTGTGCTTGCCAATGTGCAAAAGTCTCTTTGACAAAGGAGTAGCAATCACTGACTGCTGGGATGCCAAAGCCTTCACTTTGAGTCGATAATAGGCTCGTAGGCAAGATAGCTAACGGGATCTTTTGTACTTGTAAGATCGGGATCGCCACTGCCAATGAGAGATTCCCGATCGCTGAAAGGTCTTGGGCCACAAGCATCTTTTCATCAAATTTTATCCGCATCAATTCTCCCCCCTGAAATGTCAGTCTTAATTACTTAACTATAGCTTTTTTTTAGTATATTTCAAGTTTCTTGCTGTTGTAACCGTTTTCTTAATCGGCAAAAAATGGTATACTTAGTTAGAAGTTAAAGTTGGTTTTAATTTATGAGGGGGTTTTTTTATGACAAAAGTAGCATTGATCACCGGGGGTGCCCAAGGAATTGGACAAGCGATCGCCCGCCGTTTAGCTGATGATGGCTTTGCTGTAGCCGTTGCCGATCGCAATTTAGAAGCAGCTAAACAAACAGCCTTTGATCTAACGACTGCTGGTAAAAGCGCAGTTGCGATCGAAGTTGACGTTGCTGATAAGGATAGTGTCTTCCAAGCTGTGCAAAAAGCATACAATGCATTTGGCGGGTTTGATGTGATCGTTAATAACGCTGGCGTGGGTCCGACCACTCCGATCGAAACGATTACGCCTGAACAATTTGATCAAGTATACCATATCAACGTTGCTGGTGTTATTTGGGGTATCCAAGCCGCAGTTGAACAGTTTAGAAAGAAAAAACGCGTTGGTAAAGAAATCGTTGGTAAGATCATCAACGCCACCTCTCAATCTGGTGTCGTAGGTAACCCTAATCTCTTGTTATACAGTGGAACCAAATTTGCCGTTCGCGGGATCACCCAAGTAGCTGCACGTGACCTTGCTAAAGAAGGGATCACGGTAACTGCTTTTGCCCCTGGGATCGTAAAAACCCCAATGATGTACGATATTGCCCACCGTGTCGGCCAAAATGCTGGCAAAGATGATGAATGGGGCATGCAAACTTTCGCTAAAGATATTGCATTAGAAAAACTCTCCGAACCAGAAGATGTAGCAGCTGCTGTTTCATTTTTGGCTGGGCCAGATTCCGATTATGTCACTGGTCAAACCTTGATCGTTGATGGCGGTATGCAATTCCACTAAAATTTTGCTATAGTTGACTAAGCAAAGTCATGGCTTTGCTTAGTCTTTTTTTGTGAAATGAGGTTTCTTCCCATGTGGGGTACATTTTTTAATGTTGGTATGATTTTTTTAGGTAGCGCAGTCGGTTCGATCTTTAAAAAAGGGCTCGGTGACAGTTATCATCAGATCGTCATGCAAGCTTTAGGGCTTTGCGCCTTAATGATCGGACTCAACAGTACTTTGACTAATATGCAAAAAAGCCAGCTACCCGTATTGTTCATTGTCAGCCTTGTTACCGGTGGCGTTATCGGACAAGCACTCAAACTCGAAGACCGTTTTGAGCAACTCACCACTCACTTGGGAGGAAGTCGCGCTAGTAGTGGACTTTCAACGGGGATCTTATTGTTTTGCGTCGGCTCCCTTTCGATCCTCGGGCCTTTTGAGGCTGCTTTAAATCATAACTATACATATCTTTTGACAAATGGATTATTAGATGGGATCACCTCGATCATCTTAGCTTCAGCATACGGCTGGGTGATCGCTTTATGTGGGGTCGTGTTGCTTATCTGGCAAGGAAGTCTATATCTCTGTGCTCTCTTTTTTGCCTCAGCTATCTCCCCTGCACTCATGGCCGAAGTTTCGATCGTTGGTGGGATCTTGATCTTTGTCGCAGGCTTAAACATTCTCAAGCTTACCAAGATCAGCGTTTTGAATCTCTTACCAAGTTTATTGATCCCACCACTTGTTTTATTATTTTGGCACTAAAAAAGTCCCTAGGAAAAAATTTTTCCCTAGGGACTTTTTTATTTCGATAACTTGCGCTATTTTCTATTATTTAGTGAAAGCAATATTCTCCCATAAATTGTAACTTTTTTTATCATCCAACGAAACATTGGCTAACTTTTTCGAGAAAACAAAAGTATTGTAGCGGAAATTCATTGGAACGATATAAGCTTCCTTATTCATGTAATCTTGCCACTTATGGAATTGTTTAAGCTGATATTTTTCGTTAAATGCTGCTTTAGAGCTCAATGATTTGATCAACTCTGTATTTTCTTTCGTGACAAAATGTCCTAAGTTATATGGGTCATTAGGCATATAGCTACCAGCAACACCAGTCGTTGGGGCATTAGTTACAGACCAAGCACTTAGCCAAACATCCCAGCCTTTGCCATCTTTAGTCAATTGTTCAACATACGAATTAAATTCTTGGAGACGATTATCCTTTAATTCAACTTTGACCCCCAATTTTTTTCCATTGTTCAAAATACACATCGATAGCTGTTCGGTCGTTCATTGGACCTGATCCCATTGGCGCTAACAACTTCAATGTGAATTTTTTCCCATTTGGTAAAGTCCGATAACCGTCCTTTTGCATACGGAAACCAGCTTTGTCCAATAATTTATTAGCTTTTTTTAGATCTAATGGATAACCTTTTGCTTTATGATTATTGTATTTTCCAAATACGTCCGGAACGATCGTATTAGCCCGATAAGCAAGACCGTAGCTAAACTTCTTATCAAATTGATCGGTGTTAAGCGCATAGCCCATTGCTTGGCGTAAAGCTCGATTTTGAACTGGTGTCTTACGATCCATCACACTTTCACCTTTATCATTGACACGTCCGACCTTAAAACCGAGATAGGAATAATACTTTGCTTTTTCGCCTAAAACAACATATTGCGATAATTTTCGCACTTTATTATAGGTACTGCCATTTTCATATAGTAAGACGTCAAACTTATTAGCTCGCATTGCTGCAGCAGACTTAGATGGAGAGACCATTTCAACATCTACCTTACTTACATTAGGCTTTTTACCCCCGTAATATTTATTAGGGACCCATTCGATCGATTCACCCCGAACCATATTTTTGATCTTAAATGGCCCATAAAATAGCGGATGCTCTTGTAACTTATCACTTGAAGCTAATTTATCAAACGGAACATCTTTTAGATAGTGGTATGGCATTGCTGTCGAAAGAATGTACCCTGCATGCGGGAATTTGATCTCGGGCTCCAATTCCTTAAAATGGATCACCAAAGTCTTTTTATCTTTGATCTCTAGACCAAAGATCTTGTCGGCTTTACCATCATGATATTCTTTAATACCTTCAATAGTTTGCAACTGTCCATTATAATCAGCTGAACCGGTAGCACGATTAGCTGCAACTTCATAGGTATATTCTAGATCCTTGGCTTCCAAAGGTTGCCCATCAGACCAACCTGCATTTTTCTTCAACTTAACTGTTGCTTCCTTTTTACCATAATCGATAGAAACATTAGCCAAACCACCTTTGGCATACGTGTAATCATCGTTTACTCTGAACAAACTAATTTCGCCAAATTGCGCTACCTCACTTGTAGGAGCATCCGAGCGTAAAACATCAGCAAATACACCTTTGAATACCCCATTCTCAGAAACACCAACGCGTAAGGTCCCACCTTTAACTGGCTTTTTGTGATTGTCGTATTCAATTGGAAGCTTAGCCGCTTGAACACTATTAACGACCGTCCCTGACATCAATAATGTTGTCGCCAGCGCTAAAACACTTTTTACTGCCCACTTTTTCTCCATCTGTTTATACCCTTTTTATCTTTTGATCATTCTTTTAAAAATACGTACTTCTTTTCAGTTGATACTTCGGCTGCAAAATGATGCCCCAGTTCATCAAAGCCTTTGAGTTGTTCTAAAGTTTTTACTTGATGTTGTGCTAAGTAACGTACAAATTGTCCCCGTGCTTGTTTCGCATGTGTAGCTTTTTGAACATATTTTTGGCGCTTTTGGTCAAATTCTTTGAATTCAACAGTGATAAAGATATCCGCTGGCGTCAAATAACGTTCGATCGCTTTTGCATACTCTTTGGAAGCTAAATTGATCACTGGCTCTTTAGTCTCATAAAGTGCCGTGTATAGATCAGCGCCCCAAAAGTTATACAGATCACGATACTGTGAATCCAGCAATTTAGACCCCATCTCCAGGCGATATTGAATAATGCCATCAAATGGTGCTAAGATCCCATACAATCCCGAAAGGATCCGCAAATTTTGCGCTAGATATTCTACAGCTTCCACTTCTAATAAGTCTGGTGCCATCGAACTATACTGTAAGCCCACATAAGAAAACAAAGCTGGCGTTAGATTTTGGTCGAGCTTTAAATCCTTTAAACGTTGATAGTTCAACTGTGCTAACTTATCGCTACAGTGCCAGATCTCTTTTAGTTGTGGATAGGACAATTGTTGTAGCCACTCAAAAAGTTCTTGTGTCTTTGACATATACTGAGGTCGGCTTTGAACTTCAAAGTCACTCGTAGCATCTTGCATCTTTTTAGCGGGTGAAATAATTATTTTCATGTTTCTCATTCCAATCGTTTTACCCAAATTTTAGCATATTTGTTCCACGTGAAACACGAAACACAGCCCCGCTTTATTTAGTCAATGCTACTTGATCCCAGAGATTATATTTAACATCCGTGGCATCAGCTGAAATATTTTTCACATTCTTACCAACTGTTTCTAGATCATATTGGTAATATAACGGAACAACATACGCTTCTTTTTGCATATATTGTTGCCATTTATGCATTTGTTGGATCCGATATTTGGTATTGAATGCTTTTTGTGAATTCATCTGAGCAACCAATTTATCATTTTCCTTAGATGTAAAATGACCATAATTTAACTCTGATGTTGGCGCAGAGATGTAACTTGGATAGCTAGTTGGTTCCGGTGGCAAACTCCAAACACCGGTCCAAAGGTCAAAATTGTGTTTCTTATTACTTGATAACACATCTAGATAGTTGTTATACTCAAGCGCTTTGCCACTATATAATTTGACATTTAGTCCTACCTTTTTCCATAGTTGGATATAGTTAGCTCGAGCTGCCACATTACTCTCGCTTCCCTTTTGGTCTAACATGGTCAACACCAATTTTTTACCATTAGGTTGTGTTCTGTACCCATCTTTACCTCGCTTAAATCCAGCCTTGTCTAACAGTTCATTTGCCTTCTTTAAATTAAAGTTATACGCTTTGACACTTTTATCATGATACGTACCATAATTTGGCGAGATCAGCGTATTAGCATGTTTTGTCACTCCATGACCAAACTTTTTAGTTACGGCCTCTACATTCATTGCATAAGCCATAGCTTGACGAAGTGCACGATTACTTATCGGTAAAGATTTATCCATCACACTTTTTCCATCTTTATCGGCATGACCCACTTTAAAGCCAAGATAGGTGATCCCCGTTCCTAAACTCCCCAAAGTTACCAATTTCTTATCATCTTTTATCTTGTTGTATGTTGCACTTGATGTATTTAAAAGAACATCATACTTCCCTGATTTCATAGCTGTTGCAGCTTGAGAAAGGGGTACGATCTCGGTTATGATCTTAGCTAATTTAGGTTTAGGACCACCGTAATACTTATTTGGGACCCATTCGATCGATTCACCTTGAACAATTTTCTTTATTGCATATGGTCCGAAAAACAATGGGTGTTTTCTGACCTTATCGCTTGAAACTAATTTATCGAATGGAACATCTTTTAGGTAATGATACGGATAGGCCACATTCGCTACATAGCCAGAGCCAGCATATTCAGCCGCTGGTGTTAATTCTTTAAAATGGATCAATAAATGTTTACTATCCTTTTCTTCCAAACCTGTGATCTTATCAGCTTTACCTTCGTGATATTCCTTCACACCCTCGATATTTTCTAACATCTCATTGTAATAAGGAGAATTACTATCTTTATTAGCTTGGATCTCGTAAGCATAGGCTGCATCACGGGAGGTCACTGGCTCACCATCTGACCAGCGGGCTTTCTTAGTGATCGAGATCAAAGCAGTATTGTTTTTTCGATCAAACTTAACATTGCCAAAGCCTCCAGCAACATACTTACCATCGTTATCATAGCCAAATAAACTAGCGGAACCAGGTGCAGCCATAACACTTGTTTTCCCGTCACTGTCCAGTTCATCGATGAAGATACCTTTAAATGGCTCATCGCTGGCATACCCTACACGCAAGGTCGCATTCTTGAGAGCTTTTTTATGATTCACATATTCATCTGGGAAACTAACTGCTTTAGCTGTTAAAGGCTGTACACTAGAAACAGTCATTAAACTTACTGCCGTTACTACAGCCAAGCGCTGCAAAAATTTTTTATTTTTCAATTTATACTCCCCTTTATTTTGTTAAACAAACATTGTCCCACACTGTCAATTGCGTACTATCATCGACCGTCATTCCTTTGACATTTTTACCTACTGCTGTCAGATCATAGCTATATGAAAGTGGAACGACATAGGCTTCTTTGCGCATATATTCTTGCCACTTGTGCATCTGCTCGATCCGATATTTAGGGTTAAATGCTTTTTCTGAATTCAACGACTTCAATAGTTTTGTGTTTTCTTTAGTTACAAAATGCCCGTGGTTGAACGAAGACTTTGGACTGTAAGCTGCAGTCGCTGCAGTTGATGGCTCTTGACCCAATGACCAGTTACCAAACCAAATATCAAACTTATGTGAATTACTATGAAGCAGATCTTCATATGTATTAAATTCCAAAGGACGATCATTTACTAACTCAACTCTGACCCCGATCTTTTTCCAAAGTTGCATATAATTAGCTCGGATCTCATCATTTCCACGTCCACTTGCTTGATCTAACAAATGTAATGTCAATTCTTTACCATTTGGCTGAGTCCGATAACCATCTTTTCCTCGTTTGAAACCAGCTCGATCAAGCAATTGATCAGCTTTCTTCAAATTTTGATAATACGGCTTGATCTTATTGTCATGATATGCACCATAAGCTGGCGAGACCATTGAATTGGCCCATTTTTGCAGACCAGCACCATATTCTTTGACGATCTGTTGCGTATTCATCGCATAAGCCAAAGCAAGACGTAAAGAGCGGTTATTCGTAACTAGCTTTTTGTCTAACACACTTGTACCATTCGCACCCTTATCCCCGACACGAAAGCCCATGTATTGCAAGCCATATGCCATCGTCCCTAGTGTCACATATTGATCGACCTTGCTCGTCTTAGCATAAGTAGCCCGTGATTCATGCAAGATGACATCATACTTATGCGAACGCATAGCTTCTGCGATCTGTGCTACTGGTACAACTTCTTCGACCACTTTGTCTAACTTAGGCTTCTTACCACCGTAATATTTATTTGGGACCCACTCGATCGCTTCACCTTGAACGACTTTTTTGATCGTATATGGTCCAAAGAACAATGGGTGTTTGCGTACCTTATCACTTTGTGCCATCTTAGACATCGGCACATCTTTTAAGTAGTGATAGGGTTGAGCATCATTGTACAGATAACCTGAATCAACATACTCCATCGCTGGTGTCATCTTCTTATAGTGGATCAAAAGGTGCTTGCTATCTTTGATCTGCAGACCCGAGATCTTATCAGCTTTACCTTCGTGATATTCCTTCATCCCCATGATCGTCTCAAGAGCGTCACTGTAGTATTCAGATGTACTATCTTTATTAGCGATGATCTCATAGACAAATGCCATATCTCGGGCTGTCACTGGCTTGCCATCAGACCAGCGAGTTTTCGGTCCGATCGTGATCAAAGCTGTTTTACTACCGCGGTCAAATGAAACATCGTCTAACCCGCCTTTGACATACTTACCATTTTTATCTTTTCTGAACAATCCCGATTGGCCTAATTCTGCCAACCTATTTGTTTCAGAATCGGTCCCCAATTCTTGGATAAAGATGCCTTTAAAGTTCGTATTTGAAGGATAGCCGACTTTTAGCGTGCCACCTTTTAGTTCCTTTTTATGATTAACATGTGTTTGTTTCAACGTGACATCTTTGGCTAAGACAGTACTGGTCGGAACAGCTAGTGTTCCAGCTAAAACTGTTAATAAAGCTACTGTTTGCGTGAATAAATGTCTTCTCCCCATTTTAAATTCCTCCTCGCTTATCCTAAGCGCTGGCGTGCATCAAACGCACGTCGAATAACATTTCCAACATAACTAATGCCCACACACAACAACAATATCAACAACGATGCCGGCATCCAGACCCAAGGCGCCCCGATCATGACATCCGGATCTTGAGCTAATCCGATCATCAAACCTAAACTTGGCACTGATTCCGGCAAACCAAACCCTAAGAAACTTAAACCAACTTCGATCCCGATATTTGATGTCAAGCTCAAGATCAGATCAACAATGATAAGTGAACTGATATTTGGCAAAATATCGGTCAACATGATCTTCCAAGCACTACTCCCTGAAGTCACAGCCGCATAAACATATTCTTTATGCGCTTCAGCTAGCGTCTTAGAGCGGATCAACCTTGCCGTACCGACCCATAAAAAAGCCGAAACGACTAAAATAAAGTCCAACATACTATAATTTGGAATGATCGACACGATCACGATAACTAACATCAGCATCGGTAACAGCATCATAAAATCCAAAAAGCGCATCATGATATTATCGACGAGCCCACCGTAATAACCTGCGACCAAGCCAAAAACGATCCCGATCACTTCAACGATCAATGTGACCGCTAAACCAATATCTAATGAATTACGTGCCCCCAACACTAAATACTTCAAAACATCACGTCCACCTTGGTCGGTCCCCAACAAATGCCCACCTTTTCTGGGGTGGCCGTAGCTGTTTATGATGTCCACATGCATTACTTGCTTAGTATTCAAAAAAGCTGCATAAATATAAATAAACAAAATCAGTGCTAACAGTAAAAACAAGAAAAATGTTGCTCCCTTGTCCTGTTTAAATTCGCGCACGATCATTGAGAAATTAGACGTATTCTTTTTCATAATCCTTCCCCCATTATTCGATCCGGACCCGTGGATCGACCAAACTCAAAATGATATCTGACAATAACGAGCCGATCAAAGTCATCGTGCCATATAACAGGACTAAGGCGGTGATCACTGAATAATCGCGGTTTAAGATCGAGTTCATAAATAATAGCCCCATGCCTGGATAGTTAAAGATCTGTTCGATAAAGATCGAGCCTCCCAGCAGACCTGTGATCGAATATCCTAAGAAAGCAGCGATCGGCAATAATGAATTTCTAAAGATATGATGGGTGAAGATCGTCTTTTCTGGTACACCTTTGGCCCGAGCTGTCTTGACATAATCTTGATTCTTATTGTCGATCACCTCACTCCGCAAATATTGCACGACCGCGGTCACACTAAGAACGGCCATCAAGCAAGCCGGTAAGATCATATGATCCAAACGACTCAAAATATAACCTAGCGTCCCGGTAACATCGACTGAGACGGAACCAGAAGTCGGAAACCAGCGTAATTTATACCCAAATAACCAAACCCCTAACAGGTAAAAGACAAAGGACGGGATCGCATATGCAACAAAGGTGTAGATCATGATCCCCTTATCCAATCTCGAATTCTCATACCGCCCTGCGATCAACCCCAATGGAATAGCTAATGAATAACTCAAGATCAAAGTCAATAAATGTAACCAGATCGTATTGCCCATCCGCGATAAGATCAGACTTCCAACGGGTGTCTTAAACTGATAACTCATCCCTAGATCCCCATGGACCATCCGAACGATCCAGTGCCAGTATTGCAGATACCACGGATCATAGACCCCAGCTTTAACACGCAAAGCTTCGATCTGGGCGGGTGAAGTCTGCGGTGTGATCATCCCCGTAAATGGATCTCCAGGCATTAATTTTGCGATCAAAAAAATCACGATACTCAGCAAGACTAATTCTGGGATCATCAGCAAAACACGTCTCAAAATAATTTTCCACATATATCGATTCCCCTTTCAGTGCTCATTCTTTTCTCAAAGCAACAGAATGTGTCCGCGTTACCTCTTCTAACGGATAGACCCGACCATTTTTATCATAATAATCCTCTTTTTGAGCATTATATTCGGCTTCGAGTGCTTGACGCTTTTTGCGATGACTTTCCCGATTTTCTACATCTGTCTGCGGAATAGCAGCCAAAAGACGTTTTGTATAAATATGCAGTGGATCTTGATAAATATCCTCACGTGTCCCAATTTCAACAAAGCGTCCTCGATGCATGATCGCCAAATTGTCACACATGTGATGGACGACCCCTAGATCATGTGAAATAAACAGAAAGGCTACACCATACTTTTTTTGGATCGCCTTCATGTAATTCAAGACTTGAGCCTGTACCGACAGATCCAAAGCCGAGACTGGTTCATCAGCAATGATCAATTTGGGTTTAGTCGCCACGGCTCGCGCAACTCCGATCCGTTGCCGTTGTCCCCCAGAAAATTGATGGGGATACTTATACAGTGATTCCCCATCCAAGCCCACAGTTTGTAGTAATTCAAGTACCAGCTGTTTTAAATCTTTACGTGACAATTTTTCAAAATTTCTGAGTGGCTCACCGATGATATCGATGACCTTTTTCTTTGGATTTAGACTGGAAAGTGAATCTTGAAAGATCATCTGTACGTCTTTGTTGTACTTTAGTTTCTTTCTGACCCGCTTGTCAGTCACATCTTTTCCACGGTAAGTGATCGTCCCCGAAGTCGCTTCGACCAAGCCAACAAGTGCTTGCCCGATCGTTGATTTCCCCGAGCCTGATTCACCGATCACACCGTAACTTTGCCCCTTTTGGATCGTAAATGAGACCCCATCGACCGCATGGACATAATCTGTTACATGATTGAAAAAACCTGATCGTACGGGATAATGGACCCGCAAATTCTCTACTTTTAGCAATTCATCACCCATTATCAGCGCCCCCTACTTTAGTTTCATCGGGAAATTTGAAATCCCGCCAACAAATACATCTGACGTAATGGCCGACCGCAACTTGGTGCATTTGCGGTTCACTTTCATGTTCCCAGGTATCTAGCCATGGGACACGTTTAGCAAAACGACAACCGCTATGTTCCATATTCTTCAAAGATGGCACCATCCCCTCGATCACGTATAATTCTTCTTGATCGCTGTCCGCTTGTGGCATTGAGCGTAAGAGTGATCGTGTATATGGATGTTTGGGATCGGTAAAAATTTGCTTAGCCGACCCTAACTCAACGACCTGCCCCGCATACATCACAGCAACTCGGTCGGCCATCTCTGCCACGACCCCTAGATCATGGGTGATCAAAATGATGCCCGCATGATTTTCAGCTTGGATCGCTAGCAATAAATCCAAGATCTGAGCTTGGATCGTAACATCTAAGGCTGTGGTCGGTTCATCAGCAATGATCAGATCGGGCTTGCAGGCGATCGCGATCGCAATAACGACACGTTGGCGCATCCCACCTGATAACTCATGTGGATATTGCCGTGCCACTAGCTCGGGATGTTCTAGACCTACTTGCTGTAGTAATTCAAGCACACGAGCATGTTTTTGCTCATCTGTCATCTTAGTATGGAGGTCCAAGCTTTCTTTGATCTGATCTTCCACACGCATCAACGGATTAAGTGCAGAGAGCGGATCTTGAAAGATCATTCCGATCTGTTTGCCACGGATCTGTTCTAGTTGTTGGCGCCTCGTGCCGACCAATTCGGTCCCACGATATTTGATACTTCCAGTCACTTTGGCTTGCTTCTCATTGTGTAGACCCATAATACTCGTGGCTAAAGTACTCTTACCACAGCCAGATTCACCAACGATCGCTAGAACTTCATTTTCATTTACTTCTAAGCAAACATCATCAAGTGCGTTGTAAAATTGGCCCTCAACTTTGAATGCGGTACTGACATTTTTGATTTCCAGTAACAATATCTCGCCCCCCTAATTTAGCGTGAGTGAATTTTTACCAATTCTATTTATAATTTTTACTTTTGTCAACAACTAATTTACTAAAAGTTTTCACTTTTTAAAACCGCTATTTGTAGGGTCATAATTGCAATATGAAATAAAATTATCAAATCAAAACTAAAAACATTTACTTATCCCTTTATTATCTAGCACTAGCAACGAACATTAGAAAAAAATTATTTGAAAATGTTATTTCTATAAACTCATTTTTGGTGCTAACTTATTTTCTTCAAAAAAAGTGTTGACATTACCAAAAAAAGGTTGTAAATTTAGTTCAACAATAAATATCAGCGAACGCAATGAGAAAGACAAGTAATCGTATGTGCGCCTAAAAGCGAGCTCTGGTCGGTGAAAGAGAGCAGGTCAGCCTTACGATGAAAAATCACTTTCGAGCGTTGTATCGAACGAACTTCTAGTAGATACTCTGGGTACACCCATTACAGTGTTAGCATATCGCCCTTTATTCTAGGCACGGGCCGTATGTGAAAGGTGAACGTAGCGAGGCGTTCATGAAGCAAGGTGGTACCACGCTCTACAGGCGTCCTTGGACTAAGCAATTAGTCTAAGGACGCTTTTTCTTTTAGTTCTGATATTTTGTGCAACTAAAAAAGGAGAGTATGGATTATGAATAACACAGAAAAAAAGATGACATTTAAAGATTATGCTGTCGTCAGCTCATTACTATTTGGCCTGTTCTTTGGGGCTGGGAACTTGATCTTCCCCTTACATTTAGGTCAATTAGCCGGACATAACTGGGGACCAGCAGCCCTTGGATTTTTAGTTACTGGGGTCTTATTACCACTATTATCAGTTTTGGCCATCGCGATCACTCGGGCTAAAGGTGTCTATGATGTTGGTTTACCGCTTGGGACTGGCTTTGCATTGACATTTATGGTCTTGATCCACGCTACGATCGGACCACTCTTTGGAACACCACGGACGGCAACTGTTGCTTATGCAGTTGGTTTGAAACCATTTTTAGGGGCTGATAACAGCTGGGGCTTGCTCTTATTTTCTGCTTTATTTTTCGGCGCTGCTTTTGTATTTTCTTACCGTGAAAACAACATCTTGTCTAATGTCGGTAAGGTTTTGAATCCTTTGTTCCTAGCACTTTTGACCTTAGTTTTTGTGGTAGCTTTTGCAAATCCATTAGGTTCGACTACAAGTGCACCTGTTACAGAAGCATACTCTAACTTCTCAAATGCTTTAACAAACGGCTTTTTGGAAGGTTACAACACGATGGATGCTTTAGCCGGTTTAGCCTTTGGGGTCACAGTGGTCACAGCTATCCAACAGATGGGGCAAAAAGATCCCAAGAGCGTTTCACTCGTTACGGCTAAATCAGGTTTCTTCTCCATGGGGGCAGTTGCTTTGATCTACTTGCTCTTGATCTTATTAGGTGCAATGTCTCTAGGACAATTCAAGTTATCGCCTGAAGGGGGCACAGCCTTTACTCAAATCGTCAATGCTTACGCTGGTCCAGTGGGTCAAGCTGTTTTAGCCGCACTTTTGACAGTGACCTGTTTAACGACTGCAGTTGGCTTAGTTGCTGCTTTTGCGCAAGATTTTCATAATCATTTTCCAAAGGTCAGCTACCATGTTTGGTTATTCTTAAGTTGCTTATCTTCATTCTTAACAGCTAACTTTGGGCTCGAAACGATCATCGCTTGGTCAACCCCAATGTTGATGTTCCTCTACCCACTCTCAATGGTTTTGATCTTACTCTCAGTTTTCTCACCACTTTTCAAACGAGAAGGGGTCGTTTATCTTACAGTCGTTGTTTGTACCGTTGTTCCAGCCTTCTTTGATATGATCGTTGCTTTTCCAAAAGTAGTCAGCCAAAGCCAAGTTGGGCTAGTCGTGGCTGATATGCGTTCATACCTACCGCTCGCAAGCATCGGAATGTCATGGGCGGTCCCAGCACTCGTCGGCCTTGTCGTGGGACTTGTTCTCCACTTCGTTCGCCGCGGTAGCTTACCTGAATTATCTGAAGAATAATTCCACCTTGCTTTAAGTGCCTCCACTATATAGATACGCAAAAACTCCTGCAATTATTTTTTATTGCAGGAGTTTTTTTAGACCCATATGTACTTTTTCTTTAGTTTCTATTGATTTCGATATTCAAGAATTTTTTCTATACATTTGTATACAGCACCAGCGACATCTTCGAACGTTAGCTCTCTTGCATAGCTATACTTACTCTGATAATTTTTCCAAAAACTTTGTTGTACCGCAGAATATCTAATATGCTTAAGGATATGTGAATAATCAGCCACATCAAAGGTAGATTCCCTTTTTCTCATTGTATTGTTCAAAGCACTCGACAGACTAGATATACTGATTTCATCTTTTCGTAATTTAAAAAGTATATATACATCATAAAAATCACGCGGTCTAGTCGTGGCGACTCCTCGAGAGAGTATAGTTTCTATTTTTTCAGCCACAATATTCTCTGTAGAATAAGATAGTACTGACAGCTTACCGTTCGAAAATAATCTTTTTACACTAAATTTTATTTCTCTTGGTGTAATAGCATCACCAGTAGTAACATCAACTAATACAACTTCATGGATTTTTTCAAAATCTGCATACATTTTTACTTTATACCCAGGGTAACTATCTTCTTCCCTAATTTCTCTAACACTTTTAAAAGAAAGTCTAAAAGACTCTTCTGTGGGAATCGAAATAACATTTTCTACAATTCTAGTCAGTTTCTTTGGTGTCAAATCAAATCCCTTAATTGTAGTATCTAAATCGAGTGTTGAACGCTGACCTATGCCAACGATCGACCCAATTATGTAGCCACCCTTCAATATAAGATTATTTTTGTATTTTGACTTAGACAATTTTTCCAAGAAAACTTCAATAAGATAATTTTGCTGAACTTGCTGTGTAGTGAGATCTTTCTCTTTTGCTATCTGCTTTATCTTCGCTTTAAAACTCATTGCATTTTTGAAAATCATAATAGTCCCCCAATATATTTTTGTAACTCAATATCCACTCCAAAATACTGTGCATATCTGAAAAGCTTATTTATATCCTTATTTTTTGATGTAGCATATTTTTTAAGAGCAGGTATAAATTGTTCAAAATCCGTATTATATCTGGTCTTCAGTAGATCTACCAACGTTCGCTCAATATTATAAGCAGTTATCTTTGAGCCATTATGCATGATCTCTATTTTTCCTAAATCTAAATCTTTTGAGACAATGACCGGCTTTACTTCACCTTTCATACGTGTTGTAGATGTCCCGTACTTAAATGTCATTGTGGGAACGACAGGTGCTCTATCTGAAAAATTTTGTAGGTACAGTGCTGTTTCGTGAGAATATACCCCTTTTGGATATCTTGCCTGTAATAAGTAAAAATCATCTATATATCCATTTTCTGTAACATAAATTCCTCTTTGGACAGGAAAAAGGATCCCCACATTTACTAGGTCAGTCAAAGTTGACCGCGGAATTTTGGCTGCAGTGACTTGTTTTGTTAAGACTACTCCACCATTACTATTTGCTATGTTTAAAATTTTTTCTTTATTATTCATGATTACACAACTTTCGTGCTAAGTTTTAGGGAAGATTTTAGCATAAAAGTTGTAGAGTATCAATTTAATAAAAACTCACCTCTTGCTTTAAGTGCCTTCACTATATAGATACGCAAAAACTCCTGCAATTATTTTTTATTGCAGGAGTTTTTTACATTATTTAAAACTAAGACCTAATAAACTGATGATCACAAAAGTCATCCCACTGGCGATCACAGGTCCAGCTGCGACCCCACGCAAGAAAACTACACCTAAGATAGTCCCAAAGACTAAGGCAACAGTAACTTGTGGAGTAGCCGCCAACTGATCAACGCCATACCGGGATAAGATCGCAACTAAGATACCACACCCGACTGCGATCCAGCCAGCCGGCATCTTAAAAGCATCTAGCAGATCGCGAAATGTGATCTGACCAGTCGCGATCGGGATCAAGATCGCAACTGAAATGATCGTGACCCCCCAATTGATCCCCCTTGCTTGGATCACTGGGAACCACTTTTCAGATAACGCCGGGATCAATTTGATCGCCATAACTACAAGTGTTGCAATGATCAAAGAATTGTTCTTACCAAAAAAAGAAACTGCCAGGATCAGCAGCAAAAATAACCATGTTTCCATAAATAAAATACCCCTTCTCTTTTTACAATACCTAAATCATAACAAATTTAGCCATAAAAAGCAGGGATATCATAATTTTTATTGAACTCACCTAGTATTCCGGTTTAGAAAAATACTTTACGAATACTATGTTAACTATACCTTCTATAAAAATTTCCATATATTTATTTTCCAAGCCAAGTTTTTGCCGTCATAAGATCATTGATTTTTGACCATATGCTTCTAGATCTTGAAAAATCGTCAATTTGCTTCAATAACCGTTCACTTTTAGGAGAAATTCTATTTTTTTCTGCCAAACTAGCTGTCATCAAATTCTGATAAACAACTCTTGCCTCAGTATAAATATGAACTTAACCTCCAAATTTCCGATCAGCAATACCTAACATAAAGATTTAGACGTTTACCATATTAAGACGATTCTAGCCGCTATCTATGAATTTGAACGCGGTCACTATTCTGCAGCTAAAGAACAAGCCAGTATGGTTTGGCAAAGTCTGAAAAAAATCGATACTTGGACAAAATTTGACTTATTTTTGCTCAACAATATTCTCTATTTCTTTGGTTTAGACACTGCTGCCTCAATTGCTCAAATGGCACTCCAAGCGATCAATACTAACTATCCTCACTTACTGCACTTAAAGTTCGCTCTTATCGAAAATTGTAGTCTTTTACTCATCACAAATAATGACTTTCCCCAAGCAAAGCTCTGGATAGAAAAGGGGAGCCCTCTGTATAAAGAACTATTTCAATTCGACTCTTTGAATACTGCCTATGCCTTCTTAGCACTTTGTGAACAAGATTTTTCTACCGCTGAAAAATATCGTGATATTCTCCAACAGATGGGCGATCCCAGTGGGGCCCAAGACGTCACAAAGGAGATCGAGCGCATCCGCTCATTAGAAATTTAAACCAAAAAAGACGAATAACTCAGCAGGAACATTCTCCCGGAGTTATCCGTCTTTTCGCTTAATCTTTCACTTTAGCGATCTTGCCTTGTTCGATATACACCGCTAAGATCGACAAGTCAGCAGGATTGACACCACTGATCCGACTTGCTTGCGCCAAGGTCTCAGGCTGGATCTTGACTAATTTTTGTTTAGCTTCAGTAGCTAAGCCTTCGATCGCCATATAATCAATATTTTCTGGAATCTTCTTAGCTTCCATCCGCTTTAATTTTTCAACTTTCTCATAGGCTTTCTTGATGTAGCCTTCATATTTGTATTGGATCTCGATCTGCTCGATCACTCGCCGATCAAGGGCTTCTGGTGCAGCTGGAATAAATTGCATCAGATCGGCATAGGTCACGTACGGACGACGCAAGAAATCACTTGCTAAGACCCCATCTTTCAAAGGACGATCGCCATGAGCTTCTAAATATGCATCTACTTCTGGTGATGGCTTGATGCGGATCTTGGATAACCGTTCTTTTTCAGCAGCGATCTCAGCTTTCTTAGCTTCAAAAGCTGCCAAACGTTCATCTGATATCAAGCCAATCTCGTGACCAAGTTCTGTTAAACGTAGATCGGCATTATCATGACGCAAGATCAAGCGATATTCTGCTCGACTCGTCAACAAACGGTATGGTTCATTTGTCCCCTTAGTTACTAAGTCATCGATCATGACCCCAATATAAGCATCACTACGCTTCAAGACGATCCCTTCTTTGCCTAAAGCATGACGACCCGCATTGATACCGGCGATCAACCCTTGGCCAGCCGCTTCTTCGTAACCTGAAGTCCCGTTAGTTTGTCCAGCAGTGTATAGCCCTTTGATCAACTTGGTCTCAAGGGTCGGACGTAACTGATATGGTGAAACGATATCGTATTCGATCGCATAACCAGGGCGCATCATCTCAGCTTGCTCTAAGCCTGGGATCGAATGGACCATTTGTTGTTGTACATCTTCTGGTAAAGAAGTTGACAGCCCTTGGATATAGTATTCATCGGTATCACGGCCTTCTGGTTCGATAAATAACTGATGGCGCGGTTTATCAGAAAAACGGACGATCTTGTCTTCGATCGAAGGACAATAGCGAGGGCCGACCCCTTCGATCACACCAGAAAACATCGGTGCCCGGTCGAGATTATCACGAATGATCTTGTGTGTCATCTCTTGTGTATAAGTCAACCAACAAGATAGCTGTTGTTTTACATCTAAATAGTTGGCATCGTCACTTTCATAACTGAATAGATGAGGCTCTACATCACCCGGTTGTTCCTCTGTCTTAGCATAATCGATCGTACTACCATCTACTCGTGGTGGTGTACCAGTCTTGAAACGCTTGAGTTCAAAGCCTAAACGTTCTAGATTTTTAGATAATTCGATCGCAGCTTGCGTATTGTTAGGGCCGGAAGAATACATCAATTCACCAATGATGATCTTACCGCGAGCTGAAGTCCCAGTTGTTAAGACAACTGCCTTCGCACCATAACAAGCTCCCGTGTTAGTCACAACCCCCTTGACTTCACCATCTTCAACGATCAGATCATCGACGATCCCTTGGCGTAAAGTCAAATGTGGTTGATTTTCCAACGTATGCTTCATTTCGATCGAATAGCGACTCTTATCTGCTTGAGCCCGTAAAGCTCGAACAGCTGGGCCTTTACCGGTGTTTAGCATCCGCATCTGCACGTAAGTTTTGTCAATATTTTTACCCATTTCACCGCCGAGTGCATCGACTTCACGCACAACGATCCCCTTAGCTGGACCACCGATCGAAGGATTACATGGCATAAATGCCACCATTTCTAAGTTGATCGTGATCAAAAGGGTCTCATTACCCATCCGTGCTGAAGCTAAAGCTGCCTCACAACCCGCATGGCCAGCACCTACTACGATCACATCATAATCTTTTGCCTTGTATTTTTCTCCAAATTGCATAAATACTCCCTTATTTTCCTAAACAGAATTGACTGAATAACTGATCTAATAACTCATCTTGGTAACTATCACCTGTGATCTCACCCAATAGTTCCCAAGCACGGGTCATATCGATCTGAACTAGATCAACTGGCAATTCTTGATCCAAACCAGTTAAAACTGATTCCAAAGCGGCCTTAGCTTGTTCTAACAAAGCAATATGGCGTGCATTGGTCACTAAAACTGTCGCCTGTGAATTTTCGATCCCGCCATAGAAAAGCGCAGCGATATGCTCTTCTAATTCGCTGATCCCTTCATTTTTTAGCACTGAGGTCTTGAGAACTTCAGCTTTATCAACGTATTGATATAATTCATTGAGATCGAGTTTTGGTTCGAGATCCGTCTTATTCAAGACAATGATCCGTTTTTTAGCTTGCGTCAGTTGCAATAACTCGATATCTTCAGTAGTCAAAGGCTCACTGGCATTTAACAATAACATCACCAGATCAGAGCGGTCGATCGCTTGTCGTGAACGCTCGACCCCGATTTTTTCGACCATATCATCGGTTTCGCGGATCCCGGCTGTATCGACCAATTTTAATGGTACACCGCGAACATTGACGTATTCTTCGATCACATCTCGCGTCGTCCCAGCAATATCCGTCACGATCGCCTTATCTTCATGTAACAAATGATTCAATAAGCTGGATTTCCCAACATTAGGCCGGCCAACCAAAGCAGTCGCTAACCCTTCACGCAAGATCTTGCCTTGGCGCGCGGTAACTAAAAGTTGTTCGATCTTTGCACGAACATCGATCGCTTTTTTACGCAACAGCTTAGAAGTCATCTCTTCCACATCATCATATTCAGGATAGTCAATATTGACTTCGACTTGAGCCAGTACATCCAAGATCTCTTGCCGTAAATTCTTGATCAATTGCGAAAGATTTCCATCAAGCTGGTTCAACGCAGCTTTCATCGAGCGGTCGGTCTTAGCGCGGATCAGATCCATCACTGATTCAGCTTGCGCCAAGTCGATCCGCCCATGTAAGAAAGCACGCTTAGTAAATTCACCCGGTTCAGCTAACCGCGCACCATTGGTCAATAAGACTTGTAAGATCTTATTGGTGGGCACGATCCCACCGTGGCAGTTGATCTCGATCGTATCTTCACACGTAAACGTCTTAGGTGCTCGCAAAACAGAGACCATTACTTCATCGATTATTTCCCGGGTTTTAGGATCGATAAAATGACCATAATTGATCGTATGACTAGAAACTTTAGTCAGATCCTTGCCTTTAAATACTTGGTTAGCGATCGTCACTGCATCATCGCCACTCAAACGCACGATCGAGATCGCCCCTTCTCCAGGTGGGGTAGCGATCGCCGCGATCGTATCAAATTCAGTCACTGTATTTGCCATTATTTCCCTCCGTAAAATTTATCTTTAAGCATAAAAAAAGCGCCTACTCCACACAAAATAAACTTGTCCCCAAGACAAGCTTCTCATGTGGATAAAGCACTTTGACTACTTTATCAATTAAGATAAGAATGATTATCTATAATATAATGTTAAACTTTTGATTTGTCAATCAGAAAACACAGTGCTCCCCCAAGCGGGTCATCCGCTAGGCACTGCTTTGAGATGCACGACTATATACACGGATCAGCGCCGCGGAAATTCTTCAAAAAAGCCATAGAATTGGGATTTATCGCTATAATCAGCCCGATAGCGACTATTTAGCCCCGCTTTTTTGGCAACATCACTTAGCTCGACTAGAAGTTTCCCGTCCTGCCCTAAAAAGCGAATTTTGTTGTTAAAACCAACTGCATAAATGTATTTAACAAGCCGATCCACCAAATATTCTGGATATTCTTCTTGATCGATCTTCTTATAGACTTGTGCCAACACATCTATAATATCCAATAACCGCGCACTTTGTTCTGGACGTTCAGCTAAGCTATTATACAATTCATGGATCACTTCTTTTACATGCCCCACATCAACTTTTTGGCCCATTTTACTCACCTTGTCTAGTTATTTGCTAAATATTCATCTAATTCTGCTAGATAAAAAGCTTTTTGTTGTTCGCTGATCCAGGAAGCGGCAAAGGAATTCTTAGCTAAGGCCACGATCTGTTCTTTAGTTAAGTCATACTTTTGAGCTAGTGCGTAGTAGTTATCACCAATATAGCCTCCAAAATAGGCCGGATCATCAGAATGGATCGAAACTTTAACGCCTTTTGCTAACAATTCGAGCACTTCTTTGCCCTTCATATCAGACGCGATAAAGTCATTTGAGAGTGGACATGAAGTAAAACCAACCCCTTGTTTAGCGGCAAATTCAACTAGATCTGGATCCTCAACAATATTAGTTCCGTGATCGATCCGTTCAACGCCGATAACCTCTAACAATTCACGAATATGCTCTAATGAGTTGACTTGATCGACATCGGCGTGGGCTGTAACGTGTAAGCCATGCTCTTGAGCGGTACAGAACTGATTGAAAAACTTCATCGGTGGGTTATTGTGTTCATCTGAATCGAGGCCGACCCCAATAAATTTATCCTTGTAAGGTAAGGCCTCAAGTAAAATCTTACGCGCCGATTCCCGGGACAGATCGCGCAAGAAACACATGATCAAACGCGCATCAATGTTTAACGCCCGTGCATCTACAGTTGCGCGATATAAACCATTGATGACTGTTTCAAATTTGACGCCACGACTAGTATGCGCTTGGGGATCAAAGAAGATTTCAGCATGTCGCACATTATTTTTAGCCGCTTTTTTGAGGTAGGCCATTGCCAATTCATAGAAATCCTCTTCGTGCACTAAAACTTCCATTGCTGGATAGTAGACCGCTAAAAATGACGCAAGATCATCATACTTTAAATTCTCCTCTACTTCAGCGATCGTCTTTTGACCGATATCAATGTTATTTTTCTGAGCTAATTTGAGTTTTAGTTCGGGTTCTAAGGTCCCTTCGATATGCACATGCAATTCAGCTTTGGGTAAGTTATGCGTAAAATCACGGGTCACTTCAGTCATAATACAGCCTCCATCGTTCGTTTTTGGTAAAATTTTATCTAATATAATACCATCAACAAGACAAAAGTCAACTAAATTCCGAATGAAAATTCATTCACTAAAGCAACGCATAACAAATAAGACAGCTTTCACCAAAAATGCCCATTCTGGTGAAGGCTGTCTTATCCGTACGGCGCTGACCGCTTTGGATCACACTCTAATCAAAGCGAAGGTGGACTGAACGCCCACTGATCTCAGCTAACCGCAATAATTCATCTGTTGTCGGCAAAGCTTCACCGGCTTCGATCGTTTTTAGCCGTTCCCAGCTAAAGCCTGCTTTATATGCAAAATGTGGCTGATCTAGCCCCATTTCTTGCCGTAATTTTCGGACTGCAAATTGATAATCTACTTGTAGATTACGAACTCGGTAGGCTTGTTTTTGTTCAGGGGTCAATTCGATCATTTTAGCATTGAAATTAGTATGTTGATCGCCCTGTTCCTCGGTGGTAAAAGCTTGTAACTGGCGCTTTTTTTGCGCTGCTTTGGCTAAGATCGCCTGTTTACTGGCAGCCATTTCGCGGATAAAGCCAGCTACATCCGGTAAAGTACCTACCATCAACTCGTTTGCTCGTTTGCCCACTGCATCACTTCATTTCCCTATTTTCACTTAATTATAGCAAAAATAACCCGGAAAATTGCTTAAATCGTCAGATCTTCACCATTTGAAGCAATAACTTTTTGATACCA
The DNA here is from genome assembly GCF_040226755.1 of Ligilactobacillus sp. RTP31139st1_D10_RTP31139_211217. NCBI lineage: Bacteria > Bacillati > Bacillota > Bacilli > Lactobacillales > Lactobacillaceae > Ligilactobacillus > Ligilactobacillus sp. RTP31139st1_D10_RTP31139_211217. Next base: position 85,597 of record NZ_JBCOAR010000003.1, read on the forward strand.
GTAAAATGAATCTTTGGGGATCCGCTTCAAGCTACCATTACCAAAATCATCACGATCGACATAGACAAAGCCATAGCGCTTCTTCATCTCACCCGTCCCATTGGACACAAGGTCGATACAGCCCCACATCGTGTAGCCCATAAGATCGACGCCATCTAGCTCGACCGCATCTTTCATCGACTGGATGTTTGCATTTAAATATTTGATCCGATAATCATCGTGAACTTTACCATCACTTGTGAGCTCATCACTCCAACCAAGGCCATTTTCCACGACCCAAAGTGGTTTGTGGTATCGATCCCACAAAACGTTCAAAGCTAGTCGCAAACAATCAGGATCAGTGGCCCAGCCCCAAGCATTGGTCTCTAAGTAAGGATTTTTGATCCCATTGATCCCTAAATTTCCACTATCAACAGCTTCTTGTTCATGCGTCGTCAAGACATTTGAACCATAACAAGAAAAGCTCACAAAATCGACCGGATAGTCTTTGAGCAAAGCATGATCTTCTGGCGCAATATCAAGCTTGATACCTTCACGTTCATATTCTTTTAATTTATAGTCAGGATAGCGGCCACCGGCTTGAACATCAGCATAGAAAAGCATCTTTTGGTTGTATTCCATAACTTTGATCTGATCGGCGGGATCACAAGTATACGGATATACCGGCTGATAAGCTAACATCATGCCGACCTGCATATTTTCATCGATCTCATGGGCTAGCTTGACTGCCAAAGCACTAGCGACAAATTGATCATGCGCAGCTTGCGCCCGGCTTTGCAAACTCGAATCCAACAAGCCTGCTCCCATATATGGGGCTAGATCAACGGCATTGATCTCATTAAAGGTCAACCAATACTTCACTTTGCCTTTATAGTGTGTGAAGACAGTTCGCACATAATTTTCAAAGAACTTGATCAACTTGCGATTTTTCCAGCCACCATAGTCATTGATCAGACCAAGAGGCGTCTCGTAGTGCGAAAGAGTTACCAGCGGTTCCATCCCATACTGTTTGCATAGGTCAAAGATCTTATCATAAAAGACTAGCCCAGCTTCATTTGGCGTTTCTTCATCGCCATTTGGAAAGATCCGTGACCAATTGAGTGAGAGCCGATAACACTTAAATCCCATCTCTGCCATCAATTTAAGGTCTTCTTCATAGTGATGATAAAAATCTGTCGCTGTATGACTTGGATAGTAATACCCGTCGACTAACGCTGGTTTTGCACCTACTGGCAGTTCAAAATCGCTCCCCCATTCAAGTGGAGTTGCTCCCGTCGTGCCGTCAGATCTTTTCCACGTAACTTTACGTGGTTCAGTTGCTGAGCCGTTCGTTAAAACATCGACCGCATTTAGACCTTTACCATCTTCAGCAAAGCCACCTTCATATTGGTTGGCAGCCGTTGCGCCACCCCACAAAAAATCTTTCTTAAAAGCCAATCAGCTCACCCTTTCTTGTCTAAACCGTCAACTCTACCTGTTCTAACAGTTCAAACGTATCATTTTCTTTATCGAAGCCATATTTAAAGATCGCCCCATTTGGGATATTGGAGAGCTCGAGCTGGTCATCCCAGCGTTTGATAAATTGTAAACACGCATTAGCATGTGTGACTGCCAAAACGGTGTGACCGCTGGAACGGTGCATCAATTCAGTACAGGTCGTAACGATCCGATCTTGAACTTCAAAATCACTTTCGCCACCGTACTTAACAAAAAGATCACCATACGGGCGCAAGTGTTGTAGGTAATTATGCTCACCTTCAAGCAGACCGAAGTTTTGTTCCTTCAATCCCTTTAGACGCATATATGGTAATGACGTAACTTGACGCAAAGTATCACAACAGCACTCAGAAGCTGAACAATAAGTCGCCGAAAGATCGACTTCTTTAAAATATTCGCTTGCTCGCTTGGCCTGCTTGATACCGTTTTCAGTAAGTGGTGAATCACTCCAACCTTCGATCTTACCCAATTGGTTGAATAATGTTTCACCGTGTCGCATTAAATATAATGTTTGTTTCATAAGCCCTCCATAAAGTATACTCTTTTAAAAATATGACTTTACTTAATCAGTATAACGCTTTCTTTCTGACTAAGCAAAGAACAACTGCTACAATAATTCCTGATTATCATTATCCGTTTTTTTACTTAAATTAATAATAAAGCAGTGCTAAGAAAACCTTAAGATTTCTTAGCACTGCACTAGAATCGAAACGTGTTCGGCAAAGCAGCTCCTAGGAAATAACAATGTCCCAGCCATGAGGCAAAATACGCCTCATGGCTGGGATACCGTTATTTCTACGGCGCTAAACGCTTTGCCTCACACTCTGCCTTAGAATGCACCGCCGGTTCCGCCGCCACCGCCACCGGAACTACCACCGGAGAAACCACCTGAACTACCACTAGACGATGAATCAACATTGGCTGCCGCAATACTTTGTTCAAAACTTGAGGTGAAACTGTCATTCCAACTACCTGCAAAATACAATGCATAGTAAATACCAAAACCAGTCTCTAATTCAGCTACACTAAACTCGGCTTTCAAGGCCTTGATGACCTTCTTCGCTAATCCAAATGCAACTGCATACGGCATGATCTGCTCCCATAAAACAATGTCGCCTACTTCGCGCAGATCAAAACGCCCAACATCTTTTAACATCGATCTGAAACACCGTAATTCATAGATCTCTCTGTCTCCCGTTGGCGTATAACCCGAGTGCGTCATCAAATACTTGGCACTCAATAAAATGATCACGATCCCTAAACCTAAACAGACCCATCTGATCGTTCCACTAAAGATAACTCCCAATAACAATAAGATCCCTAAGTTGACAAAAGCACCTAGCATAACAGTAATACACCAAGTATGCGTCTTTTTATCGATATAGTTATAGGCATCAGCTTGACGTTTTACCCGCTTAGCCCATTGCTCAAATTTTTTACTAAGCGCCTTGGCTTTACTGCGCTTGTTTTTTACCTGCTTAAGGGTCTTTAGATCAAATTCAGTCCCATTTCCGATATTCTTAAAGAGAAAACGCAATAAGCTATCTTCTAAAATTGCCTTATCCTTCAACTTGATCACATAATTTTCTTTGCCTGAAGCTTCAACGATCTCCAACTTTCCTTGACCCGCAAGCTCCAATAAATGTGCACTGAATGCTTGATTATTCGGCTGCATTTGGTTTAATACCGCAAAAGCTACTTCAGGCGCATACTTAGGGATCTCATAACTATGCTTAAGTGGCGGTAATTTGGTCTTTTTATTTCCCGGGTTTGCCACCAAGATCCCGATAAAGCCTAGTGAAAGGGTGAACACAAGCCCACTGAAAATATTTTTGATGATTCGTGCCTTTTTTTCCTCAGCTTTACGTTTTTGATTAGCTTCATTAGCCAACTTAGCCTCGGCTTGCTGGACCCTTTCTTTTGCCTTTTCGTTAGACACTTGCGGATTAATAGGTGTGACCGAGGTCGGGAAAAGCATATGTGTCTCCAACATCTCATCGGTATCAAGTTCATCAAGTGTCAGCGTCACTTTACCCTGCTTGCGATCAACATCGGTATAGCCGGTCAAAGGACCATGCGTCCAAGCTTGCAGATCATTGATCGGAGCTTGGGGCAATTGCACCGTCACCTTGACATTATGCAAGCGCACATCCCAACCAGCACCGAGGATCTTCCAATTCAACTCAGCCGTATCTTGATAGTTCGTGATCAAGCCACTCAAAACATAGTGATAGTTCACCGTCAACTTATCATCACTGACTTTATGATAGACTTTGAGCTTTAAATTATCTGCCGTCTTTGTTTGCGTAAATGTATTGTTCTCCCCTGTTGAGCTCTCAGTCAACTGAGTCGTTTGACCATTCTGGGTGATCGAGACCTCAATTCCACTGACATCAGTAACTTTAGTCAGGTTTTGGTCGTAATATACCCCATTAAAATCGCCATCAAATTCATAGGTTATTCGTTGGGTAAAAAATATTTCGCCACCTTCACGTACAATTGCCGTTGCATCATAGTCAGTTATTTGATAATCACCATCTGCTAAAGCCGTACTACTCGCAGTGAAGAATAAGCCTAGACCAACCAACAGACTTACGATCAATTTACCTATCCTGTTCATTTTCATTGCCCCCTTTGCCTGATACTGTCTCTTCTTAATTATCTCAAAATTGTTAACTTAAGACAAAGATTAGCATTAGATCTATAATTATAGGTATACAGATGAAATATTTTTGGGTAACTTAAATTTTTTGTTTACAAATTTAAATTCTACGGTAGAATATAGTTTAGAATCATTCTAAAAAAAGAGGTTATCAATTATGGATAGTAAATTGACTTTAGCTCAGCGCGTCAATATTTTACGTGCGAGTGTCATGGGTGCAAATGATGGGATCATCTCAGTTGCTGGGATCGTTGTCGGGGTAGCTGGGGCTTCTGCCAGTAACTATGGGATCTTTATCTCAGGGATCGCCGGAATGCTAGCGGGGACCGTTTCGATGGCAATGGGCGAATATGTTTCAGTTAGTACGCAAAAAGACTCTGAAAAGCAAGCCGTCGCTGAGGAAAAAGCACGCTTAAAATTGAACTATGAGCATGAATTTGAAATGGTCAAACAAAAATATTTAGCTCAAGGGATCAGACCCGATCTAGCACAAAAAGCAACGGAAGAAATGATGCAAAAAGATCCACTCGTGACCACAGTTCGCGAACGCTATGGCTTAAATATCAATGAGATCATCGACCCGTATGCCGCAGCGATCGCTTCAATGGTCTCATTTCCAACTGGTTCATTATTGCCGATGCTTGCGATCACGCTGTTTCCCGAAAAGATCAAGATCATTGCGACCTTCATCGCTGTTTTGATCGCTTTAACTTTGACTGGCTGGGGCGCAGCTATTTTAAGTAAGGCTGATAAAAAGCAAGGTATCATCCGCAACGTCATCTCGGGGACACTGACGATGGCAGTTACATATTTGATCGGGAAAATTATTGGGGGGTAGACGCAGATGAAAAAGACAAGTTCAATGAGTGAACGGCTCAATACCTTACGGGCTGGGGTCTTAGGCTCAAATGATGGGATCTTGACCGTGGTCGGCGTATTGTTCAGTGTGGCGGTGGCAACGACTGATCAATTTACGATCTTTATCGCGGGGCTTTCTGATCTACTAGCCTGTGCTTTTTCGATGGCAGCTGGCGAGTACGCTTCGGTCAGCACGCAAAAAGATGCCGAAAAAGCGGCAGTCGCTAAAGAAAAGCAATTATTAAAGACTGATTTTTCAAGTGAATTAGCAACTGTCAAAATGTTTTACGTTGAACGGGGCGTAAGCGAACAAACTGCTGCTTTGATCGCCCAAGATCTGATGTCAAAAAAGCCACTTGAGACCATCATCAGCATCAAATACAACCTAAATCTCGGGCAATATATGAATCCGTGGAATGCGGCTCTCTCGTCTTTAGTCTCGGCTTCGATCGGTGGGATCTTCCCGTTAGCAGCCATGACTTTGAGTCCAGTTCAATATCAATGGCCGGCCACGATCTTAGCGGTCTGTGTCTCAGTCGCACTGACCGGCTATTTAAGTGCTAAATTGGGCAATGGCATGGTCAAGACTGCTATCCTACGCAACTTGATAGTAGGGATCATCACTATGATCATCCACTACACCGTCGGGATCATGCTATAAATACACAGTGCGAAGAATTGCGCTTAGCTCCGTAGAAATAACTGCAGCGCAACTTTGAGGCGCTTTTTGCCTCGGAGTTGTGATGGGGTTATTTCCTAGGAGCTGCAATTCGCAGCACGACTTTACACAGTGCGGAGAAAATCGGGATGAGCCGTACGGATAGCCTAGGATAGGCGATGATGCGGGCTTAGCATCATTGACTATCCGTAGCTATACGCTAGGCTCAGATTTTCGCAGCACGACTTCACAGTGCAAAGAAGTACAAATAAAGAATAAGCGATAAAGCAAACGCGGGCCCCACCAAGATATGGTGGAGCCCGCGTTATTCATACGGCACTAACCGCATTATCACATACTTATTAGTCCACTTGATATTTCCGTAAAAATTGCTGTTCACTGACAACACGATGGTCGGTCACATCTAAATAGTCACCTTAGTCGGCCATGACATACATCGTATAACCGCAAAAGCCACCACCTAAAGTCCCGATCATCTCCAACTTTAGGTTTACCATAGTCGAAGTATCTAGCGCTGGCATCACGATGCGTAAACGCTTACCGACCCAAGTCAAATAATGCTTAGCAAAAGCTTCTTTGACCCATTGGGGCTGTTCATTAGTCCGACTTACTTGCCAAACTTCCACTGTTTTTCCGTGTAATTTAGCTTGCATTTTGCTCACTTCCCAGCTCTAGTATACGCCAAAAATAATTATTTGTTTAAAAAAATTTGGTCCCTAATGTTATTCATTGTATCTTTCCCAGTTCATCGATCAAGTGCTTGACTTGCTTGAGCGAACGACGTGGAAAATACTCGAACTCACCGTTAACAAACAGGATCTTTCTTTCCTTAAGATCGATCGACTTGATATTTTTGGCGTTGACGATACACGATTGTGAGATCGGATGTAAAAACTCGGATTGCTCGACTAGCTCCTTTAAATTGCCATTAAATTCAGCGATCCCATCAACTTTATAGAGGCGCAGTCGATGTGGGCGCTCAGTCGTTACGATGCAGACGACATCATCAATATTTTCGTTATATATCTTGTGGCCGATCTTATAGGTAAAGGTGTATTTTTGTGCTGTATGACTTGTAGCGATATTTTCTAAAGCTAAGGCCAAGGCCTCTGTTATTCGACCTTGAAATTCCGAGCGCGTCGAATCTTTGATGATATAATCCAAAGCACCGATCCGCCGATGGAAAGTCATTAGTGCCAATTCATCATGCGTTGTTACAAAAATGATCTGCGCTTTAGGATCTTGTCGTTTGATCGCTTCGGCTAGATCCAAACCTATCCTATCATACTGTTTAGGCGAAAGTTCGATATCTAAAAAATAGATTCCTCCCGTCACTTGATGGTCGGTGACCGCTTGTAGCGTCGCAGCATATGAGGTGTAGTACCCTAAAAATCCTAGTTTCCCCTGTCGCTCATCATCTTGGATCACGATCGCCCGCTCAAGCATCTCGGCTAGGCCTTGGGCTTGCGCTAATTCATCATCACATACGAGCACTTGATGTTTCATCTCTCTCACCTTTCTTCCAAAACGACCTTCATCTCAAAGGTAAATTCATGCTTGGCTGACGTATACTCGATAAAAATATTGTTGTAGTCTGATACGATCTCACGCACAGTCGTAAGTCCCACCCCATAATGTCCGGCTTTAGTCGAATAGCCCGCATTTTCGATCTGAGCTAATTCAACTTTTTCATGTCGGCAACGATTTTTCAGCATGATCTCTAACACGCCCTCTGTCTGATAGAGTGCCATTTGGACATAAGCACTTGCCCCTAAAAGACGACTTTCTTCGATCGCATTATCTAAAACGATCCCGATGATCCGCACTAGATCAAAGGTATCTAAATGCGCAGGCGTCTTGATCTCTTGCCGACATTCAAAATCGACTTTGATATCATAGCTGAATAAAATGTTTAACTTATTGATAAAGATACTCTTTAACTGTAGATCTCTGATATTATCTACATCATTAAAACGCCACAAAAGTTTATCCGTAAAATTTTTTTGCGAATATTTAGCTAACTGCTGTAAAGCTTGTGCACTCTTGCCCGCCCGAATGCTTTCTTCTAGACTGAGCAACATATTTTGATAATCATGCTTGAATTTGCGCAACTTACGCTGATTTAGCTCTAATTCACGCATATAGGCTTCCAGATCGCGCCGCTGTTCTTCGAGGTCTTTTTTATGCTGATACTGTTTGATCAAAGAGTAAATGATCCCGACAAAAATCAACTGGATCACGGTAAAACCAAATAAGATCCCCGTCACAAACTTACTTTAACTCACATCCCGGATAAAAAGAAACGAGTTCAAAGCAAGCCCCATGTAGCAAATAAGCAAAAAGAAGGGTTTTCCGGTCTCGCTATCCAGCTCACTATCAACTTTAAGATGCACTCCTATGTAAACAAAGATCGCACCACACAACGCCTCAACTGCTAAATGCCCTAAAGCAAAATAAATTGCAGAATAATAACGCCAGAGAATATCACTTGCTAAAACTGCAATGAATATTAGGCAATTTGCCAGCACTAATCGCCCTAGTAGTGCATAATTACGTGGTTTGGTCCGATAAAAGAAGTAAAATGCGAGCATTTCTAACGCCAAGGAACAGTATTTCCCAACGATCCCCGCTTGATCTAAACTGACCAGGAGTGGCAAAGTAACTGCGATAAAAAGCACCGTCTGTGACCGACTCTTGTTAGGCTTGATCAAAAGGTAGATCGCACTATATTCAATAATCGTTGCGATCAGGCTAAAGCCCCATCGATACAGCATATCCGATCCCTTCTATCATCAAAATTCTTGATTTCATCTTAACATAAGACAATATTTGGACTATACTCAAATACTCGAAAAAAGTTGCCATACTAACACATTTCAGTTGAGCTCGTCTTTGCTTCCCGAATATGAGTAAAAATAGCCCAGTTATGATACTTTCAGTTAGCACCAGCATATTGATGCTATCCTTTATTAGGAAGGATCGAAGGTGCTCAATATGAAAAAATATTATTTCTTTGCTTCATTACTAAGTTTAATACTCTTAGCTTTTTTGACGTTGACGATGACAAAAGTAATTTTTCGTTTATCCTTTATCATCAATTCTCTGTTATTAGTTATTTGGGCCCTCGCTGTTATTCTATTTCATCGGACACTAGTGAGGCTCAAGAAGTTGCTTGCATCTAAAATTTTTTATCTTTTAGGCTATTTCTACGTCATGGTACAAGTTCTCTTAGCAATAGCGCTTGGCGCTTGGCGTTTATCGACTAGTAACTACCCCAAGGGATATAGTTACCGAAATTTGCTATTCGCTTCTATTATTGATCCTCGTCGGAATCATGATATACCTAATTATTCGAGCTATTTGGGTCTATAAGGGGAAAAGCCCTATTAAAAAAGCACAGGCTAGCCTATGCTCTTGTTAGATCAATAATCATGGCACAAAATACGACCAATACAAATGAAATGCCCATTTCAAGATTGATCCAAAATAATAAGATAGCTACAAATATTGCTACTAATACTTTAAGATTCAGAATATATTTATCCATCCAATACCACAGAGTCCAAAATATTCCTACCCCTGTTCCTACCGTGAACCAAAAAAATTCTGCGATCGAATCCAAGATCCCCTGCACGCTACTCACCCCATAATAACTATAATAATTCCAAAACTATTTTATGCTAAAAACTCAAAAAATAGTGCAAACACTCATAAGTGGTCCTTTGGCTAACATATTTATTCGATCTGTTGCCAAAAAGTCTTGCGATAGTACCCATGACACCAAATCGTTACCCCTAAAATAACGAGCGGTATTACAGTATTTGTTACCCAAGCAGGTAATACCGTAGCCAAGAAAATAGCGATTCCCATAATGATCCCTTCAACTAATAATAATACTGCCCCTTGCAAAAATAGTACGATCTGTCCGCCACCGCGTGTAAAAAGTTGTGAGATGTCGACCCATTCTAGATATCGTTTTCGCCAATCTCTAACGAAAAAATATATGGTACATACATAAGTTGCACTTAGGATCCCTATCAAAAAATATACCCACCCCCACCACGGAAAATGAGTGATTATCCCTAAACTAACAGCTACTACAAATGATAGACTCATTTGTAGCCAACAGACGATCTTAAACTTATTCTTGAGATATCGTTTCAAACTAAGTGGTAGACTCTCAATAAAATATAGATTTTCACGATCTAGTGAGATGATGATCGCTCCTAATGAAGTTATTCCATACATTAATGGTGTTAAACATACGCCCACTAGTAAAAAGATCCCATAGTATCTCCCCGTAATATTTTGTAGCGCCAGGTTTTGTCCCCATAAGCCAGGTAACATAAACATTAGTGGGATCATCAAGCTCCCCAAGATCACCTGCAATAATAAAGTGGGATCACTCAATAATCTTATATTGTAATGCTGTAAAACCCGATCCAAATTATTAAACTCATGGTGCTTTTTGACGACTTTAGTAACTTTATCACTCATCAATTGAGCATTTAGATCCCTCAAGAAGAGCTTACTCAAGCCCCAGCCCAAGATTCCGATAACACCTAATATCTCTAGTAAACTAAAGATCACCGCTTGCCAACTTGGCATCACGATCAATTTGTAAAATGGTAATGCTATCGCTATCACTTTGACATGTTCAGCTACTTTAAAGACATCTTTGAAAAGAGCATAGCTAAATACGATTATCACCATTGAAAATCCCAACAAGACAAAAGTAATGATCTTTTTGTGGTGCTGAAAGAATTTACTTCTAGTCAAAGAAAAGACGAGTAAATTTCCCAAAAGGCACAACAAAATAACTAATAAAAGATACGCTAAACTCGCAGCCAAGACTCTTAACCAAAAGAAGCCTTGTGCTTGCCAAGCAGTCAATAACATCATGACATAAAGTGGCAAAGTTACTGGTAGTGTCGACCAAAATACCGTCAGCATTTTTGCCAAAAAAAGCTCACTCATCTTAAATGGTAACGGCAAATAAGCATTCAGATCGCGACTATCAAAAAAGATGTTGTAAATAAACATTATTTCCTGGGAAATAGTGACCACTCCAAACCACACGACCATCAGCGTAAATAGTCCCGGCGATCGTATAAAGTCACTTGCTAAAAATATCCACCCAAAGACGACAGCTAATAGGGCCCCACTACCTAGATCCATCAATAAAAACTTCTTGATCAGTTGGTCCCCACTCTTGTGATTCTTCCGCTCTCTTAGCGTCAGTTCAGGTTGACGGTAGATCAGACTTACCTTGATCAAAGCCCATAACCGATGCAGATCGATCATCTCATTCACCCTCTTTCCGGCCGGCTAACTCTAGATAGATCTGTTCTAAAGATTTCCCTGGTTCTTTGGCTAACAGTTCCGCCACGGTACCATTGTAGATCAGTGAACCCTTCTTCAAGATTGCTAGTTCATCACACAATTGTTGAGCCGTATCTAAGATATGTGTTGAAAAGATCACCGTCTTTCCCTTCGCAACGTGCTTTTTCATCATCTCTTTTAGATCATAAGCAGCTTGCGGGTCTAGTCCTTGTAGTGGTTCATCTAAGACCCAGATATCTGGCTCAGATAATAAAGCTCCCACGATGATTGCTTTTTGGCGCATCCCGTGTGAATAGCTCTCCATGACTTCATCTTGGCGTTCTAAGATCCCAAATGAGCCAGCTAATTCTTTGATCCTAGTAGCCTTTTCACTTGCCTTGATCTCATAAGCAGCCGCTAGCATGTCCCAGTATTCAGCTGCCGTTAGCTGTAAAAAGATATCGGGTGAATCGGGAACATAGCCGATCATTTTCTTGACCAAAAAGCGTTGCTCGGCCAAATCTTTCCCATCAACTATGATCTGCCCCGCATCTGGATTTAAGATCGAGACTAAGCTCTTTATGGTCGTTGATTTTCCCGCTCCATTATGGCCTAAAAAGCCAAAGATCTTTCCCGCTGGGATCACCAAGTTCAAATTATTCAAAGCGATCACATTATCATATTTTTTAGTTACACCTTTGAATTCGATCATCTGTACCACCTCACTGTAAGTATAACTTATCTTTGGCGCAGAAATGGTATTTATCAGATGTGGTCTTTTTTATGACAAATATGTACACGCAAAAAAAAAGCAGCACATGTAGTACTGCCCAGATCGAAGACAAACCTTATTTTATTTAATGAGTGTTTGTCTTTTTTTATGTATATTGATATTATCTGCCCGATGTGTCCACAATGAAAAACCAACAATAATTCCCAACACAATGATCCCGACAAGCGCAAATTTTGCTTTTAGACCCTTTTCTTTTCCATTGTTATTCCTCCCTAACACTTCAAATCCTAAAGTATCGGTGATTTAAATTCCACCATCAACGATAGAGCATTTTACATCTTTGTCCAACACCTTAAATTCTTTCTTACGTATCTTTTAGCTCCTTTCTATAATCCGATCATGCTATCAAAAAAGTTGAAAAAGTATCTCCAAACAGTAAATGGTCCTATTTTTCAGTAAGTGGTCATTTTTCAAAAAAATTATTTTTTAGGGTTACATATCAGCAACTCATTTCGTTATTAGTAGTGTAAGGGCGATCGACTTACAGAATAAATCTAAGGAGGACTAACCAATGACTGAAGCAATCTGGGACAAAAATGCAATTCGCGTAAAACTTGTAAAAAAGGACGGGACAACACGACAACGTTCCTTTAACAATGTGATCCAAGGTGCAACTCCCGATCAACTCCATCAATTTGGACAACTCATCGCTATGTTGACTGGCGAACAGCTAAAAGAAGTTTATGTCATGACCACAAGCCACACTAATTAAGCACGGAGGTAACACATTATGAAAAAATTAGATCTCATCTTCTTATCCACTGCTAAGCATGCGACACACCACATGCAGCTAAACTTTGTCGATACCGATCTTGACACGGAAAAGGTCAAACAAGCGATGCAACAACTCGCTGATCTGAAGTTATTTGTCGACAAGGATAAGAATCCCATGTATGAGGTTCCCATGGGCGCACGGTATGTCACGACCACTGATCACGTTTTATTCGATAATAAACCCGCAAAATAACCCGGGTTAAAAACCTTATGCCCCGTTAACACCAAAGCACGACCGAGTTGACCTCGGTCGTGCTTTTTACTTTGTCTGTTCGCTTTGAAAGCCCCGTTCAAAGCCATGTGTTATGTCATCTAAATGCAAGAGTCCAGATAGAAAAAGGGCCCCAACGACCAACAATAATAATACGCCACCTAAAATAGTTAGCTTATGTTTTTTCATTTTTATCGCCCTCTCGTACAACAAAGAAGATATATTGCTATTTTTGGTTCTGCGCCTCTCTCATACCATCTCTGATTCCTTGCATAAAGCCATCCCCGTTATCGTTACCACTCAAAGCCAGATAAGCAACTAGACCTAATACTACGAGTACACTACACAAGATGAACACATTACGTTTTTTATGCTTTTTCATCACGATCCTCCTAAATTTCTTAATTTTCACAATATTAAGATAACGCAAAAATGGGGCAAACCGCGAAAATCGTCGTATTTGGGTGTTCTTGTATCCAATTTGAGTAAAATAAAATATATAGGTCTAAATCTACAAGTTAAATTTATCATTAACTGCATAATATAATTCTTTTCTTGGTTCGCTATATGCTTTATTTCTATTAAGCACAAGCAAATTGTATATTTTTCCACTGACCTTAATTCAAAAACTAGCTAAGATGTTTCCTGCATTCTCTAGTCTAGGATAAAACATTTACACTACTCAACAACAACCTACCAAAATTCCAAACTTGTTATGTAAAGCAACATGAAAAAACTAGTATCGTATGTAACATTCTCTATTTTGAAAAAATCCTGCTACCAGTAGGCAAAATCCTGTAACCCAATTGATTTTAGTTAGTAAGGAGTTTATCTTTAGGTGCAAGGAAAGATCGCTCTTTCCTAAAAAACATTGGAGGTATGGTATATGAAAAATTTAGCAGAATATACAGCTTTACCCGAAAATGAACTCGAATCAATTTCAGGTGGGGCAACAATTTCCCCTAAGATCCGCGGTGATTGGGTTGTGGGGTCTGTGGGATTTGCAACAGAATTCGCTGTTGCTTACTATTATGAACATCGAAAGGAGAAGAAACGATATGGTAAGTAAATTAAATTTTCCAATTTTATCAATCGCTGAACTTCAAACCTCGATTGGCGGTTCCAGACCAATCTCCGATGAAGAGAATTCCGGAAATGCAGGAACTTTCTTTACTGCCTTAGGTGCTGGTGCATTTCTTGGTTCACTCGCTGCATATGCCAATTATACTCCTAAAAAAAGACGTAAAAAGCGACGTTAAATCGCTAATTTTTAGGTAAAGGTCGGTGAATATACATGTTGGTTTTAAAAAAGTTACTACTTCTGTATGGATCAAAAGTGGCGATTATGCTTGCTTATCACTTGTTAGCTTTTTAGCTAGCTTAAACACATTTTCATCTTGGTTAGAACCTGGCTTACTAGTTCTTGTTTTTAGCGGTTTATCCAGCCTAGAATGTAAAAACAATAAATTATTTTTTTCGCAGCTCGAATTCTTAGAAGGGATCATCCTCGCGACTGCCGTCTATGCCATGTGTTTTTATTACCTAGCCGACAGAGAAGTTATGGTACTTTTTGCCTTTGTGATCACTTGCCGGCTATTCGATAAACTCGCTAAGCTCAAATAGTTCGCATAAGCAGTCCCTAAAATTATTTTGATGAGGGTCGGTGAATAGCAATGTCAGTTTTGAAAAAAGCCAGCATCTCTTGGTGGGGCAAAGCTAACTGCTATGTCTGCTTAACGTTCATTAGCACTTGGGCTAGCCTTGATCCAGTCTCATCTTGGCTATCTCCAGTCCTATCAACGCTTACCATCAGTATGCTGTGTGGTCTAGAGTATAGGCAACATAAGTGGACCTTCGCATGGCCAAAGTTTTTCAAAGGATGTATTCTGGCCTTTGCGATCTATGCTATGCTCACATTCTATGCAAGAGATCAACTGGTCTTTATGAGCTGTGTCTTCATTGCCACACTCCAACTGCTCAGTCACCCCGATCAATAGCTCCACACAATAATAGCCAAGAAAAGATCGTAGTTGTTCTTTTTCTTAGCTATTATTGTGTTAAGAATTGAGTGGTTTACGCAAAACGTTCGGCTAGTATCTTGAATTTTTGCCGTGAGACTGGGCATTTCAGTCCGTTAACAAATGTCGCAGTCGCGTTCAACTTATCTAACATGTAGACATTTCCCGGGTTAAGAAGATAACTCTGATGACTTCGCCAGAGACGCGGATTTTCTTTTTCCAAAACATGCAAATTCTTAGGTACTTGGATCGTTTGTTTATCTACGAGCCACAAAACAGCAGCATGCGTGTTAGAGCAATGCGACTCCACATAACAGATCTATTCAAGTTCGACCTTGATGATCTTTCCCCGACATTTAAAACAAAGATCCGTAGCTTTTTCAAGCTCCTGCAAGGCGGCCATCAATTCTTGATACCACGTTTGGGCATAACAAAAAATAACTGCAGTTGCCTGTAATTGATAGCGATACATCCAAAAGCAAAGCTCTTTTTGATCAACTAAGAAAATAAATTTCTGACCTGG
Source organism: Ligilactobacillus sp. RTP31139st1_D10_RTP31139_211217 (assembly GCF_040226755.1). Taxonomy (NCBI): domain Bacteria; kingdom Bacillati; phylum Bacillota; class Bacilli; order Lactobacillales; family Lactobacillaceae; genus Ligilactobacillus; species Ligilactobacillus sp. RTP31139st1_D10_RTP31139_211217. The sequence goes on from NZ_JBCOAR010000003.1 coordinate 100,934, forward strand.
ATTCAACTGCTGGCGCAACTTACAGGTCGCCAAAGTCTGTTGGCACAACTTCTGGGTCAAAACTACGATCCAGACTTGAGCTGACATCTTCTCTAACGCCTGAAGTTCGTCACAACAAGGAACCTTCGACAGATAATCCTTTAATTTAGCATTTGCATCTAACGACAATGCTGGCACAAAATACATAACCTCCATTTTTCATTCCCCCTTTAGCGTAATTTTAACGCAAAATCATCCCCGTGGGTAAAAATGTTTTGAATGAATTTTTCTAAGCCGCTGAAAAATACCGCTTCAAACCTAATTTCCACTGCCACCGTGAAACAATGTACAAAAACAACGTCAGTCCAGCTAATAGAGATAAACTTGTTAGTCCAGCATGCCTTTTGAGCAATAAAATCGGCAAATTGATCACTGTAAGGATGGGAATGAGCCAAGTAAAAATGATCTGCAGGCTCACTGGGAAAAATGCGCGGGTACGACTAAAGATCCCGACTAGATCTTCAACTATCCCACTCAAGGCGCTGGTCCGCACGATCCAAAAGGCACAGCCGATACACAATTGATTCAATAAAAAAACGACACAAACACCTAATAAACACGCTAAAAAATACCATACTAACTCGAAAAACGCTGGCTGATACTTGCTCAAAAATAAACTTGCGATCACTAAGGAAAAGCCCAGGTCAAAAAGACTGGGAATATCAAACCCTCCAAACGCTGTAAGCCAATAAGGGTCTACCGGTCTAAGTAATATCTGGTCTAATGCCCCAGTTAAGATCTTTTCGCTCAACTGCTCATGCCCCAAAACAAAGAAGAAATTATACCACGCCATGATCAGCGAAGCGGTCGTCACCAACAACAGATAATCGGTGCGATCCCAGCCCTTGACCGTAACATCACTTGAAAAGTAAATATATCCCGTCAACAATTCGATCCCATAAAATACTAATGCTAAAGCTAGCGTTAAACATCCCGTCGCACGGTAGATCATGAATTGTTTCCAACTTCTACTCCAAACACATTGCAAGATCCGCATCAACTCTCGACCCCCTCATACCGCTTTGTTCCCCGTAAAAAAGTGAACTTATAGATCATGGTCAGTAACATGATCCACCCAAGCACAGCTAAAAAGTAATTACTTGATCTCTCTAGCGCTAGTTGGCCAGTCATGATCCGCGCCGGGACATCGGTCACCAGCGAAAAAGGATTGTACTGGAGAAACCTAAATATCGCTTCGGGTAAGCTGCTCAGTGGAAAATACCGCCCACCTAGCATAAGATAACAAGCCGTCACAAAAGCGCGCAGAGGCCACAATTCCAATAGCCAAAAGGCCAGCATCCCAAATAATAGCATCAAACCATAAAACATCAGCAGGGCTAGTGCCAAATAAACTAATAGCCACAGCAAGCGCCACAACGACAGCTCTAGTGTCCATAACAAATACCCGATCACACCTAATTCCAGTAATAGACTCGACACTTGCGCCCCTAAAAAATGCACTAAACTCTCACCATATAGGGAAACTGGGCGCAATAACAGTGTTGATAAACGCCCGCTTTTGATCTGATCGGCCAATCTAAAAGCTGGCGCCACGCTAAATAACAACGCTAAAAGATTAGTACTCAAAAGATACAGACTCAACTGTTTGAGCGAATAGCCTTTGAGCATAAGAGCATCATTGGTGTATAGCGCCTGCCATACGGAAATATTGACTACTAGCTGTAACCCTAGCAAAATGTATTGCAACCAAAGATCTGTCCGGTACATCACTTTTTCTTTTAAACTCGTCCAAAAAATAACCGCATACTTCATCTTGCTTCCTCGATCAATTGACTGATCAGTTCTTCTAAGCTGACCCCACGTTGCTTGATCGTTAAAATATTTTCAGGCTCAAGCTCAGCTACCTTTGAAAAAAGTTCAGCTGCACTCCAAGTCACTTTAACGATCTGTCCTTTAGCCAAATACTCTACATCAAAGAGTTTTCTAGTCACCAAGTTGTTCACTAACTGATCACAGTCATCATCAAAGATCAGCGCTCCTTGATTTAAGATCAAGAGACGATCAGCTAGCTGTTCCATATCTTTGACATAGTGAGAAGTCGTCACGATCGTCGTCTTATTTTGCTGATTTTCGGCACGCAAGATCTTGTAGATTGCCTTTTGGGTCACTAGACCAAGGCCCAATGTCGGTTCATCTAAAAAAGATACTTGGGTTCATGTAGCAAAACCGCGATCAGCTCACACTTGACCATTTGTCCTAAAGATAGCTTTCTGACCGGCAGATAGATCAGGTCGGTCGCAGCCAGCTGTTCACTCAACCAGTTGAGCCGTGCATGGTATTGCTCAGCCCCAAGTTCATACAGCGCTGCCAACATATCGTATGTATCGATCGGTGGTAGATCCCAGATCAATTGCGAGCGTTGGCCTAATAAGACCCCGATCTGTTTTAAAAAATGGGGTCTGCGTTCATTAGGGAGCGCCTGGTCGATCACGATCGTTCCTTGGGCCAAGGGTAAGATCCCCGTCAGCAATTTGACTAGAATCGTCTTGCCTGCACCGTTGCGCCCGATCAAGCCGACCATCTCGCCTTCTCTGATCGTAAATGAGACATCAGCTACTGCCGTGACTTGTTGCTTTCTCCGTTTGAAAAAATCACGGATGACGCCATTTACACCTTGAGCCCGCGTAAATGTGGTGTATTGTAACGTTGCATGTTTGACCTCGATCATGTGCCCAGCCCCCTTTTTTTGTCACTAAGCTTAATGCAACAAAAAAAGCTCCGCAAGTGCAATACAGGATTTAGCACTTACAGAGCAGGATTTAGTTAATCAGCATTTCCAAATAAGGCTACGAGCTTGGCTGCCATTTCTGGATCGAGTTGATCAGCTAATGAAGCTTTATCACTATTATTTTGTTTAGCAACATCAGCATTTAGCGTGGAGCGTTGGCGCATCGATTCGATCACCGCTTGTTCGGCAACTTTAAGGGGTTCAACTTCTAATTTTCCACCAGCGGAATCGGCATGCCCACCACCACCAAAATATTCAGCGGCAAATTTAGCCACATCGAGCCGTCCATTAGAGCGTAAAGAAACACTGTGGCCATCGATCACTAAGGCTGCATCGACATCGTAACGTTTCAACAACGCATGCGCGATCTCCGACTTATAATCACTGGCATAGACAACGCCAAAGCTGTGCCCATCCAACTCACAGGTCTCAACATTTTTAAGGTGTTTTTCCAAATAACGCGTCCGTCTGCCAGCTAAGGTGTGGATCAACAGTTCGTTTGCTTGCCGGTAATCTTCCCAGCCTGTAGCAAAGACACTTTCGACAAAATTGCACGATTTACTCAACGGATAGAACCAAAATAGTTGATTCAATTCATCAGCTGCTTGTCTTTCTTCGACCGACATCAATGGATCATTTTGCCAATCCCAAGTATCATACGCCCGGATCAACTCTACCAATTCCGCCACTTGCGCCCGTTTCTTTTCCGGGATCTTCATAAAATCAGGCTTTTGGCTCAACCAATCATAGACCAAGCTGACCGCACTCGGATTTTTTCCCTCATCTAGTGGTTTGATGCAGTTTAGCGCATAGTTGTTCCGTAATTCTTCTTCGCTTTCATGATGGTCAAAGATCAACCAATGATTAGCGAAGCGTTGCTTGAGCTGTTGGAACGAATAATCGCTATCCGGTGTCATATCCATAATGTAGACATCGGTAAAGCGAGAAATATCGGGTTGTCGGAACCAATAGGATAATTCGCGATCAAGATTGCCTGCCGAACAAGTCGTTAGGTCAAATTCAACGTCCTTAAAAAGGTAAGGCGCTAGCGTCGTGATCAAGACGGGAGCTCCAAATCCGTCTAAGTCGTTATGCGAAAAAAGCTTGATATGTCGTGTCTTTTTCAAATGTAATTTCCTTTCTAAGATTACGCTCATTTTTTACTCTAGCCTAATTATACCCGTAGCAACGCTTTAAAAGCTAGTCTGTACATGTTATTATTTAAAGTATCGAAAAAACAGTGAGGAATATTACAATGTCATTTACACTTTATATGGTGCGCCATGGGCAAACGATCTTGAATAGTTATAACCGTCTCCAAGGCTGGTGTGACTCACCTTTAACGCAAAAAGGGGTCAACGATGCCAAAAGTGCGGGTAAGCATTTAGCCGACATCAAGTTCGACAAAGCTTATCATTCCGATACGACACGTGCCATGCGTACCTGCCATTTCATCTTAGAAAATAACCAACACTCCCAAGATATCGTGCCAAGTGAGCTCAAAAACTTCCGCGAACAAAGCTTTGGCTATTTCGAAGGTAACGACGCAGCTCAAACTTGGCTCATGGTCGGAGCATTACACGGTTGTCGCACATATAACGATATTTTAGAAAAATATAACCTAGGAAAAACGCGCGATCTCTTGCATGAGACCGATCCTTTCAAGGATGCCGAAAATGATGAACAGTATTGGGCCCGAATCAATGCCGGTTTTGAGCACCTACGTAAAAATACAGCGGACGGTCAAAAAGTGCTCTTAGTCAGCCACAGCATCACGATCAGAAGTATTGTCGATCATTTTGCCCCTGATCTAGGCGCTGAAAAATTAGGTCCTAAAAACGGTGCTGTCACAAAATTGACTGTGACTGACGATGATGTCAAAGTCGAATACTACAACCACTACTTAGATAGTGAAACTTATTAGCTAAAAAAGACCGAGTTTTGCGGTCTTTTTTTGTTGCATTCATTTTTATGTAAGCGTATTCTCCTAAGTGTAAATAAAATTCATAGTAAAGGTGGCAATCTATTATGAGTACAAAAGAAAATATCGTCGCAACTTTAGAAAAATTCGTTACCGAACTCAAACAGACCCAACCCGGTACCAAATTTACCGAATACATCGAAGAGACCGTTACAGCCTTTAAGAACAGTTCCGACGAAGCCTTTAAAGCTGAATTACATAAATTCACCAATATGGCGCCAGTCATCAAACATTCAACCCCAAAATTGAGTGAAAAAGCTAATGAATTGTTCGATAAACTGCAAACTTTAGCGCAAAAATAAGCCGGTCAGCGCTAAATAAATAAACGCGGGATCCATCCATCGTGGGTCCCGCGTTTATTTATCTAAAAATGCGTACTGCCCGCATAGCCTAACATCACAAACATGATCAGCCAAAGCGAAAAGACTAGTAAAAAGATATTATAACTCAGATTGAATAGGCGATTCAGTCTAAAAGGCTTTGCCATATCTAAACGCCAACTAAAATACAACTGAAAGAGCGTAAAGATCACTAATAAGCCTAAGATCCAATATTTCATCGTCTGATCATTGGCTTGGATCGGCACCAACAAATACGCTAAGATCAAAAGCAACAAAGTATTGATACTTACCCCTAGCAAATACTTGTTCTTACGCCGTCTGATGGCCAACATCCAGGCTAGGCCAGCTGTTATCAAAGTCAAAATAACCAGGGAAATACCCAGATATATATCACTTTTGTTAAAAGTTTTAGCGATCACATGACTGATATTATGGTGTTTTTCGATCGCCTGTGGACTAAAATACACTGCGAGTTGTTGTTTGACTTGCGCAGGTGCTACTCTTTGCGCCAGCAGACTGGCAGCCGTCCCGCTGACAAACGCCGTACTATACGCATCACCAGTGACCTTCTGGATCCGATTATCCATTCCCAATGCTAGTTGTTCAGCTGGAGCATAGTAGGTCCGCCCCCTGTCCAGTAGCTCGAAATACTCGTTAAACGTTCCGACCGTGGCAACTCCTCTTATCTGCCCCAAACGCTTGTCCGCAGTAAAAAATAAGCCTCCCTGCGCGAGATACTTATTTACCAGTGCTTTTATCTGTGGCGTTATTTGGTCGACTTTAAAACTGAGATCTAAAACTTCAACGCGATCACTTAAAGCCTGTTGCAAAGCGGCTTGTAGCGCGTGACTAGTGGTATCTACTTTATATGAATAGAGTTTAACATTAGGCGCTAAACCGATCATTTTATAGTGGTTATCTTTAGCTCCGATAATACTCGCGATCTTAGTTCCCTGACCGGTCTGATCAAATGGCTCATTTTGCCCCGAAAGATCGTAAGCAGCTGCGATATTTAATTCATGTCCTACTTTAGGTGAAATCCCTGAGTCAATGATACCGACGCTGACATTTTTTTGGTGCGCTTTAGTTAGATCGATCTTAGGGTAATACAAAGAAACAGCATACCCAGCCTGTTCATGCTTCAACGCAAATTCGCCCGTATGTCCGATCGGTTTACTCACTAAGCCATTACGATAATAAAAACAAATAACTAATGCCAAAAGCAACATTACACAACTGAGCTTTTGGAAAAATTTCACCTAACTCACCACCCTCAATTTAGACCATTTTCATCCCTAAGTATAGCAAGTCTTCACATCTAAAAACAATACTTTTTTAATAAAAAAAGGTTTTAAACAGAATGCTCTGCTTAAAACCTAATTTTACTATAGTAAGACTGCTTCACAGATCAACTGCAAAATAAATAAGACACTCAATAAACATAATAATGGATTTAATTTATCCATTTTACGTGCCGCAAATTTTACCAATGGATAAGCTGCAAACCCAAAGGCTAAACCAACTGAGATCGAGCCGGTCAACGGGATCAACACGATGATCAAAAAGGCCGGGAACCATTCTGAAAAATCGTCAAAATCCAAGGCTTTCAACTGTTGCATCATGATCGCTCCTGTAATGATGATCACCGGTGCGATCGCCGCTTGCGGAACATAGCTGAGCAGTGGGATAAAGAATAATGACAAGACAAACATTGCGCCACTGACGAGCGTCATCAAGCCCGTCTTGCCACCAGATTCGATCCCGGCGGCACTTTCAGCTGCGGCAACGGTCGGACTTGTGCCTAAGAAGCCTGAACAAAATGTCGCTACCGAGCTAGCTTCAAACGTCTTTTTAAATTTCTTCGCATCTGGTAATAAACCTTCTAAGATCCCCATCGATTCGAAGATCAAGATCATCGACATCGAAAAAACTGCCAAGAGGAATTTCAAAGAAAACAAGCTACTAAAATCACCTTGAAATAAGAGTGCACTGTACTTACCCAGATCAGCTAAACTGACCTTAGGCGGATCTTGAAGTCCAACCTTAAAGACCACACCCAAGGCACTCGTTACAACGATCCCGATCATAAAACTTCCCTTAGTTCTCTTTAGATATAAAACTAGGGTCAAAGCTAAACCAAATAAGGCTAAAAGCGCTTCTGGATCAGTTAGGTGTCCTACAGCTAAGAGTGAGCGGGAGCCACCTTGTTGGATCAATTTGGCTTTCTCTAGGCCTAAAGTAACTAAAAACAGCCCGATCCCCGCTGTGATCCCGATCTTTAACTCTTGGGGGATCGCTTCAGATAGTTTCTCGCTCGCCTTGCTGAAGGCTACCAGCATGTACAATACACTACTGATGATCGAGATCGCGATCGCTTGTTGCCAATTTAAGTGCATTCCGACCACTAAAGTATAGGTGAAGAAGGCATTGATCCCCATTCCTGGAGTGATGATGATCGGAGCATTTGCCCAAAGCCCCATGATCAAACACCCTAGCGCCGAAGAAAAGATCGTCGCAAACACACTCAAAGTTGCTGGGATATGGGCATCAGCCAAGATCAGTGGATTTACGATGATGATATATGAGATCGCAAAAAAGCCCGTTAGCCCCGCAATGATCTCCGTCTTTTTTGCTTGCTTAGTCAAATTTTTAAAATTAGCTAACACTTTCGCCCCTCGTTTCTATTATTTTTTAACACATTATTCAATTCTAGCAAAAATTTTAGCCAACTACCAAAATTGATTTTTTCGATCTACTTCATATTAAAAAAAGTAATATCGTCCTTTGAAACAAATTCTAATCATCTTATCATAAAACAAGGACCACTATGCTGAGTCCTCGTTATTTGCTTATTTATTACCAAAAATAGCGCAGGATCGAAAATAACATTACTCCAGCCAAGACCAATTTCATCACTAAGACGATCACTCGCCGGCGCCAATTAGGCTTTTTTTCGACGGGAATGTCTTTTCTGACCTTTTCCATTCGTTTTGCGATCCCTTCTCTTAACGGATCTTCACTCATCAGCTTAGCTCCCTAACACTTCTTGATACATTGCCACCGATCCCATCTCAGCTTGCTGTCTTTGGGCTGCCAAGAGGGTATCTAAATATGCTCGGTCACTTGCTGCTCGTTTTAGCTTTTGGACCATCTGCTTGAGTTGATCGCTGTTAGTCAGGATAAAGATCTGCTTTCGTTGCTCATTTTCACGTTTCTTTTTATACCCGAATTGTCAAATTAAGTTAGAAAAGAGATAAGTGTTCATTTGTAAATTTAATTAAAATAAACTTTTATTATTTTGCGTTCAATGTATATCATCTAAATAAATTTACGTTTATCGACCTGTAAATAAATTGCGATAAATCTATAAAAGACTTGCTCTTACTGGCAAATATCCTTATCTTTATATATAGGTAATTATAAAAAGTCGGGTCACAGAAAGTTAAAATGTAAGAGACCACAATGACAATTATTTTCATTACGAAAGGAAAAGCTATATTTCTCTCTCAAACACGTGTTGTTTGCTTACATTCTATATAGCAGGCTAATTATGAAATTCATCGCTATCGTTGGTACTAACGCTACAAAATCCTACAACCGTAAGCTCCTTCAGTTCATGAGTTCACATTTTGCTACGCAAGCGCAGATCGAAGTGACTGAGATAAAAGACATCCCACTCTTTTGCGAAGATTACGAACAGACGCCCCAAAGTGTTTTAGATTTAGCTCAAAAGATCGAAGCTTCTGATGGAGTGATCTTTGGAACCCCTGAATATGACCATGATATTCCAGCAGCTTTAAAATCAGTGATCGAATGGCTCTCTTGGAAAGTCCACCCGCTAACAAAACGTCCGGTAATGATCGTCGGTGCTTCCCTAGGTAATTTGGGTACCGTCCAAGCCCAAGAGAGTTTGCGGCGGATCCTTGATTCTCCTGGTCTGGGTTCTTTTGTATTGCCAGGCTTCCAATTTTTACTTGGCCGTGCGGAAAATGCCTTTGATGAAAAAGGATGTTTGATCGATCAAGGGACGATTTCCTGGTTAGAACAATGCTTTAATGGCTTCATCCACTATGCAACTGCGCTTGAAAAATTGCAACATGCTCAACAAGCACAGGCCAAAAACGAACACATCCCGACCACTCCAGCACTTAAACAGCAAGAAGCTAAAAGTGCCTTACAAGCACTTGATCGGATCGATACTACTACTGGCGCTTCAGAAACTGCCGATATGAGTTTTGAAGAAGCTAATGGGATCAATTTTGTCCTAGACGACGATACCGAGTTTAGTTTCCCAGATGAACAAACGGGCGCCTCAGAAACAGCTACAAAACCAGAAACGGTCACCGAAGAACTGCCAGCTTTGATCTATACTGAAGATGCCTTGACTAGCGCTTCAGAATCGACTCCAGCGCCAAAAGAAGAGCCAGTTCCCGCTCCTGCCCAAGTTGACACAACAACGGGGGCATCTGAAGGCTGATGGAAGATCTAGCACATAAAACTATCCACAAAACTTATCGTGGCTTGGGGACAAACATCTACTTAACTGCTTTTGGGAGTGCTAAAGTAAGTGACCTTGATGATAGTTACGCTCTTCTCCAAGCCTACGAGACTGCCTTGACTGTTAATCGCTCTACTTCAGAACTGATGGACGTCAATGATGCAGCTGGGATCAAGCCCGTTGCTGTCAGTGACTCAACTTATCAGCTGACTAAACTTGCGATCAAGACCAGCCAAGAAAATTTTGGGTTTAACGCTTTGATCGGACCACTCGTCAAATTGTGGAAGATCGGTTTTAGTGGGGCCAATGTTCCACCTAAAGAAGCGATCGCCTCACAGCTTTCTTTGATCGATCCTACCCAAGTCGAATTAGATGATGATAAATTCACGATCTTTTTAAAACAAGCAGGCATGCAACTTGACCTTGGTGCGATCGCTAAGGGCTATATCGCTGATCGGATCCAAGATCTCTGGGCTGCCAAAGGGATCAGCAGTGGGATGATCAATCTTGGTGGCAATCTATTGCTCAAAGGACTGGCACCACATCATCCAGATGGGTTATGGCGGATCGGTATCCAAGATCCATTCACTAAACGGGGCAATTCGATCCTCTCAGTCAAATACGGTCCCTGTTCAGCTGTCACCAGTGGCATCTATGAACGCCTGTTGAAAACTAACGGCAAAACTTATCATCACATTCTTGACCCTAAAACAGGTTATCCACATGAGAATAACTTAGCTAGTGTCACTGTTTTTACTAAAACATCGGTCCAAGCCGAGATCGAAACGACGCGGCTTTTCTTTGCCGACGGTCCGCAACCCGATTGGCAACCGACCTCCGAAGTCTATGGTGCTATTTTTATTACTAAAGATAGAACGATCCAGATCTGTGGGCTTGAGCCAGCCGATGTTTTTCTATTAGATGATTCTTTTAAGTTAGAATTCAAATAAAATATCACTGAATAAACAATAAGGAAGCTACCACGATGTAAATTCATCGTAGTAGCTCCCTTGTTTGCTTTATACAAAAAACCGAGCCCCTCGCACTTGCGAGCAACTCGGTTATGATACTACTATTTTTTCTTTTTACTCTTGAGAGCTTTGCGTTTAGCTTTTTCAAGTTTACGTTGACGGGCTTTTTCAGCTCGTTTCTTTTCTTCACGTTCACGTTGGATCTTAAACGGATTATTGATCACAAGTGTTTGAACAACTGAAAAGGCGTTTGTGATCACCCAGTACAATGAAAGGGCTGCAGGCACGTTTAACGCGGTAAAGAAGATGATCAGTGGCATCCCATAAGTCATCATCGTTGTCATCATGTTTTGCTCTGGTTGAGATTTAACACTTAACCAAGACGTTGCAAACGTAAATAACGCTGCTAACACTGGCAAGATGAAGTATGGGTCACGCCCACCTAATTGCATCCACAAGAAATGCCCCGTCTTCAAAGTTTCTGACCGGTAGATCGCTTGATACAAGGCGATCAAGATCGGCATTTGAACTAAGATCGGTAAACATCCAGCGACTGGATTGACTCCAGCCTCAGCATAGAGCTTTTGTTGTTCTTCCCGCATCTTTTGCATGGATTCAACATCTCTATCTGGATATTTAGCTTGCAATTCCTTTAATTTTGGTTGCAATTCACTTGTTTTACGCATACTGCGCATTTGATAGATCATCAACGGTAAGATCACGATCCGTACGATGATCGTAAAGACCACGATCCCCCAGCCATAATTATGGCCAAAAATGTTGCTCAAGGCTTCGATCGCCCGAATAAAGTTCCATACGATGTAATGATCCCAGATCCCAGTACTTTGGGCATTGACTGGATCAGTACTACAGCCGCTCAAAAAGAGCATTAAACCTAAAACGCTAATGACAGCGGCTAGTCTTTTCCCTTGCTTCATTTGCATTTACCTCACTTCGCAAATTGGTCATCCGACAATACTCTTGCCAAGTGCAAGACATGGATCAAATTCTTCTTTGCATCAGCTGTTGAAATTCCAGCAGCACTTGGGCGCGCGATCACGATAAAATCGCAATCTTGTTTTAGCTGCGGCTTTAATTCGGTCAAGCTCTGACGAATCCGACGCTTGACCCAGTTACGTGCGACAGCATTCCCAATTTTCTTGCCGACGGAAATTCCGACGCGAAAATGCTTTTGCTCGGGCTTTTCGATCATGTAGACCACAAACATGCGGTTCGCACATGACTTACCCTGGGTAAAGACTTCTTGGAACTCCGCTTCCTTCTTGACGCGGTATGATTTTTTCATAACCCATCTCCAAATGATTTGAAAAGTCCGCATACACTAAAAAAGACCACTGACGGTCCAGTGGCCTATGCAGACAATACTTTTCTACCTTTACGGCGTCTACGTGCTAACACATTACGACCGTTGCTTGTACTCATGCGTTTACGGAAACCGTGTACGCGTTGGCGATGGCGTTTCTTAGGTTGGTAAGTTCTTTTCACAACAGAACACCTCCTTTTATACAATGTTACTTAATATCCTACAAAAAAAGTAGCTTGATGTCAAGTTCAGACTTACTTTGTAATACTACCATATCTTAGCTAAAATTCAAAGTTTTTTTTCAGTTTTCTCGGCAAAAAAGTAGCTGATTTTTATGCACATTTTATCCACTTTTGCGTTTTTTGGCTGTCGATAAAATTTTTACATCCACAGCGTAATCCCCAAAAGCATCCACAAATCACAGCCTGTCAATTTCTCCCTGTCAATTTGTAAATAACCCTATGTGTATAACTCATATATCTCTTTGATACCAAGGTTTATAGCTTTTGAAATTTTCTGTGCATAACTTTTTAAAATAATTTAACTATCCACACTTTTTTACAACTTGTGGATAACTTAATTAACAACCTGTGATTTATTTTTTACTTTTTTTACCCAACCTGTGGAAAACATTTTTTTTTAATGCTACAATAGGAGCATGCAAAATTTATCAAAAAGGAGGGATCTTAGTGCTCGATCTTGAAACTTTATGGCAGTATATTCGCGATAAATTCGAAGCTGAATTTTCGCCGATCGCATTTACCACTTGGATCGCATCTGCACGACCACTACAGCTCACCGATAATACTTTGGTCGTTGAAGTGGCTTCTAAATTGCACCAAGACTACTGGAAACAAAACATTATTCCTCAGATCACTTCACTGCTTGCAGATAATCTTTCAACTAAGATCACGATCCTAGTTAAGACGGTTGACGAGCCCAATCCCTTGGTCGAAGCTGAGACTGAACCCGAAGTCAGGTCACTTGAAGCAAAGCAACCTGTACCTAAAAAAAGCACTCCACTAAATGACAAATATACTTTTGAATCATTTGTGGTCGGCAAAGGTAATCAATTGGCCCACGCAGCCGCACTTGCAGTGGCTGAAGAGCCTGGTGTCTTCTATAATCCGTTGTTCTTTTATGGGGGAGTTGGTTTAGGTAAGACCCACTTGATGCATGCGATCGGACATCAGATGTTAGAAAATAACCCTAACGCCCGTGTCAAATACGTAACTAGCGAATCTTTCGCCAATGATTTCATCAACTCGATCAAGTCTAAGCATCAGGAAGAGTTTCGCCAAGAATATCGCAATGTTGATCTCTTATTGGTCGATGATATCCAATTTTTCTCAGATAAAGTTGGGACACAAGAGGAATTTTTCCATACATTCAATGCTCTTTACGATGATAAAAAGCAGATCGTTCTTTCTTCAGATCGCCTACCAAACGAGATCCCTAAGCTGCAACAACGCTTAGTCTCACGTTTTAAATGGGGCTTATCGGTTGATATCACCCCACCCGACTTGGAAACTCGGATCGCGATTTTACGTAACAAAGCCGAAGCCGAACACCTACAAGTCCCTGACGATACCTTGAGCTATATTGCCGGGCAGATCGACTCCAACATCCGTGAATTGGAAGGAGCATTGATGCGCGTCCAAGCTTATGCTAAGCTAAATGGTCAGCCCGTTTCAACGAGCTTAGCTGCAGAAGCTTTGCAAAGCTTAAATGGTGCCCCACAGGACAAAGAACTTTCGATCGCGATGATCCAAGAAAAAGTTGCGAAGTTTTTCCACGTGACTGTGGCGGAACTCAAAGGAAAAAAACGGGTCAAAACGATCGTGATCCCACGCCAGATCGCAATGTATCTCGCGCGTGAATTGACCGAAGCCTCACTACCTAAGATCGGACAGGAATTTGGGGGCAAAGATCATACCACGGTCATTCATGCACATGAAAAGATCAGTGAAGCGCTCAAGAGCGATGACGAGCTCAAAAAAGATGTCGATAAATTACGAGCTGAATTACGCAGTTAACAACGACCTGTGGATCAATGTGGATAAACCTCAACAGTTATCCACAAGTTATCAACAAGCGATTTCTTAGCTTTTCAAAGGGTTTGGACTTTTTCCACAGTATGAACAGCCCCTACTATTACTACTAACTTTATTAATAATATATATTTAACCACCAGGAGGAATTTTGCCTTATGAAATTTACGGTACATAGAACAGCTTTCATCCAATATCTAAATGATGTTCAACGTGCTATCTCATCCAAAGCAGCCTTAGAGATCTTATCTGGGATCAAGCTCGATCTATCTGAAGACGGTTTGACAATGACAGGTAGTAATTCGGATATCTCGATCGAAACAGTGATCTCGATCGCAGATGAAAATGCAGCTTTGAACATTGAAAAAACAGGAAGCGTAGTTTTACCCGCTCGTTTCTTCAATGAGATCGTTAAAAAGTTACCAGAAGATAGCTTGAGTGTTGAAGTAAATGATCGTTTCCAAGCCACGATCAGATCTGGTTCAGCAGAATTTATCATCAACGGTCTAGATCCCGATGATTATCCACATTTACCAGAGATCGATTCACGGGAACAATTGACGTTACCAGGCGATGTGCTAAAACAAGTTATCAACCAAACTGTGATCGCAGCTTCCAAGCAAGAAACACGTCCGATCTTGACAGGGATCCATTTAGCGATCAAGGATGGTCAACTTTTAGCTGTGGCAACTGACTCACACCGTTTGAGCCAACGAAAACTCACTTTAAATGGTGATAGTGCTGCTGATTACGATATCATCGTCCCAGGGCAATCAATGAATGAATTAGCTAAGATGTTAGGTGATCTAAGTGAAGACATCGAGATCCAGATCTCAGAAAATCAGATCCTCTTCATCTTGGGCAATACTTCCTTCTACTCGCGTTTACTTGAAGGTAATTACCCTGACACTGAACGTTTGATCCCACAAAACTCAACAACAACTTTAGAGATCAACGCGCCTGCTTTCTTACGTGCAATCGAACGTGCTTCATTGCTTTCCCACGAAGGTCGCAATAATGTGGTCAAATTGTCGATGCAAGCTGGTACAAGCCAAGCAACGCTTTACAGCAATTCTCCTGAAGTCGGGAATGTTGAAGAAGAATTGACTTTCAACAAATTGGAAGGAAATGATCTAGATATCTCCTTTAACCCTGACTATATGAAAGATGCTTTGCGCTCCTTTGGTCAAAGTGAAGTGACATTGAACTTCACGATGCCATTGCGTCCATTTATCTTGGTCCCAAGTGAAGCTCAAGGCGAATTCATCCAATTGATCACCCCAGTTCGAACAGTCTAAAATATTTGTGCTTTAGAGGCTAAAAGCGAGTGGTAATTTGACCGCTCGCTTTTTATTTTTCTCTGAAAGGTATAAATGGAATTTAGAACGCATATATTCAATTTCTGGGCAGGTTTTACTGTCTAGGGTGTCATAACACTCAGATAGGTCAAATTAGCTCAGAACGCGTTTAATTGGTTTCCATGATTGTGTTTAGTTTTTAAAAAAGGTATAATTTAATGAGTACTAAAAGGAAAGCGAGGCATTTTTTTGAAAGAAGAAATTCACTTAAAAACACCGCATATCACCTTAGGCCAGTTGCTTAAAATTGCGGATCTAGTTTCTTCTGGCGGTCAGGCAAAGTGGTTCTTACAAGAATACGCTGCTGACATCTTGGTCAATGGTGAGCCAGAAAACCGCCGTGGACGCAAGCTTTATCCTGGGGATAGTGTTGAGATCAAAGATCAAGGCAGCTATCTATTGAAAGAAAGCTAGCTAAGACAATGTATTTAGAAGAGCTGGAACTTCGCAATTTCCGTAACTATCAAACGGTAGCGGTCAAATTTTCACCCCAGATAAATGTCTTGATCGGAAAAAACGCTCAGGGCAAAACTAATCTGTTAGAGGCGATCTATGTTTTAGCAATGGCGCGTAGCCACCGGACCAATAATGATCGTGAGTTGATCAGCTTTAAACAAAAAGAGGCATATTTAAGTGGACGGGTGATGCGGAAGTTAGGCAGCTTACCCTTAGAGATCAGTTTGAGCCGTAAGGGTAAGAAGGCCAAAGTCAATCATCTCGAGCAAGCTCGCTTATCTCAGTATATCGGTAACTTGAACGTGATCTTATTTGCGCCCGAAGACCTCAGCTTGGTCAAGGGATCACCTGCGATCAGACGGCGGTTCATCGATATGGAATTTGGTCAGATCGATCCACGCTACCTCTATAATTTGACGCGGTACCGCACGATCTTAAAGCAACGAAATAATTATCTAAAACAACTCCAGCAAAAAAAGGCAACGGATACGCTCTATTTAGAGGTCTTATCGGAACAATTAGCCCAATTTGCTGGGGCGATCATTGTGAAACGACTAGAATTTTTAGCGGAACTTGAGCGCTATGCAAAAGAGATCCATAGTCAGATAACACAGGACAAAGAGCAGTTAGCTTTTAGTTATGAAAGTAGCTTGAAAGAACCAAGCGAGGCTACTGAAAATGAAATTACCGAAGCATTAAAAAAAGGTTTTGCAGATTTACAACAAAAAGAAATTTTTCAAGGTACGACCCTTTTAGGCCCACATCGCGATGATGTTGTTTTTAAGATCAACGGACAAAATGTTCAGATCTATGGTTCACAGGGACAACAGCGGACCACAGCTTTATCGGTCAAATTGGCAGAGATCGAATTGATGAAAAATAAGACGGGCGAATATCCGATCTTATTACTTGATGATGTGTTGTCTGAGCTTGACGGCAATCGTCAAACACATTTGTTAAAGACGATCCAAGGGCGCGTCCAGACCTTTTTAACGACACCTGGATTAAATGATATTACGCAACAGTTGATCAAAGAACCAAAGATTTTTCATATTGATGATGGCCAGATTTCTGAAAATTCAGAAATGGCTGAAAATCATATCGACTGGGTTTCAGAAGACAAAAATAAAGTTGTTACATTTTATCCAAAAAATGAAAAATCCAAGAAAGGACAGTCTACATAAGAGATGTAGCGGGTACTAAACGTGACAGAAAAAGAAACGCTTGAAGAAGTAAAGGAAGAAAAAGCCAAAGAATATGATGCCAGTCAGATCCAAGTCCTTGAAGGCTTAGAAGCCGTGCGCAAGCGTCCTGGGATGTACATTGGCTCGACTAGCTCACAAGGTCTGCACCACTTAGTCTGGGAGATCATCGATAATGGGATCGATGAAGCTTTAGCGGGCTTTGCCGACGAGATCAATGTGATCGTGGAAAAAGACAACAGTATCACGGTCAAAGATAATGGACGTGGGATCCCGGTCGATATTCAAGAAAAAACGGGCCGGCCAGCGTTAGAAACCGTCTTTACTGTGCTTCATGCCGGTGGTAAATTCGGCGGTGGCGGTTATAAAGTCTCCGGTGGTCTTCATGGGGTCGGGGCCTCAGTTGTTAACGCCCTTTCAACGAGCTTAGATGTTCAAGTTAGACGTGAAGGCGATACGAACGTCTATGGAATGGACTTTAAACTCGGTAAAGTCGACCATGTGATGGAAGTCGTGGGGCAAAGTCAACCACATGAACACGGGACGACCGTGCATTTCTTGCCTGATCCAGATATCTTTACAGAAACGACTGTCTATGACATCAAAGTTTTGACGACGCGGATCCGGGAATTAGCCTTTTTGAACAAGGGCTTAAAGATCACGATCGATGACATGCGTCCCGAAGAACCGACCCACGAAGAATTCCACTATGCTGGTGGGATCAAACACTATGTGGAATTCTTAAACAAGGGCAAAGAAGTTCTGTTTGATGAACCGATCTATGTGGAAGGCCAACAAAAAGGCATCACAGTTGAAGTAGCATTACAATACACAGATGATTTCCACTCCAACTTGTTGACCTTTACCAACAATATCCACACTTATGAAGGTGGGACCCATGAATCGGGGTTCAAGACTGCTTTGACGCGTGTTATCAACGATTATGCGCGCAAATCTGGGCAGTTAAAGGAAAATGAACCGAACTTGTCGGGTGAAGACGTACGTGAAGGTTTGACCGCAGTCGTTTCCGTCAAGCACCCTGATCCACAGTTTGAAGGACAAACTAAGACTAAATTGGGTAACTCCGATGCTAGAGCGGCGACCGATAAGACATTTTCCGAAACTTTCAGCAAATTTATGCTGGAAAATCCAAATGTAGCACGCCGGATCGTGGAAAAAGGGATGTTGGCAGCCAAAGCGCGGGTAGCAGCTAAACGAGCACGTGAAGTTACACGCAAGAAAAATGGTCTCGAGATCTCAAACTTGCCAGGAAAATTGGCGGATAACACCAGCAAAGACCCTGAGATCTCAGAATTATTCATCGTCGAAGGGGACTCCGCGGGTGGTTCAGCTAAGCAAGGGCGTTCACGTTTGACCCAAGCTATCTTACCGATCCGTGGGAAGATCTTGAATGTGGAAAAAGCTACATTAGATCGGATCTTGGCCAACGAAGAAATTCGTTCCTTATTCACAGCTTTAGGCACAGGCTTTGGGGATGACTTTGATGTGGATAAAGTAAATTACCACAAATTGATCATCATGACCGATGCCGATGTCGATGGAGCTCATATCAGAACCTTATTGTTGACGTTATTCTACCGCTTCATGCGCCCAATGATCGAACGGGGCTATGTCTATATCGCACAGCCACCATTGTATCAAGTGCGCCAAGGCAAGATGATCCGTTACATCGACACTGATGAAGAATTAGAAGAAGTATTAGGTCAATTACCACCAAGTCCAAAACCAGTTATCCAACGTTACAAAGGTCTGGGTGAAATGGATGCTGAACAATTGTGGGAAACTACGATGGATCCAGAAAACCGCCGCCTTTTGCGGGTCGAATTATCGGATGCGATGGAAGCAAATGAAGTCTTTGAAATGTTGATGGGCGATCAAGTCGGTCCAAGACGTCAATTCATCGAAGAGAATGCGACTTTCGTAGATAACTTGGACGTTTAATGAGAGCAGAGCAATAAGTTCTGCACATAATGCACAGTTTAGTGTGAATAAACTGTGTATAAGTTTGAAATTTATGTAAAAAGTAAGAAAAGAAGTGGAGGCACAGGACGTGGTAGAAGTACCTAACAGAATTAACAATGTTGATTTATCCAAAGTCATGCGGACCTCATTTTTAGATTATGCGATGAGTGTTATCGTTGCGCGCGCTTTGCCTGATGTGCGTGATGGCTTGAAGCCTGTTCACCGCCGGATCTTATACGGGATGAATGAATTAGGTGTGACTCCGGATAAACCATATAAGAAATCAGCCCGGATCGTTGGGGATGTTATGGGTAAGTACCACCCTCATGGGGACTCGGCGATCTATGAATCGATGGTCCGGATGGCGCAGGATTTTAGCTACCGTTATCTCTTAGTCGATGGTCACGGTAACTTTGGTTCGGTCGATGGTGACGGGGCTGCTGCGATGCGTTATACCGAAGCGCGGATGTCTAAGATCACGTTGGAGATGTTACGTGATATCAACAAGGACACGATCGATTTTCAGCCAAACTATGATGGCACCGAACGTGAACCCGAAGTTTTACCTGCTCGTTTCCCTAACCTATTAGTCAACGGGGCAACTGGGATCGCCGTCGGGATGACGACAAATATCCCACCCCATAACTTGGCTGAAGTTATCTCAGCCTTACATGTGTTGATGGAAAATCCCGATGCAACGACGGCTGACTTGATGGAAGCTTTGCCCGGGCCTGATTTCCCAACTGGTGGGATCGTGATGGGCAAATCTGGGATCAGAAAAGCTTATGAGACTGGGAAAGGCTCAGTTACTTTACGGGCTAAAGTTGAGATCGAGGAATTAAAAAATAGCCGTGAACAGATCATTGTGCATGAGTTACCATACATGGTCAACAAGGCTAAATTGATCGAACGGATCGCTGAATTAGCGCGCGATAAGAAAATCGAAGGGATCACCGATATCAAGGATGAATCTGACCGTGAAGGGATGCGCATCACGATCGATGTGCGCCGTGATGTCAGTGCCTCAGTTGTGTTGAACAATTTATACAAATTGACTTTGATGCAAACTGCCTTCAACTTCAACATGTTGGCGATCGTTAATGGAACGCCGCGGGTCTTGAGCCTAAAGCAGATCTTGACATATTACTTGAAGCATCAAGAAGAAGTCATCCGGCGGCGGACCCAATTTGATTTGAAAAAAGCGCAAGCAAGAGCACATATCTTAGAAGGTCTACGGATCGCCCTAGACCATATCGATGCGATCATCAACATCATCCGTAATTCTAAGAGTGGTGATATCGCTAAAGATCGTTTGATGAATGAATATCATTTGAGTGATAAACAAGCCCAAGCGATCTTAGATATGCGTTTAGTTCGCTTGACCGGTCTGGAACGTGAAAAAGTTGAAGCTGAATATCAAAAGACGATGGAAGCAATCGCCGATTACAAAGATATTTTAGCGCACGAAGAACGTATCTATCAGATCATTTACCAAGAATTATTGGAGATCCAAGAGCGCTTTGGAGATGATCGTCGGACTGAGCTTATGGTCGGCGAAGTCTTGAGCATTGAAGATGAAGACTTGATCGAAGAAGAAAATGTTGTGATCACCTTGACGCATAACGGCTACATCAAGCGTTTGCCAACCAGTGATTTTAAAGCACAACGGCGCGGTGGTCGTGGTGTCCAAGGGATGGGCGTGCACGATGATGATTTCATTGAACACTTGATCACGACTTCGACCCATGATGAATTGTTGTTCTTCACGAATGTGGGTAAAGTCTATCGCATGAAGGGCTATGAAGTTCCAGAGTATGGTCGAGCTGCTAAAGGGATCCCGGTGATCAATTTGCTAGATCTCGATAAAGAAGAAAAGATCCAAACAGTGATCAACGTTGAAGCTGATAAGCGTGACGATTCGCACTTCTTATTCTTCACTACGGTCAAAGGTACAGTTAAACGGACTTCCGTGACTGAATTTGGCAATATCAGAAAGAATGGGTTAAAGGCGATCTCCTTACACGATGGCGATGAATTGATCCATGTTTCGATCACAGATGGTGAACAAAACATCATCATCGCAACGCATGGTGGTTATGCCGTCAGCTTTGCCGAAACAGCTGTCCGCCCAATGGGACGCTCAGCAGCTGGGGTCCGCGGTATCCGCTTGCGTGATGAAGATCATGTTGTCGGGGCCTCGATCTTACGGCCTGACAGTAAAGTCTTTGTCATCTCTGAAAAAGGTTTCGGTAAGCAGACACCGGCTAGCGAATATCCGATCAAAGGGCGTGGTGGTAAAGGTATCAAGACCACAAATATCACGGCTAAAAACGGTAACCTCGCTGGTATGACAACGGTCAATGGGGATGAAGACATCATGGTCATCACAGATAAGGGTGTCATGATCCGCTTTAACCTCGCTAATGTTTCTCAAACTGGTCGGGCAACACTTGGGGTCAAGTTGATCAACTTAGACGATGATGCTAAGGTTTCAACGATGGCTAAAGTTGAAGCTGAATCCACTGAGGAAGAAGAAACGACTGAAGAATAAAACTGTGGATAACTAAAATTCATTCTAAAAATAATTTATCCACAAAAAAATCCACGGTACTCCTAGGAGTGCTGTGGATTTTTTGCGTTTATAGATAATTATTTGCCGACAACGCTGATACGTTCTTTGATATGGTCACCGTTTTGGATCTCATCGGCCATGGCAAGGGCGTAATCAGCATA
The DNA here is from genome assembly GCF_040226755.1 of Ligilactobacillus sp. RTP31139st1_D10_RTP31139_211217. Lineage (NCBI taxonomy): Bacteria > Bacillati > Bacillota > Bacilli > Lactobacillales > Lactobacillaceae > Ligilactobacillus > Ligilactobacillus sp. RTP31139st1_D10_RTP31139_211217. The sequence continues at coordinate 122,620 of NZ_JBCOAR010000003.1, forward strand.
ACTGATGATGCTTTCGCCACGGTCGTTAAGGGTCAATTCTTCACCAGCAAGGATATATTTACCCGTACGTTTTCCGTCAACTTGGAAATCAGCGGCGGGGCTGATGAAGGTCCAATCAACATCATCATGTTTGCGTAGTTCGGTCAAGGCATCAGTTTGAGCTTTGGCTAAAGCGTAAAATTCGGCTGGAAAATCTGGCGTGTCGACTAACTGAGTCTTGTGTTCTGGGTCATCATAGAGGCTACCAGCGCCACCAACGATGAGCAAACGAGTCTTGGTCCCAGCTAAAAGAGCGGTCAAGTGCTTGATGACTTCAACGTGTAAATGAAGGGTCTCAGGCGCAAAAGTCCCAAAAGCATCAACGACGACCTCAAATTCGGCAAGATCGGCTTTAGTGAGCTCAAACAGATCTTTTTGGATATATGTTTGAGCGACCGTAGTATTTTGCGCTTTACGACCAAAACCAGTTACGTCATAACCACGCTCGACTAATTCTTTGACGACTAAGCTCCCAACACGTCCGTTAGCACTAATTACAGCAACTTTTGTCATAATAAATTCCTCCATTTGGTTGTAATTGTTTTTGTTACATTTGCTTGATGAGTTTAGTTTATCTTTTTATAAATGTAATGTCAATCATTACAACTAAAAAATATTTTATTTTTTTGTGTTTACCTATAATTAGCGGAAATAAATTTTTTTGAAAAAAGAAAAAATTTTCGCCAGCAATTGCGTATTTATAAAGTGTAGCCGTAGTTCAAAATCCCTTGCAAAATAGGTTTAATAATGTTATAATTCTATTTCGTGAGTATCTAAACAAAATTAGCTTTAGATTCTCCTTGTTCTTACATTAGATAAAGAACCAATAGTCCATAAGGAGGTGCAAACAGTCATGACAAATTATGAAATTACTTACATCATCAACCCATCACTTGACGAAGCAGCTAAGAATGAATTAGTTGAACGCTTTGACAACATCTTGAAAAATGATGGTGCTGAAATCGTAGAATCAAAAGACTGGTCTAAGCGTCGTTTTGCTTACGAAATTGGTGGTTTCACAGAAGGTGTCTACCACATCGTAAACATCAAAGCTGAAAACGCAGACGCTATCAACGAATTTGACCGTCTTTCCAAGATCAATGATGGTATCTTACGCCACATGATCGTTAAACGTGAAGACTAAGATAGACTATAAATAAAGTAAAGGAGGAAATGAACTTTGATCAATTCAGTTGTTCTAGTAGGTCGTTTGACCCGAGATCCTGAACTGCGCTACACGCCTTCAGGGGCAGCCGTGGCAAGCTTTACTGTCGCGATCGACCGTCGGTTCACTAACCAACAAGGTCAACGTGAAGCTGATTTCATCAATTGCGTAATGTGGCGTAAAGCAGCCGAAAACTTTGCTAACTTTACCCACAAAGGTTCCTTAGTTGGGATCGAAGGACGGATCCAAACCCGTTCTTATGAAAATCAGCAAGGTCAACGTGTTTATGTTACTGAAGTTTTAGCTGAGAATTTCTCACTTTTGGAATCCAAGGCTGAATCAGAAAGGTATCGTGCCCAACACGGCAACAGTAACGCTAATGTGCAAGGTTCAGCTCCTTCAAATGATATGCAGTCATCTAATCCATTTGGGACTCCAGCAAATAATCAGACCAATGATGCTTTTGGTGGTAATGGTTTTGATACCAATACAAACAATAGTAACAATGCTGCTGATCCATTTGCCGGTGGTCAACAGATCGATATCTCAGATGATGACTTACCATTCTAAAATTGACAGGAGGGAAATCTAATGCCACAACAAAGAAGAGGCGGACGTCGCCGTCGTAAAGTTGACTTCATCGCTGCTAACCACATCGAATACATCGACTACAAGGATACAGATCTTCTTAAGCGTTTCATCTCAGAACGCGGTAAGATCTTGCCACGTCGTGTAACAGGTACTAGCGCAAAGAACCAACGTAAACTTACAGTTGCGATCAAACGTGCACGTATCATGGGCTTATTGCCATTCGTTGCCGAAGATTAATCAAAAAACGTCTCATTGCGAGGCGTTTTTTTGTTTGGGCGATTTTTTTGAAAAAAGTTTTTAAAAATTTCGTTTTTAAAGACGAACTATTATATTTTTTTATTGGGTATTATACGATTTATAAGTTAAAGAGTGAAAAATGATTTTAAAGATTCTAGTGGTAAATCTTTTGTTTATGAAGGTATAGACCTATGTGTGGATAAAGTTGTGGAAAACTCAAATGTAATAACCGAACGTTATCTATTATGAAAAAAATATAATTTAAATTCTTAAGAAAAAATCAATAAAAAAGTTAGCCATTTTGGGTCATTTAGGTGTATTATAGATATGTAGATTGATGATGAATCAATCTTCTCCCCTTTTTATGTAGTAAGTGATAACTATCTTAGATTTACTTTAGGATAGTATTTCCCCAATAACATAACCTTTTTCTCCGTGATTTTCCCCGATCACGGAGTTTTTTTATGTTCGCGAATACAAAACACGGGATCTACCACGATGTAAAAACATTGTAGTAGATCCCGCGTTCTCACATGCTCAGTGATGACGATAGCTCAATTAGCTTAGCTCGAGAGTCCTAGCAAATTCAGTTCCGTTTGAAAGTACGGTAAAGTTTCTAAAGTCGATCGTGGTCGACGCATCAAGTTTAGAAGCTAGGTGCATTGGATCATTGATTTTGATATTTTGGTCGGTAAGCCAAGATATCACTTGTGGGATCGCCTGAGTCTCGCCATTTAACAGTTGGATCTGGCGGTCGTCAGCTAACTCGAGTATCAGTGAAAAGATAAAACGCTCAGTCAGTTTGGGTAACGGTCGGAGCGTGATCTTAGCCAAATACATTCCCAGACAAGCCTGGGTGATCTGGTCGGGTAATAGGGTAAGCATTAAATTGTCGCGGTCATCGAAGAGCTTGAGATGTGTTGCTTCAAACTGTGTTTTCGCAAAAGCAAGTGAATTTTTACGAAATAAAATTGCAAGTGGCAGTTAGCGATTGGTTCCGTAAAATGTCCGCCCATTAAATTCAAGTGTAGTGAAAAATGGAGCGGCATACAAATTAGTAGCTAAATCGGTAAAAACGATTTTTTTCATCTTAGACCTCATTTCTATGAATTAACTAGCATAATTTATAAATGTCATCTTCTGCACACTAGCCCCACCATAATAATATGTGATATCGCCCAGGTGAGACAAGCACTCTTTATAGAAGAAATGTGGTATTATGGAATAAAATAGCAACGAGGGTGAAAAAATGGTCAAAGGATTGGTTTTAAGTGCAATAATTTTTGTTCTAGGAGTGTTTGAACTTTATGCTACATATCGCTACTATCACAAATTAGTCGTGGCAGATCGCAAAAATATGCTTTCTGGTGGCCGTTTGTGGTTAGGGATCATCAGTGGTGGTTTATTGTGCGCTCTTGGGATCTTTTCGGCTTTAGGCGTATTACAGGGTGCATAGGTTGCGATATGAGTTCCTAGTTGCAAAGAGCCCCCCAGCAAATGTATCTGCTGGGGGGCTCTCCCGTATGGTCTTATTAATTAAACAGACTCTTGATCCATTCGATGAAGCGGGCAAACCAGCCTTTTGCTTGTTCAACGGCTTCTTTAGCTTGAGCACTGTTAGCCCAGTCTTTAGCCTTATTCATCAAATTACCCGTCGAATCTTTAACGTTATTGATCGTGTTCGTCACGTTATTGATATATGTCTTGCTTGAGCTGATCGGTGAATTTTGGAAGTTTACCAAAGCGCCTGAGATCTGTGTTACTTGCTCTGAGGTCGTTTGGTTTTGAATGCCACGGTCAGCCAAAGCCTTATTTAACATATCTTCAATGTCTTGTTTTGTAGCTAGTTCTTGGTTGTCTTGTTTTTGTTGGGCCAATTGCTTGGAAACATCACCAATAGCTGCCATCAGTTTCCCAGGATAGGTCTTGTCATCTTTGTTAGCGTCGATCGCCGGTTGGGTCGCTGAAAGCATCTCATTGGCTGTCGCTGTGTTTTCTGTGTTCAATGAAACGCCATCTTCGGCTAAGGCCTTGTAGACCCCAGTCAAGGCTGATTCACCTGAAACAGGACGATTAGCGGTCACAACGATGCTGACATCTGTTACCCCCGCCATTTGAGCGACCATTGCGTATTGTTGGGAAGTTACTTGGGTGATATTGTTAGAACCATTGTAGTCTTTGATGTTGACCTTGACCCCAGAACCAGGATCTCCGGGTGCGATCGCAACTGAGCTGATCATTGCAGCGTCAGTCGTATTGCTAGAGCCATTAGCGATATATTTGTTGTAATCAGCGGCGGTAGCGGTCAAAGTCTTGAACGAAGAATCAGTTTCAAATACTTTAGCTAAATTTTGGCGTGCTTCTTGGCTCGTGCCGGCTCCATAGACGACATAAGCGGAATTTAACGTATGCGTATTACTGCTACTTGCGGCTAAAGCCTTGGGAGCACTGGTCAAAGTTACCCCTAAAAAGGTCAGCCCTGCCAAGAATGCAGTTGCTAATTTTTTTAATTTCATCTCTAAAACACCTCATTAATTTTATATCTAGCTACATTTTAATTTTACCACCAGAAATCAATTCTTGTCTTTTAAGAAAAAGATATAAATATCGTAAGAAAAACTTAGGAAAATCAACGTTTGAAAATCAAATTACACACAATATATAGATTTAATAAAATTAGAATTACAATATATTGTGTTTTTTCGGTTGAATTTAGTCAGAATGCATGGCTATAATAGTTACATTGCAATTTTTAAATGCAAGAAATTATTGTCTATCGGAAGGAAGTTTTTAGATGTTTGAACGTTATCAAGATGTATTGACCCATTTGCCAGAATATTCCAAGAATGTATTTCGGAAGGGATATTTCAAATGGTTGTTGAATCAATGTAAAGGTTGGGGGTATTTTAGTTACTTCTTATTGGCGTTCAACTTTGTGCTCCAAGTTATCTCGTTGGTCGATTCTTTTAGCCAAACGCCAGTCCAGTCACTGTTAGCCTTTGTTGGGGGCAATCTGTCCGTGGCATGTGTGATCGGGATCTCGAACTTATCCGGGATCCAAGGCTGGTGTGGTGCGATCTCAGCTATTTGTATCGCAGCAACAGGTTTTATGGCAAAAAATTATGCGACCGCTTGGGAACAGATCGGTTATTTGATCTTTTTAGATATTTTTTGCATTTTAGATCCAAAATGGAACGATGATATCCAAGCGGAAAAACTAGAAAGTGGGCTTGAATGGATCAAATATGGCTTATTTTTTGTAGTTGCTTGGTTATGCACCTATACGATCTTTAGCTTTACGAATGATCCCCGGGTCTTTTTGGATAGCTTGAACTTAGCGATGGCGATCACGGGGGCATTATTGGAATTGAATCGTAAACGTGAACAATACTATGTTTTCACACTGGCATCAGTCTTTACGATCGCTTTATGGGTCCAAACGATGTTGCAAGGTGATGGGAATTTTGCCTTGATCTTTAGTTACAGTGTCTTTTTCTTAAATGATATGTATGCCTTTTTCAGCAAGAACAGCTGGTTTAGAGGGGAAGTCTCAAAGAAAGCTTAAAATTTAGTTTTGAATGGCTGACAATAAATAGTCGCGGGCGTATACTTAAACTAAGTGAATAACTTAACTCATAACACTAAGCTACGGGTCAGCCCGTGGCTTTTTATTTTGGGCAAAGCAACTTGATTTTTCAAGCTATTATAGTCATACTTACTGAGAGTCAAACTCGTTTGTGATAGAATAAATAGCAGAAGTATAAAATTAGGTTAAGAATTGGGAAAGGAATGCGGGGATAAACCAGTGAAAAAATTTTTTAACAAAGATTTTTGGCAACTGCCTGAATTCATGTATGACAGACATTTGCGTGTGTTAGCTTGGATGTTGGCGTTTGTAGCGGTCATTTGTGTGATCCTGGCCTTTAGAACCAATATTATTCTAGGATATATCAGCATGGTCTTTACACTTATTGTGACCGTAGTTGCCTATATTACTTTAAAACAAATTACTGAAGATACAACTGAATACATTTCTGATCTGTCTTATCGGATCAAACGCGGTGAACAGGATGCGTTGATCAAAATGCCGATCGGGATCTTATTTTACGACAAAGAGGGTCATATCGAATGGATCAACCCTTATATGCAACGCTATTTTGATAATCAAGAGGTGCTGGGTAAGCCGTTAAAAGAGGTCGATCATCAGCTCTATGAGCAACTCGAGGCTAAACAAGACAATAAAGACAAAGATATCGAAGTCAAATTGCATGGACGAGCCTTTAGTCTGATGGTCCAAAAAGACATTGATGCGCTGTACCTGATGGATGTGACGCATTATGCCGAGATCCGACAAGAATACGAAGATACGCGGTTAGTGATCGGACAGATCTTCTTGGATAATTACGATGAAGTTACCAGTGCGATGAACGATAAAGATATTTCTAACCTGGGAAATTTCGTGACGAATGCTTTATCAGATTGGGCGCGCGAATTTGGGATCTACCTCAAACGTGTTGATGAAGATCACTTCTTTATCTTGACGTATGCTAAGACGCTCAAAGTATTAGAAGAAGAAAAATTCAAGATCCTAGATGAAGTGCGCAAGTGGACGTCCAAGCAAAATTCGCCAGTAACGCTTAGTGTAGGGATCGCATACGGTGGTTCTGATCTGACCCAACTGGCAAAGCTCTCACAAAATAACTTAGATCTTGCCTTGGGACGTGGGGGCGATCAGGTCGTCGTCAAAGCGGTCGATGGCCAAGCCCGTTTCTACGGGGGCAAGACCAACCCGATGGAAAAACGCACCCGAGTTCGGGCACGGATGATCTCACAAGCGTTGACCGAATTGATGAATCAAGCCGACCAGATCTTTGTGATGGGCCATCGCCATCCAGATATGGACTCTCTGGGTGCCTGCCTAGGGGTGCGTCGGATCGCAGCGATGAATGGCAAGCAGTGTTGGATCGTCTTAGATCAAGAAGATCTCCACTCAGACATTGAGCGTTTGTTAGAGGAGTTGGAACAATATCCAAATATCAAGGGGTCAATTATAACCCCGGAAATGGCCTTGGAAAAAGCTACTAAGGATAGCCTTTTGATCATGGCTGACCACTCGAAACCATCAATGTCGATCGCACGACCGCTCTACGATAAGCTCAAAAATCGTGTCATGGTGATCGACCATCATCGCCGGGGCGAAGAATTTCCCGATAACCCGATCTTGGTCTACATCGAACCGTATGCCAGTTCGACGTGTGAGTTGATCACTGAGCTCTTTGAGTATCAATCAAAAGACAGTGAACCGATCAATAAATTGGAAGCCACGGCAATGCTGACAGGGATCATCATTGATACACAATCATTTGCTTTGCGGACAGGAACGCGAACTTTTGATGCAGCGAGCTATTTGCGCTCGGTTGGAGCTGATCTGGTGATGGCGCGGCATTTCATGAAAGAAAGCGTCAATAGCTACATGCAACGCAATCATTTGGTCGAACGGACTGAGTTTACTGAGGGAGACGCAATCTGCTGTGGTGAAGAAGATCGAGTCTATGATCCAGTCATCGCCGCTCAAGTTGCTGACTCACTGTTAAATGTCAGTGGAGTGGAAGCCTCTTTTGTGATCACTAAGCGGGCTTCAGGCAAGATCGGCGTTTCAGCGCGAAGCAATGGGACTAAGAACGTGCAGGTGATCATGGAAGAAATGGGTGGTGGCGGTCACTTATCCAATGCTGCGACCCAGATCGCTGATACGACTGTGGGTGCGGTCAAAGAACAACTGCTTGCAATTCTTAAACAAGAGCAGGAAAATAAAGAGTAGAAGAACTACGTATGGGAGGATTTTTTTATGAGAATCATTTTTACACAAGACGTGCGCGGTAAAGGCAAACGCGGTGAAGTTAAGGAAATTCCAGATGGATACGCAAACTTCTTGATCAAGAGCAATAAGGCTAAGCAAGCTGATGCAGCAGCGATGAGCCAATTACGTGGTCAAAAGAGAGCCGAAGCCAAAAAAGAGGCTGAAGAATTAGCCGAAGCAAAGGTCCTCAAAGAAAAATTAGAATCTGGCAATTATGTCGTTGAGATCAAGGCAAAAGCTGGGACAGATGGTCGTTTATTTGGCTCGATCACATCCAAGCATATCGCCCAAGCTATGGAAAAACAACACGGCTTAAAGATCGACAAGCGCAAGATGGAATTAGCAGCACCGATCCGTGCGAGGGGATACGCCAATGTCCCTGTTAAGTTGCACAATGAGGTTTCTGCTAAGATCCGCGTGCACATCTCAGAACAATAAAATAGCTTAATAATAGCCCGCTAGAGTAGATCTGGCGGGCTATTTGTGTAGGTGGTAGGGAGGGTGAGGATATAAAAAGCATAGTTGAACTGTTGGTTTTTTGTGGACTATCTAAGCTTATTTACAATAAAGTTAAGCGGCATTTTGCCATTTGAAAAAACTGGGTTCGACGAAGATCAGGGACCATAAGTTCTTTGGCAGCAAGTTGCATAGTCGGATTTTCTAATTTACTCAGTGCAAGTGATTTAGGTAGGATAGTTACCAAGTAGCGAATAACACTAGGTAAAATGAAATATTGTTTAGGGCTATATGGAAGTCGACCACGTGCTACTAGTAGATAGCAATCTTCAAACTGGATAATAGTCCATCTACTGTCAAATGGTGGCTCAAACATTCCTTGATCGGGCATGATATAAGCTGTCGGATATCGTTTGCGTATTTTCTTTAGTGTAGAATTGATCGTGATATAAAACAAGGTAATATTTTTTAAATTTTGGGGGTCAGTGATATATAGGTAACAATAGATTCGACCAGCCTATTTTTTATGTTATAATTTCAAGTTGTACACTTAAATTACAGAAAGGATGAAGCTGGTTGGATAATGAACTTTTAAATGACAGCTTACCACCGCAAAATATTGAAGCAGAACAAGCTGTTTTAGGGGCTGTCTTCTTGAGTCCTGATGCTTTAGCTGATGCGATGGAATTTGTGGAAGCTAAAGATTTTTACCGGCGTGCCCATCAATTGTTGTTCCAAGCAATGATCGATTTAAACGACGATGGAGAAGCAATTGATGTTTTAACGGTCAATAACCGCCTTGAGATGAACAACCAACTCGATGATGTCGGTGGGGTCGCCTACATTGCTGAATTGGCTTCATCCGTGCCGACAGCAGCCAATGTGGGATATTACGCCAAATTGGTGGCAGAAAAAGCTGTCCTCCGCCGGGTGATCGCAGCGGCAACCAATATCATCACCCAAGCCAAAGAACAAGATGAGCCCGTTGCCGATATCTTAGAATCGGCAGAACGGCAGATCATGGAAGTGGCGGAAAATCGCACTCAAAGTGGCTTTAAAGAGATCAGTAAAGTTTTGACTGATTCCTTAGATGAGATCGATAAATTGTCGCAACAAGATGAAGATATCACCGGGCTTGCAACGGGCTATAAAGATTTTGACCATATGACAGCTGGGCTACAGCCAGATAACTTGATCATCTTGGCTGCCCGCCCGGCCGTGGGTAAGACGGCCTTTGCCTTGAATATCGCGCAAAATATCGGGACTTCGACTGATAAGACGATCGCATTGTTCTCTTTAGAAATGAGTGCGGAATCGCTAGTTAACCGGATGTTATGTGCAGAAGGGTCGATCAGTGCTAATCACTTGCGCACCGGGCAATTAGATGAGCAAGAATGGGCTAATCTGATCGTGGCAGTCGGGGCCCTTTCAAAAACGAGTATTTATATCGACGACACGCCAGGGATCAAGATGTCTGAGATCCGTGCCAAGAGTCGGCGGTTAGCTAAGGAAAAAGGCGATCTCGGTCTGATCGTGATCGATTACCTACAGTTGATCGAAGGCTCTAACAAAGAAAGTCGTCAACAAGAAGTTTCTGAGATCTCGCGTCAATTAAAGAAATTATCAAAAGAGCTCTCAGTTCCGATCATCGCCTTATCCCAGCTCTCACGTGGGGTCGAACAGCGCCAAGATAAACGGCCGGTGTTGTCCGATATCCGTGAATCTGGATCGATCGAGCAAGATGCTGATATCGTAGCGTTCCTTTACCGGGATGACTACTATGAGCGAGCTGACGGGGATGACGATGATACAGACAACGATGGCCAACCGGAAAATCAAGATGTCGGTGAAGTTGAACTGATCATCGAAAAGAACCGTGCTGGTGCGCGTGGAACGGTTAAGCTTTTATTTATCAAATCATATAATAAGTTTGCCAATATTGCCTATACGCCAGAACCGCAGTAAGTTTTGACAATTGGCGTAATAAAGGGTAATCTAAGGCAGTAAACAGAGTAAAAGGAGAACAAACATTATGTGTGGTTTTGTTGGGTATGTAAACCAAACTGATATTCCAGATAACACAATTGAAAAAATGGCGGATCGTATCCGTCACCGTGGTCCAGACGATGAAGCATATTTTGCAGACGAAGGGGCTGCAATGGGATTCCGTCGCCTTTCGATCATCGACTTGGCTCATGGTAAGCAACCAATGTATAACAGTGATGAAACTAAAGTCTTGACCTTCAATGGTGAAATTTACAACTATCGCGAAATTCGTGAAGAGTTGAAAGCTTTAGGGTACGAATTTAGAACAGATGTTGACTCAGAAGTTTTGATCCATGGTTATGATGCTTGGGGTCCTAAATTATTAGATAAACTACGTGGAATGTATGCTTTTGTGATCTATGACCGCAAGACTAAAGAAGTCTTTGGGGCACGTGACCACTTTGGTATCAAGCCAATGTATTACTATGATGATGGCCAAAGTTTCTTGTGGGCATCTGAGATCAAAGCTTTCTTAGATCATCCAAAATTTGTGAAGGAATTTAATGAAAAACTTTTACCAATTCATTTGAGTTTTGAATTTATCCCTTCTAAGGAAACAATGTTCAAAAATGTCTACAAGCTTTTGCCAGGTCATTACTTTATCCATAAAGATGGCAAAACAGAGATCCATCAATACTACAAATTCAACTACGATCACATTGATGAAAATCAAACGATCGAAGGCGATGCTAAGAAGATCCAAGGCTTAGTCGACAACTCAGTCAAGGCTCACATGGTCGCAGACGTTGAAGTTGGTAGTTTCTTATCCAGTGGTGTCGATTCAAGTTATGTTTTGAACGAAGCTGCTAAGTTAAAACCGATCAAGTCATTTTCACTTGGGTTCAACAACTCCAAATATAGTGAATTAGATTGGTCTTCTCGCTTTGCTAAAAAGATCGGTCAAGAAAATACGCAGATCACGATGGATGGCGATGATTACTTCGACATCTTACCAACGATCATGTACTACATGGACGAACCACTTTCTAACCCATCAGCAATGCAACTTTACTACCTTTCCAAGGGAACTAGAAAACAAGTTAAAGTTGCGCTTTCTGGTGAAGGGGCTGACGAATTCTTCGGTGGTTACAACACTTACTTAGAAGCTCGTCCATTTGAAAAATATCAAAAATATGTTCCAGCTGGTTTGCGGAGCGCACTTGCTAAGATGGTGATCAACTTACCTCGTTTCCATGGCCAACGTTTCTTGGTCCGTGGGGCACAACCATTGAGCGAACGCTACTACCGGGTAAACTATGTCTTTAACTATCATGATCGAGACAAGATCTTGAAGAACAAGGACTTAAACGTTGATTCCGGTGCTTACACCAAGCATATTTTTGATGACGTTAAAGATAAAGATGAAATGACGCAAATGCAATACTTTGATATCAACACTTGGTTACCATTTGATATCTTGCATAAGGCTGACCGGATGAGTATGTGTAACTCACTTGAAGTGCGGACACCATTAGTTGATAAAGAAGTGGCTGCCTTTGCGGCTACAATGCCGATCAAGACACGTATCCGTGGCGATGAAACCAAGGTCTCATTGCGGACGGCAGCTGCAGCTGAATTACCAAAAGATGTGGCAAACAAGGAAAAACTTGGCTTCCCATCCCCAATTGCTAGCTGGATCAAAGAAGACAAGTTCAGAAAGCGGATCGAAGAAGCCTTTACTTCTGATGTAGCTAAGAAATTCTTCGAACCAGAGGCCTTACTTGAGATCTTACAAGAACATATCAACGGTAAGTCTTCAATGCAAAAGATCTTCACTATCTACACCTTCATCTTATGGTATCAAGTGTACTTCCCAGAAGACACGACAGCGGATACTGTAAGCAAGGTAAAGATCACAAAATAATCTTTTCCCCCAGTTGAATGACTGGGGGTTTTTGTGTATATACAAAAATGCAGGGAGTTTGATGCTATTGGCAGTATTAGGGATACTGGGCAGTGGAATAAACGAGAATTTATAAGTGTAAAATGCACGTTCAAACAAAAATATTGTTTGAAGTAGCATGAAAAACTATGATTAAGGGTAAAAATGAAGGATTTGGATGCGTAAGGCTACGGAAAGGGCAGTGAAGCAAAATAAGTAGCAGATAGTGTCTCAAAAATGATACACCTGTATCTTTTTTGAAGAAAAAGCAGATAAATAAAGTTTTAGCGACTATAATCAAGATGTTAGCAAGTACTATATTGCTAATTAGGGAATATCTTAGGGAGATGAATGAGCATTTGACTGAGACATTTGTTGAGTAGCTTACAAGAAATGGTGACGTTGCTGGTCCTAGGTCGGGCAGTACACCCATCCAGTAGATCGTCCGAACTCAGGCTATGTTTGTTTTTAGTGCACTATAAGATAAGTGGTGGATCAGAGATCTTTATGGTTTTTGGTCCACTATTTATGTGGTAGATCAAATAAGCAGGTAGCCTTCCTTGCTACGGGAGGCTACCTGCTTTTAGTTAGTTATCTGTAAAATGGTCTGTTCAAATTTTTCAGCCAAATTAGGCATATCGAGAAATTTAGCGGTCGCAATGCATTTAGTTAATGGACGGCGCCAAGTATTGGCTGGTTGATGGAGTAATAATTTCTTGAGATTGGTAAAAAATGTGAGTAACAACTTTTCGTAGACCAGATTTTCAGTCAGGTCATAATTTTCGAGTAACGTGAGATAATGTGAAGCATTGACGTAATTTTGGTGCTGAATAAAATAAAAAATAATATCACAGATCAAATTGAAACTTTTCTGATTATACGGTGTAGCACTGCCAAATTTAGCTAGATTACGTTCGATCTTGGCCAAAAATGGTTCGAGTTCTGCGGGGGAAAGTGCGGGTAAGATCAATTGGAAGAACTTAAACTCATAGTCGGTCCAAGAAAAAGCTTGGATCAAATATGTGTATAAAGCATTGTCACTTAAGTTATATGGTTGTGACTTAAGTTGACGGATCACTAGATCTAAGGCACCTAAAACATGGGTGTAAAAATCATTGTGCTTTGGCTGGGCGAGTGATTGCGCTTGGCGATAACAAAGGATCAGCCCCTCATGATCCTTTGCTCGCGCAGCCAGGATGACTTTGAGAAAGAACGTATCTTCTTTAGAAGTATTATAGCCGTTAGCAATATATTCTAGCTTGGAAAATGAAACATGGAGCTGATCGAGTAAAGCGAGTAAGTGTTGGCTATAGATATCGGTCTTTCCAGAAATAAAACGGTTGTAGCTTGAACGCGACATATTATCGCCGATCAGGTCAGAGACCTTGATGTTCTTGTTGGTTCTAAGCTCTGAAATAACTTTGTGATATTCCATTGCTTTAAAGCGCTATATAGCGAATATGGAATTATGCAAGTTGCATAATTTAGAAAGAAATATAGCTTTCCTTTCATAATTTTGTGCAATAACTACGGGAAAAGTAAGCCCATCTTCCACATTTTACCTTTCTAAGATGGTTTGTAGCTCAGTTATGGGGGAGTTTGCTTTCCATAGTAGTATTAGTTTTATCTTTTTATATATAGTACTTTCTAAGGAGAACGTTTACAAGAAAAGTGTCTAATCTGACACAAAAGTACCTTTTTAGCACAAAAACAGGTCAAAAAACTAAAGATAGATTAGAATATAGCTATAGATCAGCTAATATATATCTGTAAGAGAGAAACACAAAATCCATAAAAGAGACACTTTATTACAGAAACGCATCCACCCAATATAGCTCCTGTATAATATATTGCTGATTTTTGATGGATCAGACTTTGATTCATTATTTAGGTTTGAGACTTAGTATATGAGTTTTGATCTGATACGCACAATATAGCTTAAGATCCCACCCAGATCTTAAGCTATATTGTGCGTGTAGAGTGTAAGCAAATGCGATAAATAAAAGAGCCTTACCCTGATGTGTGACATCGTGGTAAGGCTCTTATTATTGACAGTTATTTTTGTTCAAAAAAAGCTTCATAAATGTATTTGACAGCTTTATCAGCATCAGCGCTCTTAGTCCCGAGCATGATCGAAACTTCAGATGACCCCTGGTTGATCATGTGGATGTTGATATTGTGATCTGAGATAGCTAGGATCACATCTTTCATGATCCCGATACGATTGATCATCCCTTCGCCAACGACCATGATCAAGGCATAGTCATCGATCCAGCGCAATTCATCGGGTTGGATCACCGCACGAATATCACGGGATACGGCTTCTTTTTTAGCTTCAGTCAACTGACTGTTATCAAAGATGATGGTCAGATCATCGATCCCAGAAGGCATGTGTTCATAGGAGATCCCGTACTTGTAAAGGATGTTTAAGATCTTTAGAGTGAACCCGACTTCTTTGTTCAACAGGAATTTGTGCAAGTACAGTGCGGAAAAATGTTTAGCACTTGAGATCCCAGTGATCGGGGTGATCGGAGTAAATTCTTGATACGGAATGATCATTGTGCCGGGACGCTCTGGATGGTTAGTATTTTTAACGTTGATCTTGACCCGTCCTTCGATCGCAGGGACGATCGCTTCATCGTGAAAGACCGAAAAACCAGCATATGAGAGTTCGCGCATCTCACGGTAAGTCATTTTGGTGACCGCGTATGGATCATGGACTAATTTAGGATTAGCCGCGTAGATCGCATCCACATCGGTAAAGTTTTCGTAGAGTTCAGCGTTTAACCCGCGGGCCACGATCGCCCCGGTGATGTCTGAGCCACCACGTGAGAAAGTCGCGATCTCACCTTCTTTTGTTACCCCAAAAAACCCGGGAAATATCAATTTCTCATCCGCATAGTCTAAACGAGCTAAGTTCTCATAAGTCACGGGTAAGACTGTGGCGTCGTTAGGATCAGAGCTGACTAATAAGCCAACTACACGGGGATCGATGAAACGAGCTTTGATCCCTAGATGATTTAAGATCAAGGTCAACAGGCGGGCATTGAAATATTCCCCATGTGCTTTAAAAGCTGCTAAAAGATATTCGGCACTGGGATAAGTCCGCTCTTGGAGCTGTTGTAATTCTTTTTTGAGCCAAGTAAGTCCCTCAGCTGGTAACTCAAAAGTTTGGGCGATCTCTTGGTAGCGGTCAAAGATCTTTGCTTGGACTTCTGTTGTATCTAGATAATTTAAAAATCGTTCCGCATAAGTGATCAAAAGGTCGGTCACTTTGATATCATCGCTAAAACGTTTGCCCGGAGCCGAGGTGATCACGGCTTGGCGCTCTGGTTGAGCGGTCACGATGGCGATAACTTTTTTGAACTGTTCTCCGTTAGCTAAAGAACTTCCACCAAATTTAACAACTTTCATAACAAAAAACCTCTATATCTTATCTAATTTTGCTCAACGAGTTTGAACACTAATTTTTTCATATCTTTAGGATCACAAGTCAGATCATGTAAGAGTGGCGCAGTAAAGAGTTCCGCGATCGTTTGCGGATAAGGCTGGGCGATCACTTGCTGTAACTGTTCCAAGGCCGCTAATCCAGTGGCTTCTTGGCGCTTGTCTAAAGCATCTAAGACAGCTTCTGGGAATTTATACGGGCTAGCAGTAGAAACGACGATCATCGGAGTGAGGTCGTCTGTCTTTAACTGGTATTGGCGGGCGACAAACGAACCGACTGCAGTATGAGGATCGAGCGGATAAGCTTCTTTTTCAAAAACGCGTTTGATCTCGGTCGCTGTCTGGTCGATCGTGGCGAAATCAGCAAAGAATTCAGCTTGTAATTTAGCGATCAACTCAGCGTCAAGCGTATAAACGCCACGAGTACTGAGTTGGTTCATCAATTGCGCCGTTTTAGCTGCATCTTGGTCTAACGTATAGAATAATAAGCGCTCTAAGTTGCTGGAGACTAAAATGTCCATCGAAGGCGAAGTCGTCACGTGGAATGGACGTTTGCGGTCATAGATCCCGCTGGCAAAAAAGTCAGTTAAGACATTGTTTTCATTTGAAGCACAGAGCAATTTTTTGATCGGTAGCCCGAGTTTTTTAGCGTACCACCCAGCTAAAATATCGCCAAAATTCCCCGTTGGTACACTGAAGTTGACCGCTTGCCCTGCGGTGATCTTACCGGCTTTGAGCATTTGGCCATAAGCGTAGAAGTAATAGACCATTTGTGGGAAGAGACGCCCGATATTGATCGAGTTAGCTGAGGAGAATTGATAGCCCTGCTGACGTAGCGCAAGTATCATATTAGGATCATCGAAGATCTCTTTGACCTTGGTCTGAGCATCATCGAAGTTTCCCGTGATCGCCACGACATGGGTATTAGCGCCGGTCTGGGAGCGCATTTGCTTTTCTTGGACTTCGCTGACCCCGTCTTTAGGATAAAAAACGATGATCTGGGTATCTTTAACGTCGGCAAATCCCGCCATGGCAGCTTTACCAGTGTCACCTGAAGTCGCAGTTAAGATCACTGTTTTTAGCGCTGTTTGATTTTTTTGGGCTGCTAATTGCAGTAAATGAGGCAATAATTGCAATGCAAGATCTTTAAAA
Organism: Ligilactobacillus sp. RTP31139st1_D10_RTP31139_211217; assembly: GCF_040226755.1. Taxonomy (NCBI): domain Bacteria; kingdom Bacillati; phylum Bacillota; class Bacilli; order Lactobacillales; family Lactobacillaceae; genus Ligilactobacillus; species Ligilactobacillus sp. RTP31139st1_D10_RTP31139_211217. The sequence continues at coordinate 139,495 of NZ_JBCOAR010000003.1, forward strand.
GCGATCGTTGGACCGTGGAATAATTCCAAATAAGCGAGCTCATCGGTGAATTTGACGGGCGTGATCTGGGGTGAGGTAAAGTTATCCCCATAAGCTTTGGCAATACATTCTTGTAATTCGGTAGCAGTATAATCACTAAAGAATGGTTGTAAAATTTTTAAAGCCAATTCTTGATAAGTTAATTTTGGTAGATCCATTAATTCCAAGTTTAGTTGGGGTAAATGATCTGGGACAAAGAGACCGCCATCGGGACTCAGGCCTTGTAAGACAGCTTGTGAGGCTGAAAAGGGAGTAGCATGGTGGTCACGCGTGCTACGGTATGAAATTGCCATAAGCTCACATTCCTTTCGAGTAAATTTGAGTTCATACTACCAAAGTAAAGTTAAAATAACAAGTAAAATTTATTAGTTAAATTAAATTAGGTGTTTAAAATATTTTGAGTGGAATTTGAATATGTTAATATTAAGAAAATATGACTTTTTTAGACACGGAGGAATGCGCGCATGAAGACGATCGATATTGGGATCTTAGGCTTAGGAACAGTAGGTAGCGGGGTCGTGAAGATCTTACAGGATAATGCACAAAAGATCACAGACATCACGGGTTGCAAATTAAATGTCAAAACGGTGGTCGTGCGTGATGTGACCGCTAAGCGCAACGTGGATCTGACGGGGATCGAATTGACCGATGATTTTACCAAGTTAGTGACCGATGATGATATCAAGATCGTCGTCGAAGTGATGGGGACAGTCGAGACTGCGCGGAGTTATATCAAGCAACTACTCAATGCCAAAAAACATGTGGTGACGGCTAACAAAGATCTGATCGCCCAACATGGTCCTGAGTTATCCGAGCTTGCCAAACAAAATCACTGTGATCTCTTTTATGAAGCTAGCGTTGCTGGGGGGATCCCGATCTTGCGTACGATCGTCAATTCATTTGCGGCCGATCAAGTAGAGTCGGTCTTAGGGATCGTCAATGGGACGACGAATTTTATTTTGACCCAGATGACACAAAATGGACTCTCATATGCCCAAGCTTTAAAACTTGCGCAGGAAAAAGGTTTTGCAGAAGCTGATCCAACTAATGATGTCAAAGGTAAGGATGCTGCTTATAAGATGATCATTTTGACGCAGTTTGCCTTTGGGAAAGATATCACCGTCGATGATGTGAAGCTCGAGGGGATCGATGGTGTGCAGCTGGCCGATATCAATGAGGCGGCCCAACTAGGCTATACGATCAAATTGTTAGGGATCGCTAAGCTCATCGATGATAAATTGGACGTTTCAGTCGGACCAGTGCTCGTCCCTAGTTCACGTCCGTTGGCAGCGATCCAAAATGAAAATAATGCCGTTTTAGTGACCGGTAAGGCTGTCGGCGAGACGATGTTTTATGGTCCAGGTGCTGGTGAATTGCCGACCGCTAACAGTGTTTTGAGCGACATCATCGCGGTCACCAAAGATATCGTCTTAGAGACTACTGGTAGTCGCTTTAACGGCTATGTCAAAAACGTTGCTTTGGCCCCAGCAAGTGATGTGATCTATCCATACTATCTTTCTTTGGTACTTCCCGACAAACCGGGACAGATGTTGAAATTAACTGAGATCATGGCCAAACAAAAGGCTAGCTTCAATGTGATCAAACAGACTGGTGAAAGCCAAGGTACGGCGCGGATCTCGCTTGTAACACATACGATGACCGAGGCGCAACTGAATGCGATCAAGGCAGAGTTAAAAGAAATGCCCGAGATGCAGTTACTGGCTGCGTATAAAGTATTGGAGGGGTAATGTATGCAAAAGATCATTGTACCCGCTAGCAGTGCTAATTTGGGCCCCGGCTTTGATTCCCTAGGGCTAGCCGTTGATCGTTATTTGACATTAGAGGTGTTGGAAAAAATGCCTAACTGGCAGATCGAACATGACCTTGGCCCGGAAGTTTCACATGATGAAACCAATTTAGTCATTAAATCAGCTTTGACCTTAGATAAAGATCTCACACCGCACAGAATAAAAATGAACTCTGAGATCCCCTTGGCGCGTGGCCTTGGCAGTAGTTCGGCGGCGATCGTGGCGGGGTTGAAATTAGCCCAAGTTTTATCGGCTAAACAGTTTTCGGACCAAGAATTACTTGAGGTAGCTACTAAGCTCGAAGGTCATCCCGACAACGTGGCTCCAGCGTTATTCGGGGGACTGACGATCTCACTGATAGTAAATGAGCGCCCACAAACGATCAAGGCTACCTTTCCTGAGATCGGGCTGTTAGCGTATATTCCTGATTTTGAATTAGAGACTAAGGTCAGTCGCAGCGTCTTACCCGAACGATTGGAATATGCGACTGCAGTCCGCGCGGGAAGTGTGGGCAATGCTTTAGTGGCAGCCTTATTGACTGACGATCTAGAGCTGGTGGCTGAATTGATCGAACAAGACGGCTATCATGAGCCGTACCGTGAAAAATTAGTCCCGCATTTAAAAATTTTACGTGAATTAGGCCATAAAGTAGGGGCTAAGGGTACGTATTTGAGTGGGGCTGGCCCGACTGTAATGACGCTGATCGCACCTGAAAAGATGGCTTCATTCATCAAGGCTGCCAGAGAACACGGCTTGACCGGTGAATTTACCCAATTAGCAGTCGATCAAAAAGGCGCCCGTAGTGAAGAAATTTAAATAACCTTGTTAAAACAGACCTAAAACTAGGAAGAGTAGTTTTAGGTCTGTTTTTATCTATGCAGTCGATTATTGGGATATGAGAAACTTTACCGAAACTGGGATCGAATGGATCGTTCATGAAATTTCCTCCTTTATACTTGTAAATAATAAACTTAGCTTTAATTTACTTTAAAGATAGGATAAAATAACACTTGGAAGACTAGCATGAATTTTAGATGGATGTATCAAACTAAATTATAGTAGTGCTTTGGCTTCGCATTGTATTTTTTTTTGAAAACATGAGATAATCAATAAGATATAAAAATGAGTATGAGGAGATGCAGTCAGGCGTGCTAGCTGTACCAGAGATAAAGAAATTATTACAAGAACACCAATTATTGCAATCACTTGTGATCGCACCAAAAGCAGAAATGTTTACCGAAATTACATACGATTCCCGTAAAGCTGGAGCCCAAACGCTATTTATCTGCAAGGGTAATTTTAGACCTGAGTATTTAGCTAGTGCCAAAAAAGCCGGGGCAACAGGCTATGTGGCGGAACAGTATTACCCAGAAGGCGATGGGATGACCGCGATCATCGTTTCCGATGTTCAAAAAGCAATGGCCTTGTTGGGTGCTGCTTTTTACGATTATCCCCAAAATGAATTGTTCATCATCGCTTATACGGGGACAAAGGGCAAAACGACCTCGTCTTACTTTGCCCGTGGGATCTTAGAAACAGCGACTGGCGATCGGACCGCGTTATTTTCCACGATCGACCGGATCTTAGGACCTGAACCAGACCAACGTTTTAAATCCAACTTGACCACACCCGAGTCCTTGGATCTATTCCACGATATGCGTCAAGCGATCAATAACGGGATGAATCATTTAGTCATGGAAGTCTCCTCACAAGCTTATAAGAAGAGTCGTGTCTATGGCCTGAAATATGATATCGGGCTATTTTTGAATATTTCACCTGATCATATCGGTAAAAATGAACATCCGACTTTTGAAGATTACCTGTTCTGCAAAGAACAACTACTTTTGAACTCTAAGACTTGTGTGATCAATGCTGAAACAGCACATTTGTTGGATGTTTATCAAACAGCTAAGGCGAGCGTAGGGACCGAAAATATCTATCTTTATGCCCGCAAAGATGCGCAGCTGAGTTTTGATGTGCCGGTCGATTTTGAGATCGCTAATGATTTTGAAGATCTTAAACAAAGTGAATTTAAATTGAGCGCTAAGACTAAAAAAGCACAGGCCTTGGCGATCGATGGCACTTATACGATCGCTTTAGCGGGTGATTACAATGAAGGTAATGCGGCGAGTGCGATCATCGCTTCAGCTTTAGCCGGGGCACGTAAAGCAGTCGCACAAGAAGCTTTACCACTCGTTAAAGTTCCCGGTCGGATGGAAATGTTAACGTCCAAAGAACACGGAACGGTCTACATTGATTATGCCCATAATTATGCAAGTCTGAGTGCATTGCTCAAATTTTTACGGCAACAGACACATGCCGGAAAGATCAGAGTCGTGGTCGGAAGTACCGGTGATAAAGGGGTCTCACGGCGCGAGGGCTTTGGGAAAGCACTGAGCGAAGAAGCTGATATTGCTTACTTGACGACTGATGATCCTGGATTTGAAGATCCAATGCAGATCGCCCAAGAGATCGATGCGCATATCGATCATGAGCGTGTTGAAGTCATTTTTGAACTTGATCGTAAAAAAGCGACCCGTTTGGCGATCGAAGCTAGCACAGCTGAAGATGTTGTTGTTTTAGCGGGCCGCGGTGAAGATAAGTATCTAAAAGTTAAAGGTGAAGAGATTTTATATCCGACCGACGTTGAATTGGCACAAGAGATTTTGGAGGAACTAGAGTAATGGCAATTGAAACAGCAGATTTTACCCCGATCCTTTTGGGGAGCGATTTTAATGTGTACGGCATGGCGCGTTCATTTTATGAAATATTCCATAAGCCGGTCAAAGCATTTGCGCAACGAGAATTAGCTCCAACACGCTTTACAAAGATCGTGGATCTCGAATTGATCGATGGTTTTGCTGAAGATCCAGTCTGGATCGAAGAGATGTTAAAGATCAAAGAACGCTATCGTGACCATGCAGAACCGGTCATCTTGATCGGGTGTGGCGATGGGTATGCAGAGCTCATCGTGCGCCACAAAAAGGAATTAGAGGATGTCTTTGTTTGTCCATATATCGATGTTGATATGTTGCATCAGTTGAACAACAAGGAAAACTTCTATAAGGTCTGTGAAAAATATGACCTCCCTTATCCTAAGACTCAAATTATAACCAAGGAAATGCACGACAGCGGTGAGAAGATCGAGCAACCATTTGACTATCCGGTAGCTTTAAAACCGGCTAATAGTATTGCTTGGTTAGATGTTAAATTCGAAGGACGTAAGAAGGCTTTCCGGATCCAATCGCGCGAAGAATTTGACCGGATCGTTGACTTATCCTACACTAATGGCTATACGGGTGATTTTATCTTACAAGATTTCATCCCAGGTGATGATAGTAACATGCGGGTCTTAAATGCCTACGTTGACCAAGATCACAAGGTCAAGATGATGTGTTTAGGTCATCCATTATTGGAAGATCCAGCTCCATCTGCGATCGGTAACTATGTAGCGATCATGCCAGAATACAACCAAGAGATCTATGATACGATCCAAAAATTCTTAGAAGAGATCAAGTTTACCGGTTATGCTAACTTTGATATGAAATACGATGTGCGTGACGGCAAATACAAGCTCTTTGAGATCAACTTGCGCCAAGGCCGCAGTAGCTTCTTTGTGACCTTGAATGGTTATAACTTGGCACAGTGGGTCGTACGTGATTACGTGACGGGTGATCTTAAGGACGCAGAAACGCTTTACTGCAATGAACATAACGACCACGCTGCTTTATGGTTGGGTGTTCCAGTGAAGACTTTCAAAAAATATGCCCGTGAAAATGAAGCAAAGGAACGTGCTTTAGAGTTGATCAAAGAAAACCGTTATGGAACAACATATGAATATTCTGAAGATATGAATCCTAAGCGGTGGTTATTGATCAAGTGGATGAACCACAATTATGTAAAGAATTTTGCCCGTTATTTTGCAGAAAATAAAGGATAAGATACGATGAAAAACTTTTTTACAATTATCGGTGGTATGGGAACGATGGCGACCGAAAGTTATATCCACCAGTTGAATTTACGCACTAAGGCGCACCAAGACCAAGATTATTACAACTACACCTTGGTCAATCATGCGACAGTGCCAGATCGAACGGCGTATATTTTGGATAATACCAAGCCTAACCCGCTACCAGAATTGATCGAAGATTTTAAGCAATATGCGACGCTGGGACCAGACTTTTTCACTCTACCATGTAATACGGCGCATTATTTTTATGATGAGCTTGCTAAAGCTGTCGATGTGCCGATCTTACACATGCCTAAAGAAACGGTCGCTGAGATCAAAAAGCGCTATCCGGAAGCTAAAAAAGTCGGCTTAGTTGCAACGCAAGGTACGATCCGTGATCAGATCTACGATAAAGAGATCTTAGCTGCTGGCTATGACTTAGCTAAGCCAAGTCCAGCCGTTCAAAAGATGACTGACGAATTGATCTATGATGATATCAAGGAACAAGACGTGGTTGATGGTAAGCTATTCCATGACCTAGTAGCCCAAATGATCCAAGAAACGGGCTGTGATGTTGTGATCTTGGGCTGTACTGAATTATCACTTGCCCAAGAGCGCGAACCGATCACTGACTTACCGATCGTGGATAGCCAATCTACTTTGGTCGACCGTACGATCGAGTGGGCTGATAAAACACAAAAGAGTGTGAGATAAAGCGATTAGCGCCGTACGGATAACGGGAAAATCACCTTGATGCGTTTTTGGCATCATGGTGATTTTTTTGTTATCTGCTAGGCGTTGCTTTGACGAACACGTTTCAAAAGAGTGTGAGATAGCTTTTTTTGATGCTAAAGAGACTGTCGAGTGTAAAGTTTCCTTCCGCAAAGCGCGTGAGTTAGTCAAAATACTGAAAAAGTGAACAGATCAAAAAGTCGTTAAACAAGGGGATAGTCTTGTTTAACGACTTTTTGGCAATTATTAGTTAGAGAGTGAGATCGATGAAACTATGTGACACGTGGACAGGGGCAGCCTAAAAAGTTAAGCAGGATGTTAAGACTACTTACCACAATGTCAATAGATCGAGCTATAAGCTGGGGTGGGCGCAACCACTAAAAGCTAACAGCACCGATTCATCACCTCTTTCATTATGGATAGTTGAGGTTCTCTCAACGTAGATAAGTATATACCTCAGTATTTTGCGAAAAACTATTGATTTTCTACCAAAATATGCATATATAAGCCTAGCTTTATTTTAAGCCGATAATAAAATTTATCTGACTTATCAAAATTTAAAATTCACTTAAACATTTACTAAGTAAGGTAAAATAATTTTCGGGGAAAATAGTTGATATAATCGGATTTTTTATGGACGTTATTTTAAAAAACATTGTAATGATTACTTTAGTATTGCTCACAATTGAACTCGGCGGTATGATAACAGTAGAGTTTAAACAAAGGGGAGAGAAATGTGAAGAAATGGTATGAAGCACTAGATCAAGAAGATGTTACTTTTTTACATCAGTTAGCACAGGCAAATTTTAAGCTGTCAAAATTATCTGCTGAGACAGGGGAATCGTATTTTATGCTTAAAAAGCGGATGCAAAAGTTAAAACATGCTCTAGTTCAAAAAACAACGGGAGATAGTGATTTTAAGGCGTATTTGGATTTTTTAGTCGAGCAACGGATCTTACCCTGCTCGATCGCAAAAGTTCTATACCAAAAACATTTAGAAGGATTAGAATGATTAAAAAAAGCGCGATAATTGCCCAGCATAGATAGATATGGTATTTTAAGGTATGTAATAAATTTAAAAGTTTAGAGGCAAATTGATGAAAAAAGGAATATTATTGATCAATCTTGGAACACCTAAAAGTCCGAATGTTAAGCACTTACGACCTTATTTAAGATGCTTTTTAGGAGATAAGCGTGTGATCGATACTCCAGATATGATCTGGAAACCGATTTTGGAATTGATGATCTTACCCCGGCGACCTAAATTTTCTGCTCAGATGTATCAAAAGATCTGGTCAAAAGAATACGGTTCACCGTTGGCCTATTATACTAAGCGGCAATGTGAATTATTACAGGCTCTAGTACCTGATACAGTAGTCAAATATGCTTTTAGTTATAGCGAGCCTGATATTGCTCAGGTTTTAGCAGAATTTGAAATAGAAAAAATAACTGATCTGTGCATCGTTGCGCTTTATCCGCAATATTCGACAACAACGGTGGGCTCGGTCAGTGATGATGTGATGCATTTTTATCATAAGCGTACTTATATCCCAAATATTAAATTTATCACTTCGTTTTACGAAAATGAGACTTATTTGAAATTAGTTGCTACTAAGATCAAAACTCAGTGGGTAAAGAAACCATATGATAAATTGATCATCTCATATCACGGTATTCCAGTCAGTTACGTCAAAAAGGGAGATCCTTATCAAAGGCAATGCGAAGAAACGACTGCCAAACTACAAGCATTATTACCAAACATCGAGATCTTACATACATATCAATCAAAATTCGGACCGGCTAAGTGGTTAGAACCGGCAACTGATGCGACCGTCGATCGTTTACCTAGCCAGGGGTGTAAGAATCTACTAGTGATCTCACCGTCATTTATATCTGATTGTTTGGAGACGAAGTATGAGTTGGGGATCTAGAATCGAGAGATCTTTAAAAGAGCAGGAGGAAAGATTTTTGATGTCGTACCTTGTTTGAACGATGATCCCGAATTTATTGAGATCTTACATGACTTATGTGAGGTAACTAATTACAGATAAAAAGAAGACACAATGAGGCGTATTTTGCGTCATTGTGCCTTCTTTTTATCTACTGTCTAACCCAGCCAGCGGTAACTACTATGTTAATTCGAAGGCCAAATAGCGACTTAGAACATACCCTTTGTTTAGGTTATCCTAAAAATATATTTCGCTTAGCTTTAAAATGTGCTATGATAAATTTGAAAAGTGAGGGGGATCTATAATGAAGGTCAAAGATTTTGTCGTAGCCTTTTTGACAGAACAAAATATTAATGGGATGGCTGTCAATTTGATCGGGAATTTGGGTAAGACTTTACGCTTGGCTCAAACGCGTTATCCCGAATATAATAATCTTTTTTACGATAAGCGACTATGGACTGGCAAACGTGATATCACTAGTTGTATGAGCTATCCAGTGACTAAGTTAGAGGGGCTCTATGTTACCGCAAATACCGATAAGACGGCAAATGAGCAATTAGTTCAGATATTTAAAACTAAGTTACTACAGCTAAAAAAAGAATTGGCAGAACTTCCAGAAGAACGACCAGAACGCCTGTTATTTACCGGGATCAATGCATTGTTTAAGCGACCAACGATCTTTGTGGAGACAAGAGATGAATTATATTTGATGCTTGAGGATAAGTTTCAAGCATCAGAAAAAGTGATGTTAGCACGATTTGATTTCTTTAATTTGGGGATCTTTTCATACAAGGATGTCGCTTATTATGAACTAGTTACAGCTACTGGAACAGAACTTTCAGGATCACAGCTCGAAAAGCATGATCTCACGGTGATCTTGGGTCAATTATTAGCTTTTATGACGATCGCAGGGATCACGCAAGCAGATTATGCAGCAATGAGTGCTTATTTCAGTATGTCAAACTACTAGAAAATAATAGGCATAAGAAAGAAGCTCTGTGAAAACAGCTTAAGCCATTCTCACAGAGCTTTTCTAAAACTATTTACTCTTTACATATGTAGTCAAAAAGGGGGGGGCCCCCTTTTTCATTTCATTAAAACAGATGTGCCAAAATTGGTAATAACCAGATCCAGAAAATACAGCTTACTGCAAAGAAGACAGTTGAAACTGCAACTGAACTTGCACCTTCTTTAACGTAAATGTTGTAGCGACTAGAAATAATAATTCCGGAAAATGCCGGTGGCAAAGCAGTCGCCAAACAAAGCATAGAGATCTTAGTTGGATCTGACCCCATACCACAAAGATAAGCGACGAGCACAATAACTGCAGGAGTTAGGAATAATCTAAAGAAGGTATTCCAAAGTACTTCTTTATCAATTGAGAACTTAACTGTCGATAAAGCGAGCCCGGCTGCTAAAACAGCGACCCCGGCATTAGCTTTAGCAATTAGGTCAAAAGTTGGTGCCCAAGCAGTTGGGATTCTGATCCCAATTAAAACACAAAGCACCGCAATTAATGGAGCAGCAGCCACTGGTTGCTTAATAGCGTCAATTACAGATCTCAAAGTTGGATCCATTGGTTTATGAGGTTCATCAGCATGGTCAGCAATTTCTGCTCGAGCCAAGTCGATCTCACGTTCTAATCCCTTTTCTTTTAGAGCCTTAGCTTCGGCATCAGTAACTGGAACACCATCGGGAATAGTCACCATGACTTTTTGCTTGATTTTAGTGGACCCTTGCTTCTTTATATCTTCTACTTCTACGTTAGTTCCCTTATTATTATTTGCTTTAGCCTTCTTTTTAGCTATAGCTTGCCCCTTATTGATCAAAGCTAACCCCAATGGAATAGTGATCGCATTGACAACAATGGATACGATCCCGATGACAAGGTTAGTTGATGCGTTATTCCCGTAGATAGGGTCTAAAACAGCAAAACCAAGGAAACCAATTGTGGGAGAACCAGCGATCAAGGCACAAACCGCCGCTTGCGGGGTAGTTCTATGGAAGAACAACTTATCCAAATAGTAACTTAACATAAATAAGCCTACAACACCAAAAATAGAAATCAGCGTTAAGATAATGTCTTGCGCAAACATTTTTCTTGTAGCTTTAACGATCGAAATGAATAAAGCGGCTGGTAATGCGATATTAAGAACTAATTTATTTAGCCCTTGCCGTTGGTCATTATCGAAAAAGTAAAATTTTCCGCAAAGATAACCGAGTAACATGATCACTAAAATTGGACATATATCATTTACTAAAATGCTAATCATTTACATAACTTCCTTATAATTATATTTGATAGGTGTTACATTCAAGTTGACTATAACACTCATCATAATATAAATCAAAAATTTAAGATTTTAGCTGATGTTTAAGCGTAATTTTACATTTTTATAGATCAGCGCCATAAGTAGTAGTAACTAAATATTTTATTTTTTGATATAAAATTTCCGATAGTTTTTTCTTGCTAATAAATATAAAAAAAGTTATAACTTAGGTGTGGGTATCCAATTTGTAATTTGGTACCTTTATATAAATTGATTACCATGGAGGGTGCGTTATGGTAGATAAATCTTTAAGTAGGACTGGTGCCAGTTTATTAATTGACGCTTTACAAAAAAATGGTATTAATAACCTGTACGGAGTTGTAGGTATTCCGATCACTGATTTAGCTAGATTAGCTGAATTACGTGGGATGAAGTATTACGGCTTTCGTCGCGAAGATTCAGCTGTAAATGCTGCAGCTGCAGCTGGATTTTTAACTAAAAAACCTGGTGTTGCGATGACAGTATCTGCACCGGGATTTTTAAATGGTCTAACTGCTTTAGCTCAAGCAACAAAAAACTGTTTTCCATTGATCATGATCTCTGGTTCTTCGGAACGGCATATTATTGATTTATCTCAAGGAGATTATGAAGGCTTAGATCAATATAATGTTGCCAAGCCTTTCTGCAAAAAAGCTTATCGTGTAGACAGAGCGCAAGATGTTGGTTTAGCAGTTGCACGTGCTATTCGGACTGCTGTTTCTGGTAGACCAGGTGGTGTTTATCTTGATTTGCCAGCAGATACGATCGCACAGTTAAACGAAGATCTGGGTGAAAAGAACATGGGTGTTTACAAATTAGTTGACCCTGCTCCTTTACAAGAACCTAGTGATGCAGCGATCGCTCGGGCTGTTGATATTATTAAGCAAGCTAAAAAGCCGTTAATAATTCTTGGCAAGGGTGCTGCGTATGACAGGACTGAAAAACAAATTCAAGAATTAATAGATAAGACCAACATCCCGTTCTTGCCAATGTCTATGGCTAAGGGACTTGTTCCTGATGACAGCAAACATTCAGCTGCTGCAGCTCGTTCATTATCGTTAAAGAATGCTGATGTTGTAATTCTAGTAGGTGCTAGATTAAACTGGATGCTTTCATACGGAAGTGCACCTCAATTTAACCCTAATGCTAAGTTTATTCAATTGGATATTGAACCTACGCAATTCGATTCTGCTCAAAAGATCTCTGCCCCTCTTCAAGGTGACTTGACTTCTATTTTAAACAAGTTAGTCCCAGCTCTTACAGCGACAGGATATAAAGTTCCTTCTGATTGGACCGAAGCTATTGCTCAAGATACTGCGAAAAATGATGCAAAATTTGCTAAGCGGATCCAAGCTGGCGAAACCAATCCAAAATTTGGCTATTACGGTGCGATCGAACCTATCAATGAATACTTCCAAGACCATCCAGACACTTATCTTGTAAGTGAAGGTGCTAATACCCTTGATATTGGTCGTGATATGATCGGTATGAAATTGCCACGTCATAGACTTGATACTGGTACTTGGGGCGTTATGGGTGTTGGCATGGGATATGCCATTGCCACTGCTGTTGAAACTGGCAAACATGTAGTTGTTTTAGCTGGTGATAGTGCCTTTGGTTTTGATGGGATGGATGTAGAGACGATCTGTCGCTACAAATTGCCTATCACCGTAGTGGTCATTAACAATGGTGGTATTTATAACGGTATTGATAATGTGGTCCCTGATCAATTAGGTCCAACTACCTTAGACCCAACTGGGAGATATGATCTGATCGCTAAAGCATTTGGCGGCGATAATTATTATGTAACTAATTATCAAGAGATGAAAGATACTTTTGCTAAGGCAGTTGGATCTGGCCGACCAAGCCTCATAAATGTTCAGATCGATCCATCAATGGGTAAAGAATCGGGACACATTGGCAATTTAAATCCAACCTTAAACTTAAAACCACTTGAAGAAGCGGAACAAGAAAAACTTGACAAGGAGTGAGTGATAATGAGTGAAAATGAGAAAAATGAACAAAATGCATATGCCCCATTAAAAGGGATCAAAGTTATTGACTGGACTCAAGTTCAATCTGGTCCTTCATGTACTCAACTTTTAGCTTGGTTAGGTGCTGAAGTTATTAAGATCGAACGGACTAATACTGGTGATCCCACTAGAAATGAATTACTTGATATCGAAGATTCTTGGAGTCTATATTTCTTACAATTGAATGCAAATAAGAAATCCTTAACTGTAGATATCAAGACCCCTGAAGGTAAAAAGATCATGTACGACTTGATCAAAAAAGCTGATATCTTCGTGGAAAATATCGCTCCTGGATCTGCTGATAGAAATGGCTTTGGCTGGGAAGAACTTCATAAAATGAATCCTAGATTGATCTACGCTTCATTAAAGGGCTTCAACCAAGGTTCACGTTTTGAAAATGTTAAGGCCTTTGAACCAGTTGCTCAATCTGCTGGTGGGGCTGCCTCTGCTACTGGTTGGAACAAGGGTAAAGACAATGTTCCGACCCAATCTGCCGCTGCTTTAGGTAACTCGAATTCAGGGATGCACTTAGCTATTGGTATCTTAGCAGCTTTACTACAACGTGAACATACTGGTGAAGGGACCTTCGTTTACCAATCAATGCAAGATGCTGTATTAAATCTTTGTCGTATTAAATTACGTGACCAAATTATGTTGGACAATCTCGGTGCGCTTCCTCACTATGCTGTTTACCCTGACTGGAAATGGGGTAAGGCGATCCCACGAGCAGAAAACACTGAAGGTGGCCAAGTTATCGGCTGGACCTACAAAGCTAAAGGTTGGGAAACAGATCCAAACGCCTATGTTTATATTGTTATTCAAAATGAGAACAAGAAGTGGGATAAACTATGTGAAGCAATGGGCCACCCAGAATGGGAAACAGATCCAAGATTTATCGACTGGCAACATCGTCAATTACATAAGGAAGAGCTTTATCCATTGATCGAAGCTTACACTATGCAATACGATAAGTACACTTTGACTAAAGATCTCGGTGCCGCTGGTGTTCCAGTTGGTCCTATTCTTGACTGGCATGAACTTGAAAATGATCCTGATTTAAATAAGGATGGTGCGATCGTTACTATCGACCAAGGTGGGAGTCGTGGTGACTTTAAGACTATTGGTTTACCATTTACGCTTTCAAATTATACTCCATCCTACGACCGTGCACCAGATCTAGGTGAAAATAACAAGGAAATTTTGACTAAGTTAGGTTATGATCCAGATCAAATTGAAGACTTAGTTGACAAAGGTGTTATTTCTAAAGTTAAAAGCCCTAAGAACCCACGAGTTCACGTTATTATCGATGGGAAAGAACACTGATCGCTCACTTAAAAGCTAGAGTAAAACTTTTTGCTGACAAGCTAGATATTTCATAGTGTTGCCACGGTTTGTTCATTTTACCTCAAATGACAATTAGCGTTCCACACCAAAAGTTTACCTATTTTGCTCAATATCCGTGGTCAAGGGTATGGGGCTTGTGAGTTGAAAGGTCAATTATAAGACCAGCTTCGTTTGAGGCTGGTCTTTTTTGAACGATGATCGCGCTGAAGATGATAAAAGTAAAAAAGAGACTATCTCACACCATTAGCAAAACAGTGTAAGCTAGTTCTCTTAATTTAATGATATTGCGCTCTTGACATGTTTCACATGAAACTTTATTTAGCGATCTCTTGGGACAAAGTTCTGATCTTTTCCACGGTCTCATCCAAAAAGGCGATCGTATTTTCAAGCGGATCAGCAGTTGAAATATCAACGCCAGCAACTTTAGCTGCTTCTACCGGTGTTTTTTGGTCGCCGAGTTTTAGAAATTCAAGCCAAGCACCGACTTGTTTTTGTGGATCAGCTAGTAATTTTAGATAAGCTTGGGTAGCGATCGTCAGACCAGCTGAGTAGGTATAAGAGTATAAGCCCATATAGTAATGTGATTGACGCATCCAAGTCAAAGCGGCTTGGTCATCGATCATGACCGTATCACCCCAGAAACGCTTGAGCACTTTTTGTTTGAGTTCGCCAAGTTTAGCACCATCAAATGAAGCACCTGCATCGATAAGTTGATAAACTTCACGTTGGAAAGCAGCTTCCAGCAAGTGAGTCACAAAGTTATGGTAGAACGTATTAGTAAGCATCTTGGCATAGGCAAAACGTTGCATTCGTGGATCGGTCGTACTCTGTTCCAAAGAGTGTGTCAACAATAATTCATTAAAGGTTGAAGGAGCTTCGATCAGATACATTGACGGATCACTACCTAAGATCGAGTTGTTTTGAGCGGTCAGGATCGCTTGACCAGCGTGTCCGAGTTCATGGGCCAGAGTATAAACGTCAGCTAATTCGTCAGTCCATGACATCAAGATATAGGGGTGAACGCCATAGGGATCGGTCTCAAAGCCCCCAGTTTCTTTACCGGCATTGACAGCAAAATCGATCCACCGTTCGTCAAAGGCGCGCATGACCATCTTGGCGTAATCAACGCCTAGGATCGAAACTGCTTTTTGAATATAGGCAGGTGCTTCTTCTAAGCTAACTTTAGGTGCAAAACTAGGATCAAGATCGATCTGTAGATCAGCAAAAGTCATCTGTTCTAGACCATGAGCTTTTTGGACGAGTTTAGCATATTTTTGCATAACTGGTCCGAGTTTATCTAAGATCAGATCGATCTGGCGGTCAAACAATTCACGTGAGACTTCTTGTTTAGCTAGTAGATAATCAAAAACTGAATCAAAACCGCGGAGGGTCGCCATAGTCTTTTCCTTAGCAACTTGTGTGTAGTAAGTAGCTGCTACGGTATCCTGATATTTTTTCAAGGTTTTGGAAAATGATTTGAAGGCTTTTTGGCGTATTTTATAGTTAGGGTGGTATTGATAGGTATTTTCATACAGGACAAATGACATAGGATAGAGCTTTCCATCGACCTCAAAATCTTCAAATGTCATATCTGCTGCGCGGGCCGTTGTATAGATCCCTTCCGGTGCATTTAAAGTCGGACCTAACAAGGCCAGAGCTGCTTCAGTTTTAGGATCAAGAAGATGTTGCTTCTCATTCTTTAAATGGCGAATGACAGAAGCAAAATGCGGTGCTCGTGCTGCAACTTCGTCTAGGCTAGCCGTGTCATTTTGGCTAACTTGGATATCAAAGAAGGCGATATTAGCACTGACAAAGGCTAAAACTTGTTCAGCTTGCTTTAGTAGCTGATTGTAGTGAGGATCTGTCATATCACTTGCCTGTTGCAAGAAAGCGTAATGTTCGATCACAGATGCTTTTTGTTCGATCTGTTCTAAAGCGGTCAAGCCAGCAATGATCTGGGTTGGAGTGGTCAACTGTCCGTCGAAGTTAGCTGAAAAATCAGTGACGAGTTTTTTTAACGCTTTAAGCTCGTCGTACCAAGCAGTGTCATTCGGGTAAAGTGCGGTTAGATCCCAAGTGAGTTCTGGTGCAATGTCTTTTCGATTTGGTAATGCCATTAGCAAGTCCCCCTCGTAAAAATAATGTTTGCCAAATTATAGCATAAAGCTCAGTACTTATAGTAGTATAATTGTCTTTTATAAGCAGCTAGTGTATAATTTAACTTACAGAATACAAGTAAATTGACTTGGCTGTAATTACCGAGAAAGGAAGGTATAGTCATGCGTACGCCTGAAAATGTCTTAAAAATCGGGGTATTGAATTTGATGCACGATAAACTGGACACCAAAAGACGATTCGAACGGGTCTTGAATAGTACGACATATCCAGTTGAACTGACTTTTTTTTATCCTAAAGAGCACTATCAAGATCGTCCAGTTCCAGCTCAAGTGACGCGAATTGCTCGTCCGTTGGAGTTAGATGAGGTTAAGCAACTGGATGCTTTCATCGTAACTGGGGCACCGATCGAAAAACTGGATTTTGCAGAGATCACATATATCAATGAATTGCAGGAGCTCTTTGACTGTTTGGCTCAAAATAAGATCGAACAGCTGTATGTCTGTTGGGGCGCCATGGCTGCAGTCAACTACTTTTATGGGGTGGATAAATACTTATTGCCCCAAAAACTATTTGGGATCTATCCGCAAGAGGTCTTACGTGATTCCAAGTTATTAGCTCAAGTAGCGCCGGGCTTTTTAGCCCCACATGCGCGTTATGCTGATATTGATCTTAGTCAGGCAAAACAGATCCCTGAGTTAAAGATCACAGCAGTCTCGCAGACAGGGGAAGCTTTCTTGCTTGAAGCACCGACAAAACATCAGACATTTTTATTTTCGCATTTGGAGTATGGTAGAGATGCCTTACAAAAAGAATATACACGCGAATTAGCGGTTGATCCAAGTGCTAAAGATTCACTAGCTCGTCCCCAAAATTACTATGTTGATGGACGACCACAGTTTTTATGGGAAACGTTACAAAAACAATTCTTTGCTAACTGGTTACAGCAAGTAGCTGGGACGCGCAAAGCTAAAGAACTTATCAAAAATTAATGGAGGTCTTGATATGAGTAAAGTTTATGATTCGATCTTAGATACTATTGGGAACACACCGATCGTCAGGTTGAATAATGTTGTTCCAGCTGAGGCAGCTGATGTTTATGTTAAGCTTGAATTTTTCAATCCAGCTGGTTCAGTCAAAGATCGGGTAGCTTTAGCGATGATCCAAGCCGCTGAAGCAGCTGGCAAGTTGACCAAGGGTGGCACGATCATCGAACCAACTTCGGGCAATACCGGTATTGGATTAGCTGCAGTAGCGGCGGCTAAGGGCTATCGTTTATTGATCACGATGCCAAAAACGATGAGTATCGAACGGCGTAAATTGATGCAAGGTTATGGAGCTGAATTGATCTTGACCCCAGGTGAAGAAGGCATGGGTGGTGCGATCAAACTCGCTAAGGAATTAGCTGAGAAGAACGGTTATTTCTTACCGATGCAATTCGATAACCCTGCTAACGCTTTGATCCACGAACAAACAACTGGCCAAGAGATCTTGCGCGCCTTTGGAGCTGACTTACCCGATGCTTTTGTTGCCGGGGTCGGCACGGGTGGAACGTTGACGGGTGTAGGTCGTGCTTTGCGGGCTAAGAAGGCTGATATTCAAGTATACGCTCTTGAACCAAGTGAATCTCCAGTCTTAAAAGAAGGTAAGAAGGGCAAGCACAAGATCCAAGGGATCTCAGCTGGCTTTGTGCCTTCGATCTTGGATACAAAACTTTACGATGATATTTTAGAAGTTCCAAGCCAAAAAGCGCTTGAGATGGCCCGCGAAGTTGGTAAAAATGAAGGCTTCTTACCTGGGATCTCAGCTGGTGCTAATATTTATGGCGCGATCGAAGTAGCTAAAAAATTGGGTGCTGGTAAGCGTGTCTTGACTGTTGCCCCAGATAACGGCGAACGTTATCTTTCAACTGAATTATTTGAAGGCTAATTGCCACCAGACCACGTGAATTTGCGTGGTCTTTTTTTGTGAAAATTCATGCTAAAATACTGCTATTCAACCGAAGCAGGAGTTTTTTACCTTAAAATGGATACATTTTGATAAAAACACGAACTATTTAGGGGTTGATTTTTATAATCATACGTGTAATACTTATCAAAGTAAAAATAAATCAGAGGTGAAAGAAATTGGATAATGGTCAAACAACAGCCACCAAAGCAGGTTGGCTCGAAAGAACCTTCCATTTTAAAGAATTAAAAACTAATACTAAACGGGAGACCGTTGCTGGCTTGACTACGTTCGTGTCGATGGCCTACATTTTGTTCGTCAACGCTAATATCCTAGGGGCTGCAGGGATGGATAAGGGTGCTGTCTTCACAGCAACTGCCTTATCAGCGATCATCGGCTGTACCTTGATGGCATTTTTAGCTAACTATCCGATCGGGATCGCACCTGGTCTAGGGGATAATGCGTTTTTCACTTATTCCGTTGTTTTAACGATGGGGATCCCGTGGCAGACTGCAATGGCTGGGGTCGTGGTGGCTTCCGTTATCTTTACGTTACTTTCATTATTCAAGATCCGTGAGATCGTTATCGATGCGATCCCGCATGATCTCAAGCTCGCAATGGCAGCTGGGATCGGGATCTTTATCGCTTTTGTCGGCTTAAAGGGTGGCGGGATCGTCGTTGCTAGCAAATCTTCGTTAGTCGAATTAGGATCATTGACGGTTCCAACTACCTGGTTAACGATCTTTGGTTTCTTTGTGACTGCTTTATTGATGGCACGCCGCGTCCCAGGTTCGATCTTTATCGGGATCTTAGCTACAACGCTTTTAGGCCTAGTGACAGGCTTGATCCCAATGCCAGATAAGATCGTTTCTTCGATCCCAAGTTTGGCACCAACTTTTGGGGTCGGACTAGCAAACTTAGGTAATATCAACACGCCACAGATGTTAGCTGTGATCATCGTGTTATTACTGGTGACTTTCTTTGATACAGCAGGTACTTTAGTCGGGTTAGCCCAACAGGCTGGCTTGATGAAAAATGATAAGATGCCTCGGATCGGGCGCGCTTTAATGGCTGACTCATTTTCAATGTTAGCTGGTTCTGTGATGGGAACGACTCCGACGGCAGCTTATGTTGAATCTTCTGCTGGGATCGCAGTCGGGGGGCGGACTGGTTTTACTTCATTAGTGATCGCGGGTATGTTTGGGCTAAGTTTATTCTTCTCACCATTATTGAGTGTGGTGACGACTGAAGTTACAGCCCCAGCCTTGATCATCGTTGGCTCTTTGATGGCACAATCGATGCGCTTTATCAACTGGGAAAAATTCGAGATCGCCTTACCAGCGTTCTTAACGATCATTGCAATGCCGTTGACCTCTAACATCTCATACGGGATCGCATTTGGTTTCTTAGTCTATCCGATCACAATGATCGCGGCTGGCCGTCGGAAAGAATTAAATCCAGTGGTCATCGTCTTGTTCTTCATCTTCATCGCGATGTTGTATGTACTAAATATCTTGCCACATAACTAACACAGTGCTGATTTTCGGAGCACGACTTAGATACACAATGTTCGACAATACGATCAGCATTGTATGAATAACAACAGGTCCTATCATGATGTATGTTTTGCAGCGTGATAGGGCCTTTTTAGCACGCATATGAATGAACTGATCACGATGCAAAAAACGCATCATAGTGATTTTTCTGTTATCTGTACGGAGCTGACCGCTTTGGCCCACACTCTTATCTTTTTACTTGCTGATGACGTAACGTTATCATTTATAGTGAAGTTAGAAAGGGGGCCAATAATGTATTCAAGTGGACAATTAGCGGAACAGTGTCATGTCACTTTGCGGACGGTGCAGTATTATGAACGGCAAGGATTATTAGTCGCTAGTCGTACTGAAGCAGATCGCCGCTTATATGCTGAAGATCAAGTCACACGTTTAGAACTGATCTTGACCTATAAAGAACTAGGTTTCACGCTAAAAGATATCAAAGGTCTATTAGATACACCGGAAAACTATAAAATTTTACAGCTGTTAGTGGCGGAGCACCAAGAACAAAATGCTAAGGCTTTGGAATTGGCTAAAAAACGCGCCACCAAGTTGGATTATTTAGCCGAGCAACTGGAGAAATTTCAAGTTTTCCCGGGAAATTTTACGAAAGGAATTGAGTTTGAAATGGAAAAGACAAAGAAATTACATCAATTACACTGGCAAATGATCGGTATTGGACTGGTGATCGACTTGATCTTGTGGGGCAGTATCAGCTATGTATTCTTGACCCATGGCTCATGGTGGTTAGTAGCCGGGGCTTTAGTGATCTCGATCGGGCTCACAACAGCTTTAGTGCGCTATGTTTGGCAGCATACGGCGTATATTTGTCCTAACTGTCAGCACCAATTTCGTCCAGGACTCAAAGAGTATTTTTGGTCTACCCACACTCCGAGTACACGAAAATTAGTGTGTCCAAATTGTAGACAGAAAAATTTTTGTATCGAAGTCTATGCCGATAAACAAGCTTAATTTTTAGCTTTGGTGTAAGATGTAGATGAGGTGAGTGAGATGAAGTCACGCAAAGAGATCGCACGGCTGGCAAATGAATTGACACAGTCTTTTGAGCAAAGCACCGATGACAAAGTATTTTTAAAGATCGTCGCTTACGGAAAAGATGCCTTGGCAGACCGCCAGATCGCGCCCCAGATCATTATGGAAAAAATGGTAACAGCGTCCTATGAGGCGGTGCTACGGGGCAAAGGTAAGATCAAAATGAGTGCAGAAACACTAGCGATCGTCAAACAAATGGAAGAATTATCCCGGACGCGTAGCTTATTGCCCTTTCGGCGCTATGATCCTTGGGATTAGTTATTCGTTTTAAATCAGAATAATTTAAATTAAAAAGGCTAAAGTTCGCAATTAATAAACTTAGCCTTTTTTTAGCGAAGTAATATTCGTAATTGCTTGAAAAAACTAAGCTTGATTGTTACAATTATCAAGGTCATTAATTTAGACTAGCAAGCAGAGTAATGCTTAGAAATATTATGAGGTGGACTGTATATGTCATCAGTAGTAGTTGTTGGTAGTCAATGGGGCGATGAAGGCAAAGGAAAGATCACTGATTTCTTGAGTAAAAATGCCGATGTTATCGCACGTTATCAAGGTGGAGACAATGCCGGTCATACGATCGCTTTTGATGGTAAGACCTATAAATTGCGCTTGATCCCATCTGGAATTTTTTATTCCGATAAGATCAGTGTCATTGGTAATGGCGTTGTTTTGAATCCTAAGTCGTTAGTTGCTGAGTTGGAATACTTGCATGAAAATGGAATCCCAACAGATAACCTTCGTGTTTCAAACCGTGCGCACGTGATCTTGCCATACCACATTGTCTTGGACAGCTTACAAGAAAGCGCCAAAAAAGACAACAAGATCGGTACGACTAATAAGGGTATCGGTCCTTGCTACATGGACAAAGCAGCTCGTATCGGTATTCGGGTCGCAGATCTGTTAGAAGCAGATACATTTGCTGAAAAGCTACGTCGTAATTTGGAAGAAAAGAATCGTTTATTCCAAAAGATGTACGATTATGAAGGCGAACCGCTTGATTTTGAAACAATTTACAATGAATATTATGAATATGGTCAACGTATCAAGAAGTATGTAGCTGATACATCAGTTATTTTAAATGATGCGTTGGACAACGGCGGACATGTTTTATTTGAAGGTGCTCAAGGTGTTATGTTAGATGTTGATCATGGGACATATCCATTCGTTACATCTTCTAACCCGATCGCCGGTGGGGTCACAACTGGCTCTGGCGTTGGTCCAGAAAAGGTCAATAAAGTTGTGGGTGCCTGCAAAGCTTATACTTCACGTGTTGGTGATGGTCCATTCCCAACTGAGTTACACGATGAGATCGGTAGCTACATCCGTGAAGCGGGTCATGAATATGGGACAGTCACGAAACGCCCACGTCGGATCGGTTGGTTCGATAGTGTCGTAATGCGTCACTCCAAGCGGGTCTCAGGTTTGACCAACTTGTGCTTGAACTGTGTGGATGTCTTGACTGGCTTAGATGAGATCAAGATCTGTACAGCTTATGAATTGAACGGTGAAAAGATCGACCGTTACCCAGCTAGCTTGAAAGAATTGGCACAATGCAAGCCAATTTATGAAACAATGCCAGGCTGGAAAGAAGATATCACAGGGGTTAAGACTTTAGCTGATCTACCTGAAAATGCGCGTAACTATGTTAAACGTATCGAAGAATTAGTTGGCGTCGAAGTTTCGACCTTCTCTGTTGGTCCAGATCGTGATCAAACAAATGTCTTAAAGGATATTTGGGAAGAAATTTAAATAAATTAGAAAGAGGCTGGTAGTCATTCGTGGCTATCAGCCTCTTTTTAGGTAAAAAGATTAAAAAATATCTACTTTTATTTAAAATAAATTAGCTATATCATTTAGAGTTAATCGTGTGGTAAAATCTATATGGTTTTTTAACAAAAAGCACTAAATGGAGGGATCGGTCATCGATGAATTGATCTTTAGTGTCTCTTTTGTTGGAATAGGTATCTATTTGGTGTGGGTGCTGATTTTAATTTTATTTGGGCAAGATCAAAAGCTGCAACAAACGCAGCTAAAAGAGCCCATTGAGCAACTGATCATCTTGGTCCCAGCGCTAAACGAAGCGCTAGTCATCAGGCAGACGATCACCAATTTTGTGGCGCAGACAGCAAGCTTACCACAAGTTAAAATGGTGATCATTGATGATGCCTCAAGTGATCAGACAGCTCAAGTCGTTAATGAAACGTTGCAACAACTGGCCTGTGGGAGCAAAGTCCAGCTGCTGCAACGGTATTTGCCAGAAGCGCAACAGGGTAAGGGCGAGGCATTAAATTGGGCGTACCAGCAACTCGTTGAGCCACTAGCCCCAAGTTTGCGTAAGCGCGTGATCTGTGGTGTTTTAGACGCCGACGCTTATATGGATGAAGCAGCTTATCTGCGGGTCATGGAACACTTTGCATTTGATCCAGAATTATCGTTGTTACAAACACGTGTAGCTATGTTTAAGGAGCAAAATTGGCTACAAAAACTACAAGATATCGAATTTGTCATCATCAATAATTGGATCCAAAACATCCGGAATCGGTTAGGTAATGCAGCAGCGTCAGGGAATGGCCAATTTATCCGGGTCAGTGCAGTAAACGGGTATTATCCGTGGGGCAATGCCTTGCTGGAAGACTTTGAGTTTAGCACGCGCTTTTTACTGCAAGCTAAAGCGACCCACTATGCTTCTGAGATCGTGGTCTATCAAGAGGCACTTGCTCAAGTTCGGCCCTTTATCCGCCAGCGTGCTCGTTGGACTCAGGGGGGATTAGACTGCTTAGTGGGTTATTGGCCCAAGATCTTATTAAGTAAAGCCATAGGAACTAAAGCTAAAATGGAAATGACATTTTATTTGTTGTTACCATTCATCTCGCTAGCGACAGGGCTTGCGAATCTGTTAGTCTTGGTCTTTGTCAGTTGGTTTATCCAGTTGTATTGGCCGATCGTAGTGAGTCTATTGTTTATCAATAGTTGTTTTAATTTCTATATTCTAAGTATTTATGAACACGAGACTCGGCGCTTAGGAATTATTAAGAAGCTGTTCTTTATGACCATCATGTTGGGGTATAATTACCTTTTTTATTTTGCGATCGTTTTGGCCTGTTATAAGAAAATTCGGCGCCAGACTAAGTGGGTCAAAACGACCCATGTTGGCGTGGGCGAAAAAGCTTAATATTTCATTATATTTAAGTAAAAAAATAGAAATAACATTTTTTTAAAATTGTACAAAAATAATGGATTATGACTTGTTTTTATGCGCGATTTTAGATAATATAAGGATGAAAACGTTAACAAACGTTTTTTAGTACGTGCTAGGTTATATTATTTAGGTCAGACGGATTTTTTACACAGGGAGGAATATAGATGCTCAAAGACAACAGCAAAGAAACAGTAACAACTGCTTGGAACGGTTTTAACGGCGGGGACTGGCAAGACGAGATCGATGTACGTGATTTCATCAACCGTAACTACACACCTTATGATGGTGATCAATCATTCCTTGAAGAAGCAACTGAAGCAACCACAAAATTAAACGACATGTTAGTTGACATCAAGTTGAAAGAACGTGCTGCTGGTGGCGTTTTAGATGCTGACACCAAAGTTGTTTCTACGATCACTTCACACAAACCAGGCTATTTAGATAAAGACTTAGAAAAGATCGTTGGTTTGCAAACAGATAAGCCAATGAAAAAAGCTTTGATGCCTTATGGTGGTATTCGGATGGCTAAAGTTGCTTTGGCTGCTTACGGGATGGAAATTGATCCGGAAACAGAACGGATCTTCACCGACTTGCATAAGACACACAACCAAGGCGTTTTTGATGCATACAATGACGAAATTAAGCGTGCACGCCACAACAAGATCGTGACAGGCTTACCTGACTCATACGGTCGTGGTCGAATCATCGCTGACTTCCCTCGTGTTGCTCTTTACGGGATCGATCGCTTGATCGCAGCTAAGAAAGATGACTTAGCTAACTATGGCGACGGTCAAATGACAGATGAAGTTATTCGCTTACGTGAAGAAGTTTCCGAACAAATTCGTGCTTTACAAGACATGAAGAAAATGGCTGCTTCTTACGGCTACGATATTTCTTATCCAGCTACCAATGCGCGTGAAGCTATCCAATGGTTGTACTTCGGCTACTTAGCTTCCATCAAGCAACAAAATGGGGCTGCGATGTCTATCGGCCGGATCGACTCATTTATCGATATCTATATCAAACGTGATATGGACAACGGTTTATTGACCGAAAAAGAAGCACAAGAATTGATCGACCAATTCACAATGAAACTCCGGATGGTAACATTCATTCGGACACCAGAATACAACTCCTTGTTCTCTGGTAACCCAATTTGGGCAACGTTATCGATCGCTGGGATGGGTATGGATGGCCGTCACCACGTTACAAAGACAGCTTTCCGTTTCTTGCACACCTTGCATAACATGGGTGCTGCGCCAGAACCAAACATCACCTTATTATGGTCAGAACGTTTGCCAGAAGGCTTCAAGAACTACGCAGCTAGTGTATCGATCGCAAGTTCAACGATCCAATACGAAAATGATGAATTGATGATGGAAACATGGGGCACAGACTATTACGGCATTGCTTGCTGTGTGTCTGCGCAACCGATCGCTGATGGTGTTCAATTCTTCGGGGCTCGTGCTAACTTGGCTAAGACCGTTCTTTATGCGATCAACGGTGGGGTCGATGAATTGACCAAGATGCAATGTGGTCCAGCTTATGCACCGATCACTTCAGAATACATTGATTATGATGAATTCTTGAAGAAATTCGATGACATGTTGGAATGGGTCGCTGACGTTTATGTAAATGCTTTGAATGTGATCCATTACATGCACGACAAGTATTACTATGAATCAGCCCAACTTGCTTTGAAGGATACACGTTTAGATCGTACATTTGCGACAGGTATCTCTGGTTTAGCAGTTGCTGCTGACTCCATTTCAGCTATCAAGTACGGTAAAGTTAAAGTTATCCGTGATGAAAACGGTGTGGCAGTTGACTTCAAGACTGAAAAAGACTTCCCACGTTATGGTAACAACGATGACCGTGCTGACGAGATCGCTGCATGGTTAGTAAGACAACTTTACACCAAGATGAACAAACATCACCTCTACCGTGATGCTAAGTTATCAACATCTGTTTTGACGATCACTTCTAATGTTGTTTACGGTAAGAATACCGGGACAACACCTAATGGCCGTCAAGCAGGCGAACCATTCTCACCAGGTGCTAACCCAGCTTACGGTGCTGAAACACACGGGGCATTGGCATCCTTGCTTTCCGTAGCTAAATTACCATATCGCTACGCAACAGACGGGATCTCCAATACTTTCGCCGTAACACCATCAACACTTGGTCACGATGAAAAATTAGAAGAAAAGACCTTGGTAAACATGATCAGTGGTTATATGAAGAATGAAGGTCACCATTTAAACATCAACGTCTTCAACCGTGATACTTTACTTGATGCTCAAAAACATCCAGAAGAATATCCAACGTTGACCGTGCGTGTTTCTGGTTACTGTGTATACTTCGCTGATCTGACCAAGGAACAACAAGATGACGTTATTTCAAGAACATTCCATACTTCAATGTAGTTAAGAGCACAACAGTCAATTAGTAAAGGCGGCGTAATAATGAAAGCTAATCCATATATTAATCCAGTTCCAACTAAAGACGGTCAGGTTTTAGGCTACGTGCATTCCCTTGAAACCTTTGGCGCAGTCGATGGACCAGGGATCAGGTTTGTGGCTTTCATGCAGGGATGCAATATGCGTTGTAAGTTTTGCCACAATCCAGATACTTGGAAGAAAAATGTTGGGACGCAAATGACCGCCAGTGAACTTTTAGAAAAAGCTTTACCGTACCGAGGATTCTGGGGTGAAGACGGTGGGATCACCCTCTCAGGAGGCGAGATCTTATTGCAACCAGAATTTGCTTTGGAAGTGTTCAAGAAGTGTAAAGAACCTGGTATCAGCACTTGCTTGGACACATGTGGAGCGCCATTTACGCGCCGTGAACCATGGTTTAGCTTATTCAATGAGTTGCTGGAATATACCGACATTTTATTGGTGGACATCAAGCATATCAACTCCGATGAGCATAAACTCTTGACCGGTTATCCAAACGAGAACATTCTTGACATGTGTGAGTATCTATCTGAACTCGGTAAACCAGTTTGGATCAGACACGTTTTGGTCCCAGGGATCACCGACAATGATAAGTATTTAAAAGAACTCGGCGAATATATTAAGACGTTGAAAAATGTCGAGAAAGTCGAAGTCTTGCCTTATCACACAATGGGAGTTCGTAAGTATAAGGAAATGGGGATCAAGTATCGCTTGGAAGGTGTTGAACCGCCAACGGCTGATCGGATCGAAAATGCTGAAAAACTCCTTTGCGTAGATGACTATAAAGGCTATTTAACTTGGAAGCCAGGGATAAATACAAAAGAGCAGGGGCTTTAAGTCGTTGCTAACGAGCAGAGATCATTATGGTCTCTGCTTTTTTTGATAGCCAAATAAGTCGAATAAATGACCACTTATGCTTACTTGGACTACCATGTGATAAAACAGTATATACTGAAGAAAATAATTGTAAAAAGAGGTGTTCGAGATGTCACATTCAGGACTTAAATTATCTGTGTTGACCAAGGTGGGCCTTGTCTTTTTAGTCGTTGCTCTTTCAGTGGCGGGGGTCTATCTTGTTACACAAGTAGCAACGCCCCTCCCAGCTGAGGTACCGCTTGAAGGAAAATTCTTTATTAATGCAATCACGCTCATTGGGACAGCGATCGGCTCTTTGATTGGTTTTTTAGTAATATGGGGTATCGGTCTCTTAGTGATCATAGCTAGCGATCAAGGCGATAAAGAGGCATTATTTTTGACACTGGTGATCGTTAATTGTCTGCTTAGTGTTTTTTCAGCTAGTTATATAGTGATCACAGGATCAGTCTTTGGATCAGCTTACGTGAATAATAATATCTTACAAATACTGCTCTTTGGTGTGATCTACTATCAGTTGAGTAAACAAGATAAGCGTGGAACATTATATCTGACCGGGACCTATGCTGTTTTAGAGGTGATCGGGATCGTGGTAGTGATGCTGATAAAATAAAAAAACTGATCGCGATGTTTGATCGTGACCAGTTTTTTGATCGTTCTATGTAAAGCTATCAGTGTAGACTGGTAGCTTTTTTAGTTGAATGGGTCATAAAAACGCCCATGATTCAATTTGAAGAGGTAAAGTGTGATCCCAAATAATGCGATAGCTAAAATGACGACGAACCAGTCGCTTGCTTTGAACGGTTGTTGTGTATACCAAGTCCGCTTTTTCTTTGAGCCAAAGCGCACATCTAAGATATCGACCATGCCGGTGATCGAATCGGCAGTGACGACTGGTGGCAATTTGACGATCGTGGCTGGGTTGATCTTAGGTCCAATATCAGAAAAATCGAGTTGGCCACTGGCTAAGCGGGCACCATTATAAGCGTAGACATCGTGGCCATGGAAGGTGTGACTTTCATCGGAGTGGGCAAGCGGCTCGTAGTTTCATTGATCTTACGGACGGCTTTTAAACCAAAAAATTTGGCGATATGCGTAAGGGTACCGTTGTCTGGTGTAATAAACATAGTGACCCGTTTTAGTGAGCGCACAGACGCTTTTACGGTCGCTTCCGACGCCAGGATCAACGACGAAAACAAAGACCGTTCCAACTGGCCAATAACTGAGCGTTTGGTAGAGACGATAGGAAGCTTCCCAAATGTTGTAAGGTGTGATCTCATGGGTCAGATCGGCCACATGCAATGCGGGAGCGATCGTTTTAGCGACACCATACATCACACTGACCGCACCATCTCCTAAACCAAAATCAGTTTGTAATACTAATTGCTTATTTGTCATCAAAATTCCACCTTTCTTTGCTAGAAACAAAAAACGCCCTCACGAAAGAATCGTCAGGACGTTTTACCGCGGTACCACCTTGATTTATAGTCAGCTCACACTGGCTATCTCATGAATTGGAGGCCCAGTTCGGACGTTAACGGCTCGCACCGTTGGACAGCTCCGAGTTCATCCGTGGCTAACATCTAGTTCTCTCAGCATTGAGCTAGTCTCTGTTGGGCGTTGCCACTCATCTCATCAAAGCGATAGTTCGATCAAGTTAGTGCGATTATAGCTGTTTTTGAAATGAACGTCAATTGTTTTTAACTAGCTACGCAAAATTTTATCTCAAACAACCATAACTATTAACTTATGTATATTAAAAGTTTAATTAATAATAACATATAAAAGAATGTAAATGACTATGAAAGCAAGTTGGATAAGGCTTTGTGGCGGACTATAAGAAAAATCGTATTATTGTTGTTATTAAAGCTTTTAATTAATATTTGCGAGTGAAAATGAATAAAAAAGAAGTCCAAAATTTTTTTATAGGGAAGTTTGCTTGTCTTACCACGGATAGTTGCGATAGTTAAAAAAATTGAACAATATTAATGCTTTATTTTTTGATGGTGGCGCGCTAGAATATAAAAGTAACGAAAATAAATGAACACGTGTTTGCTAGTTGGTGGTAGACATACGTGGCAGATCAAAGGTTAGATGTGGGCCTGCTATGAGTGTTCAATGTACGGTAAGAGAAGCGGGGCGCTTCAGATCTTGGAGAAAGGAAGGCTATATCCTTTTGGTGTTGCTCACATGATATAGTGCGGAACTAGTATGATGATCTCATCTAAGACGTCAACTGAAGAGTTGATCAGGACAGTTATGAACGAAAGAGATTGTAGTTATGAAGAAGCGATCAAGTTGTTATTGAACTTGGCGCAAGGTGCGGTCGATAGTGGTTCTTTAACGAACAAAAAATAATATTAAAAAAGCACGTCTTGAGATCGGCTCAAGGCGTACTTTTTTGATAATTTTAACTTTGCCACGGAAAATCTAGGCTCAATGAAGCTTGAAGTTTCTTTTGTTCGGCTATTTTTTGGCGTCGATAAGCTTCGCGTTTTTGAAAGTCAGCACAGAGGCTTTTTTCTTCCAGTGTTTCAGCGCTCAGTTCGGGTAAAATGACTTGTTTATCTAAAACAACAAAGGTCAAAAAGGCGGTCATCCCTAAGAAACGTTCACCGGTATCGAGATGCTCGCCGATGACTTTGACGAAAACTTCGAGCGACCGTTTACCGTGCCCAGTCACGTAGCTTTCGATACATAGTGAGTCATTTAGCACAAAAGGCTTGATGAAGTTGACCTGGTCGAGGGCAGCTGTGACACATTGTGAGCGGGCAAAACGACTGGCAGAGATCGAGGCCGTCCCGTCGAGTAGAGATAGTAGTGCGCCCCCGTAGACAGTTTCATGTTCGTTTAGGTCGCTAGCTAGGACGCGATGGCTAGTCACGGCAAGTGTTTGCCGACACGAGATAGTTTCGGACATGTGGACACCTTCTTTTTTAGCTTTATTGTAACATAGGTGTTTGAGATCTAGCGCAAGAAGCGTGTGGCAATGGATAGCAAAAAAGCTCACCATGATGCCTAAACACCATGGTGAGCTTCTCATTTAAAATTAGTTTCTAGCCCGAGCTAAGCGAAGTTTAAAGAATTTATCCAATTCAGTCACAGCTAGCACGCTAAAACCGCAGACGATCGTCAAGATCCATTCGCCTAGTTGCATCCCCGTTGTGCTAAAGGCATCTTGCATGAATGGCAAGTAGGTCAATCCCATTTGTAACAAGATCATGATTAAGATGATCGAGAAGGCCTTTTTATTTGTGAATGAAGCACTCGAGAAGGCCGATTCTTCGGTGCGGATGTTGAACAAGTAGAAGATCTTGCTAAAGACGATGATATTGACCATCGCTGTACTTGCTAGCGTTGCCGAAGCACCTGTCGCGATCAGCAGCTCATAAGCACCTAAGCCGACTAAGGCGATCAGTAATGAAACATAGCCTAACTGAAGCATTTCACGTCCTGAGATTAAGCGGCTATTGCTCTTACGTGGTGGACGTTTCATCAAGTCACTTGCACCTGGTTCAAAGATGAACGCAAATTGGATCGTGATCGCAGAGACTAAGTTGATCCAAAGCAGTTGGGTCGCTTGCAAAGGCATCTCTTGGTTGAAAAGGATCGTCAAGAAGATGATCAGCCCTTCAGCAAATGAAGTCGGCAATAAGAAGAGGATACTCTTTTTGATATTGTCGTAGATCCGGCGACCTTCTTTGATCGCAGTAGCTAAAGTCGCAAAGTTATCATCGGTTAAGATCATATCGGAAGCTTCTTTAGCAGCGTCAGTTCCTTTGATCCCCATAGAAACCCCAATGTCAGCTTTTTTCAACGCAGGGGCATCATTGACACCGTCACCAGTCATCGCCGTAACCTTGCCACTTTGCTGTAAAGCTTCGATGATCTCGAGTTTGTTTTCCGGTGTTGTCCGAGCAAAGATCTGATTTTTAACGGCTGCTTCACACTTTTCTTTTGTCGTCAGTTGATCCCATTCTACCCCAGTGATCGTGTGCAATTCACCATCAGATAAGCCTAATTGACGTCCGATCGCAGCTGCGGTCAGGGGAGCGTCGCCGGTGATCATTTTGACTTCGACTTTGGCTTTGTTCATCTCACGTAAAGCTGTGATAACTTCTGGGCGTGGCGGGTCGATGATCCCGGTCAAGCCCAGGAAGGTAAAGCCATTTTCGAGATGTTCATGTTCTAGTTCAGTGATTTGGTCAGCGTCTTTGATCACACCTAAAGCCACGATGCGTTTGCCTTGGTTGGCTAAATGGTCGGCTTTGGCTTGCCAAAATGAACGCTCAAAGTTTGGATCTTGTTGTTGGGCAAAGTTGAACAACTTATCTGGTGCACCTTTCAGATAGATCTTTTTAGCACCATTTGAAAGCTGGATAAGGCTTGCCATGTAACGGTGGAACGAATCAAAAGGCAAGAGATCTAATTTTTCTAGTTGGACACTTTCTTTGTTTGGCATCAACTTGTGATAAGCGGTCAAGAAAGCTCCGTCAGTTGGTTCACCGTTGATCGTCCAAGTATCATCAACTTGGGTCAAAGTCGTATCGTTGGCAAAATAACCAGCTAAGAGAAGCTCTTTTAGCTTAGCTTCACGTTCAGTAGTCGCTTCACCATTGATAAATAACGTCCCAGTTGGAGCATAACCACTACCACTGACGGAAAAATGACGTTCATCAATGTAAATGTCGGTCACGGTCATTTCGTTTTTAGTCAATGTCCCGGTCTTATCTGTTGCGATCACATCGACCGCCCCCAATGTTTCAGCTGAAGGCAGTGATTTAACGATCGCATTTTTATTTTTAGCGAGGTCAGACACACCTAAAGCTAAGATCACCGAAGTCGTAGCTGGCAGGCCTTCAGGGATCGAGCCAACGATCATCGTTACGATCGCTAAAGTCAAGACGGGTAGGGAATAGGTCTCAAAGATAAAACCTAAGATAAACAGTAAGACGGCTGCCCCTAAAACGCAAAGTGAAACGGTTTTACCTAAAGCGTTGATCTCTTTGACTAATGGAGTTGGCCGCGTTTTAGCGCTAGCAACTGCGGTCGAGATCTTTCCTAATTCGGTTTTTTCACCGGTCGCTACGACCACGCCTAAACCAGAACCGTTGACGACTGTAGTGGATGAAAAAGCCATGTTTGCTTGTTCAGCCAAAGGTAAGTCAGCTGTTTCTAAAGCATCAGCGTGTTTGGTCACCGCATCTGCTTCACCCGTCAAAGCGGACTCTTGGATCCTAAGGTCAGCGGTCTTTATCAAACGTAGATCGGCGGGAACTTGGTCACCCGCTTCAAGAAAGACGACATCGCCCCGAACTAATTTGGTCGCATCGATATCTTGTCGGATCCCATCACGGTAGACCGTGGCGTTAGTTGCCAGCAAGTCTTTGATCTTAGCTAAAGCATCAGCGGCGTTTGCTTCTTGATAGTAACCGATCATAGCGTTGGCGATGATCACGACACTGATCACGATCGCGTCGGTATAGTGTCCTAGAAAAAGCGTCAATAGTGTCGCAAATAACAAGATATAGATGATCATGTTATTGAACTGGCGGATAAATAACAGCCAGTTTGGTGTTTTTTTAGCAACTAGGGCATTAGGCCCGTCACTTGCTAGTCTTTCAGTTGCAGTTTTGGTTGAAAGGCCCTGTAAAGGGTCCTCTTGCTCATAATTTTGTAGTAATTCTTCTAAATTCTTCTGATAAGGTCTCACTTATTATATTTCCTTTCTGTAATTCATATCTAGCACTAACATTTGCTGCCTAGCACTAACTACGATAGACAAAGAAAATCTTTTCTAAGCGTACAAAAATAGCGCGAGGCGGATAAGGGTCGTCCACTCGTGTTACCTACCTTTCTATGTGATTTAATAGTTCGAATAATTTAAGTATATTTTACTATGATAAGCAAGGTGATGGAACTGGTTACAAAGAGATTTAAAGTAAACTTAAAACAGCTTAGGTAAAGTTTAAGAGGTATGGCTTAGTAAATAGTGATGATATTAATAAAAAACGAAAAATATGATCTACATTGGATATAACATTCGTTTTAATTTCTAAAAACCTTGTTAAATACAGAAAAAGACCATGGAAGCTAGCTAGGAGTTCCATGGTCTATATTATATATAGCACAGTCAAATAGACCTTTCATCGCCACCTTTATGTTCTTTCACGATCTTATTTTACATTATTGGCGATCCGTTTATTTGAACTGTCGGGGGTGGTTCTAAAAGGAGGATCCAAGCCCTCAGACCAAAGTGTCCAAAACACCTGCTACGTCAATGTCAGACGCTAGTATGTGCGTAACATGTGAAGGCTTAATTGCCCCCTTTTCACCTTTAATTATACTAAATGACACTCAAAAGTCAAGCGCTTTCATTTTTTGGGTGTCATTCTTTACCACTTCCGAATGTTTTGCTAAAATTAAGTGTGATTTTAAATTATTTTTTGGTTAACATTATAATCTCTAGGTAATCGTTCGGAGATGGTATTGAGCAATGTTTGCTATTTTTGTAGTTTGTTAAGTTTATTACTTGCGATTGGTACGTATCTTTTGGCGGATTAAATTATATTTTTATTATTTTTAAAAATT
Organism: Ligilactobacillus sp. RTP31139st1_D10_RTP31139_211217; assembly: GCF_040226755.1. Lineage (NCBI taxonomy): Bacteria > Bacillati > Bacillota > Bacilli > Lactobacillales > Lactobacillaceae > Ligilactobacillus > Ligilactobacillus sp. RTP31139st1_D10_RTP31139_211217. The sequence goes on from NZ_JBCOAR010000003.1 coordinate 173,451, forward strand.
AAACCATGTTAATAAAAATATTTACAAATCCCAAAGAAATAGATATACTAATTGAAGTTTTACAGTCATTTATAAATTGCTATTTATTTTATTGATAGAGAGAGGAGAAATAATCTTGTATTTAGCAATAAATGTTTTAGGTTTAGTGATCTTCCTTGCGGTCGGCGTGATCTTTTCTAAGAACCGCAGTGAGATCAATTGGCGTGGTGTAGGTACGATGGTCATCTTTAACCTCGTATTAGCTTGGTTCTTGACCAGCTTTGAAGGTGGACGGATGATCGTTCAAGGTGCTGCTGCTGGTTTTAATGAATTGATGAAGATCGCATATATCGGGATCGAATTTGCACTTCCAAGCATGGTCCAAGTTAAACAAATGGACTGGTTCGTGCAAGTGTTGCTTCCAATTTTGATGGTCGTTCCATTGTTTGATATCTTGACTTATATCGGTATCTTGCCATGGATCATCAAGTGGATCGGACGTGGGTTATCCTTTATTACAGGACAACCTAAGTTTGAATCATTCTTTGCGATCGAAATGATGTTTCTTGGTAACACAGAAGCTTTGGCGGTTTCTTCTTTACAACTTAAGCAGATCAATGCTAAACGTAATTTAACGTTAGCGATGATGTCGATGAGCTGTGTGACAGCTTCGATCATCGGTGCTTATACGCAAATGATGCCTGGGGAATATATCCTTACGGCGGTTCCAGTCAACGTTATCAATGCGTTGATCGTAGTTGCTTTATTGAACCCAGTCACTGTTACACCAGAAGAAGACACGATCGCTACGATGAAAGGCTCAGCGATGGCTGAAACTGAGATCGGTGATGTTGATGCTGATGGTAATGCTAAAAAAGAACCATTCTTCTCCTTCTTGGGTGATTCCATCTTAGGCGCTGGTCGCTTGGTCTTGATCATTGCCGCTAACGTTATCGCCTTTGTTGCTTTGGCAGCCTTGATCGATAAGTTACTTGGTATGATCAATCCTTGGCTTTCCTTGGAACACATTCTCGGGATCATTATGTACCCACTTGCATGGTTGATGGGCTTACCACACGGCGAAGCTTTCCAATTTGCACAATATATGGGTACAAAATTAGTTACAAATGAATTTGTTGTTATGGGTCGTGTAACAAGCACGATCAATGACTTTGCACCACACTACAAAGCTGTCTTGACAGTCTTTGTAACTTCCTTTGCTAACTTCTCAACGGTCGGGATGATCATTGGCTGTTTCAAAGGTATCGTTGATCGTGAAAAGAACGATCTTATCTCCAAAAACGTTGGCTACATGTTGCTTTCAGGGGTCTTAGTTTCCCTCTTATCTGCAGCAATGGTTGGTTTATTCGTTTGGTAAAATAAATAGTAATAAAAATGGTCGCTTGAATTTTCATTCAGGCGACCATTTTTTATTTAAAGATCAAAAGTGCAAGTAAAGCCAGGATAGCTGGTGTTCCTTGGGCAAGTAGGATCTTAGGGTTCTTAGCACTTAACCAGCCATAGACTGCGGCGACAATAACGAAGATCACAAACATCATACTCCCCATATATTGAGCATTTTCTGGGAAAATAAAGCGACAGGTCAAGAGACCGATACCGATAAAACCATTGTATAGTCCTTGGTTAGCCATTGCGACACGCGCTTCGGGCATTTTGAGATACTCTTTTCTAAGGCCAAAAGTTTGATGTAATTTTTCTTCACTCCCAAACATTTCCATTCCCATGATATAGAGAGCTTCCAGGGCAACGACTATGATCAGGACAGTTGAGATGATCGACATGCAAAAAACTCCTTTAACTAAATTAATAGAAGTATTATATAATGTTGCATGCAATAATTCCACAATTAAATGCAAAAGAATGCCAAATGCCGTGGTTAGTAAACATTAAAGATGATATAATACATACAAGCTCTTATGTTTGAGCGCTCTAACAGATATCAGTTGCAGATGTATGAAAAGGATGTGACAGAATGCATGCCGATGTTTTGATCAGTCAGGATCTGTCCTGTGTGGGTCAGGTTTCCATGAGTGTAGCGCTACCCTTGCTGGCGGCTGCAAACTTGAGACCAGATGTTTTACCGACCTCACTCTTATCAACGCATACGGGGGGCTTTGGTGAAAATACCTACTTAGATCTTTCTTCTGAAATGTCACACATTCTCCAGCATTGGCAAAAATTACAACTTAGGTTTTCAGCCGTCTATCTGGGATATTTGGGGGCTAGACCTTTAGATGTGATCTTACAGCATTTGTCAGTTCTTAAGACACCTGAAACGCTTTTTTTAGTTGATCCCGTAATGGCCGACCATGGTAAACTTTACCGCGGTTTTGACATGAATTATGTAGTACAGATGCGCAAATTAGTGCACCAAGCAACGATCGCAACTCCAAATTTAACGGAAGCCCAACTGCTTTTAGATGAGGCTTTGACTACTTCTCCACTAGCGATCGCTGAAGCAACGCAACTGCTTGTGCGTTTTGCAACTAAATTCAAGTTAGAAACTGCGATCTTAACTGGGATAGACTGCGGTGACAAGATCGCCGTGATCGGTTATGAAATGGGCCAAACTTGGATCTTGACGCGTCCCAAATTGGCTGGGAACTTTTTTGGGACAGGTGATCTGTTTGCCAGTGCTTTACTGGCGGGGATCATGAAGGGGAAAGCGGTCAAGGCTGCTGCGAATCTCGCGATGGAATTTATTTTTCAGGCGATAAAGCTGACACCGACCCCTAGAGATCAGCGTTTTGGCGTCGATTATGCGCGTGCATTACCATATTTGTTAGAAAAGTTATGATTTTTTGGAGGAAATACTATGTTGCGTGACCAGCAAAATACATTGCGGGCGGTCATTTTAACGGGTCTATTTGCTGCACTGATCTATATTGGCATTTGGACGTTACGGATCCCGATCCCTGCGATGGTCGGCCGCCCGTTTATCCATTTTGGCAATACATTGACAGTAACAGCGATTCTTTTTTTGGGAAAACGCAATGGTATGTTGGCCGGTATCATTGGCCTGGGTGGTTTTGATATCTTAAATGGATACATTGCTGTCTCTTGGCTGACGATGCTTGAGGTCATAGTTGTAGCTTTGATAATTTCCGGACTTTTCAAGGCTATGAGATATGTTGACAGTCAGCGAAATATCATGATTTTGGCGATAGCTGCAGGATCGACTAAGATCGTGACTTCGTATCTAGCTTCGATCGTTGAAGCATTGATGGTCGGGACAAGCTTTAAAACAGCTGCGGTGGCCGCCTTTTTCAGCTTACCGGCGACTGTCATCAATTCCATTTCAACGGCGATCTGCGTACCATTATTGTATTTCGTGATCAAAAAGATCTACACCTTGGTGCATCAGCGCCGAGGCTCATTATAAACAACTGAATTTAGAAAATAAGATCTGTTTGGGGTTGTCCAAACAGATCTTATTTTTATCCATAAAAATATTTTTAAAATTTTGCTTGTTTTAGCAGGGCTTCTTTGCTATAATATTTTTTGTTGATAAATTGGGTGGTTAGCTCAGCTGGCAGAGCAACGGACTCTTAATCCGTGGGTCCAGGGTTCGATCCCCTGACCACCCATCAC